>JACQJO010000040.1 GCA_016205025.1 Elusimicrobiota bacterium
AGGGTCTGTTAAGGAATTAATGATCAATTTGCCAGGGCAGTTTTGGAGCGAGACGAAGCCAAATTTTTCGCGGCGTACTTGCAAAGTACGTGAGGAAAATTTGGCAAAGTCGCAGCCCAAAGGTGCCCTGGCCCTTCGGGGAGGCCCATATCTGCACCGGCTGCTTCGTCGCTCGGTCGGTTACATACTTTTCAAGTATGCGCCCTCCTCGCTCCTAGCATCCGGCGCAAATCTGGGCCTCCAAATTGACCATTAATTCCTTAACAGACCCTAAAGATCACCGGCAGTGGAACGAGGTCATGGCCCGTCGCCACGACCCGGACACCTTTATCACCAAATCAGGATTTTTTATCCGTAAAATGGAGTTCCTGCGGATCAAAAAAACCATCGAGCTTTTAAACGCCGGTCCGTCGGACCTTGTATTAGACGTCGGTTGCGGAGCCGGCAATCTGCTGGGTTTATTGAATCGCGGCCAAGCCGTGGGCGTTGAGCCATCCCAATATCTCTTAGACCAAGCCCGCGCCAGGCTTGCTAAGGGGTTTAGGGCTGGGGTTTCACCCTTGAACCCAGTTGTGGAGAGGGGCCCCGCGAGCACGCGGGGAGAACCGTCGGGACTGGTTCTCGGGTCTGGGGGCAAGGGTGACTCCCCTGCGCTAAACCCTTACACATCCAGGGTGAACCTAATTAAGGGCGAGGGCGAAAAACTGCCCTTCCCCAATGAAACCTTTGACCGCGTTGTCTGCTCCGAAGTGCTGGAGCATGCCCGGTTTCCGGATATTATCCTTCAGGAAATCTCACGCGTGGCCAAGTCCGGAGCGCTGATCGTGGTGACCTGGCCCAATGAAATCTTTATCCAATGGACCAAGCGCTTGGTGATCGCCCTGGGCATCAAAAAATTAATCGCCGGACGCTATAACATGTCGGACAATATGCTCGATGACTGGCATGTCAGGGAAATCGATCAACGCTGGATCGCGGATCAGGCTCAAAATGGCCTGGTTTTGCGTAACGTCGGCGCCATTCCCTGCGGCTTGACTCCTTACCACTACGTCGCCTGTCTTCAAAAACGTTGGGCCGCCAGCCTGGCGAAATAGCGGTTGTAAAAGTTATCCCCGGCTTCCAGTTTATTGCGCCGCATCTCTTTAATCGCCTGATCCGGTTTTATCCGGCCGGTTTTAATCCCAAATAAAACCGCGTGAAAATCCAAGGGCGCCCAAATTTTATATTCATGCTTTTTTAGAAATCCGGAAGAAACAGCGCTTCTTCGAACCAAAACCAAGGAAACTGCGTCCCAATAGACCAAAGCCCACTCTTTGGGTGAATAAAAAAGAGCTGTTCTGGAGCGCATTAAATGATCCGTCGAATTCCCGGGTTTGGCCGTCTCATCAACAAAATACTGATCCAGTTTTGGCGTGGATCGGATAACCATGTTCACTTGCCAATCTGTAAGAAAGCTCTGCCAAGAGGCGGGTGACTCCGCTTTAGTCATCGCCAAATCTAACAGATCATGAAAAAGATACCGGCCATCAAAAAAAACTTTAAGGCCTTTTTCTGCGGCGCGCCATTCGGCGTAACCGCCCCATCCCCACTCTAGGTAAGCGCGCAATCCAAAAAGATACCGATTCCTATCTAAAAAATCGAACGCCCGGACCGGATAGCCAAGTGTCTGCACGAAGGGTCCGGGAACTCCTCCTTGAACGATGAGCGTCTCGGTTCTGGTCTTAGCCGTAGCGTAAAAATTTCGCGCGCCCAAAACGGTCAACATGAGCAAAATTCCGGTGCCGGCCATTTTAATCCATCGGCCGGCTTTAAGCTGGATTTCAGAGTAAGCAGTTATCAAATAGGGCAGCGTGGCGATGCCAAAAACAGCTACGTTACGAACATGCTCAAAAACCATGCACCCGCAAAACATCCAGAAAAGCAGGGCCTCGAGCCTCAATCTTTTCCCAGGCCAACCCGACATCAGAATAAGCGCAAGCCCCGAAACGAAATAAACCCAGAAAAAAACCAAAGAAAACTCAAACTCCGCGCTCTGCCACTCGTTGATGGCTAACTGAAGAAGGTTTATATCCCCAACCACCTTAACGATCAACTCATAAATCCCAAAACCAAAAGGATTGATCAGCGTGGCCGCGAAACCGGCGGCGATTAAAAAAGCGCACCGGCGTAAAAAAGGCCATGTTTTTCTTAGATTCGGCCAAAAGATTCGGGATCGATAACCATCAACTACGGCGTCCAATAAACTGGCCGCCATCTGAATGCCAAGCGTGGCCAACGCAAAAGAAAATGTGCTGTGAATATTTGCCCAAAGGGCAAAAAGAATGAAATAAAAAGATAGGAAAAGCCAGAATCGGGCGCTATAAATTTTTGACGATAACAGCTCATCTCGAAGCAGAAAAAAAATAAGGAGAAATAGAAGACCGAAAAGCTCCGGCTGTAAATTTGCCCGGGAAGCGATGAGATTAACGGCAATAAAAATTGAGGCGATCCCCCCAAAAAAAAGTTTGGGGCCGGAAAGTTTGGAGCTGTGGCAGCTATACCAACTGACCCAAAAAACAATGCTTGCGCTTAACAGGGACGCTAAAAAAGCGAGAAGTTTAAAGGACCCGATTTCAAAAAAAACGTAGACCAATTTTGAAAACAACCATTCAAAATTAATCCAGTCAGCGCCGGCCAGCGTGAAGGAAAAGGTTTCTTTGTCCAAAAAAGGAAGGCCAAGGGCTTTTGCCTCGCGCGCTGAAGCCAGGTGCCAAAAAAGATCGGGATTTTCGTTAGGAGCTAAAAAGACCCCTGCTGTCAACAAAAAAAGGGCCGCGGATAAGGCGGCCCCAAAGGTTTTTGACGTTAGAATTGCCGCCGCGCGCCCGCTAGGGCAAAACAAAGGTGCAGTCTGATGGATCCGCGGAAAAGACGCGGTTGATTATATCCATGACAACGTTGTAGTTATTGACGCATCCTGCCGGCCAACCCAAAGTGGATCCTTGAGCGACGGCGTTCCTTTGAATCGAGACATCGTTGCCGGATACGCTGATTGCATTGATAAAAAACCGCGTGCGGGGAAGATCCGCATCTAAATCTGCAATTACGCTGGTGTAGCTGCCATTTTTTTGAAAAAAACGCTCCTCCGCCTGGGCAATGGCGGAAAGGGTGCTGGCCGCTTCGGCCGCCCGCGAGCGTTCAACCGCCTTGAAATAGCGCGGAACCCCTATGGAAGCCAAGATACCGATAATGATCAGAACGACAAGCAGTTCGATAAGGGTGAAGCCCTTGTTAATGTACGCCATTGGCCTAAGGTAAAACAAAGGTGCAGTTAACAGGAACAGCCGAGTAAATGCGGGTGACCATATTCATGATCACGTTATAGTTATTAACGCATCCTGCCGGCCAACCCAAGGTGGAACCTTGAGAGGCGGAGTTTCTCTGAATCTGCAGGTCATTGTCGGAGATGGAGATGGCGTTTAAATAAAACCGCGTCGCGGGAAGGTCCACATCCAAATTTTCAGTTACGGTGGTGTAAACGCCGTTTCTCTGGTAATAACGCTCCTCCGCTTGGGCAACCGCGGAAAGAATGCTGGCCGCCTCGCTGCCGCGCGCGCGTTCAACTGCCTTAAAATAGCGCGGAACGCCTACCGAAGCCAAGACGCCGATAATGATCAGAACGACAAGAAGCTCGATCAGGGTAAAACCCTTCTGCCGGTTAGATATCACAATTCTTGCTCTCCCTGATTCTATATATACCATAGATATTTCCTGCTTGCAAGCGGCTATCCTCCTGGACATTAGGGAAAAATTTATTTTAGATCATCATTCCGGCGCAAGCCGGAATCCAGCTCCTTCTCCTCTGCACAAAAAAGTCCCTCCGCTAGTTCTACAATTCTTTGCTAAGACGTAGGACTAGGGAGGGAAC
>JACQJO010000039.1 GCA_016205025.1 Elusimicrobiota bacterium
GGTGAGGGGTGAGGGGTGAGGGGTGAGGGGGCTAATGAACCATTTTTCCATACAGTCTTTTGCGAAACCGAAACCTCTTCGGCTAATGCCAAACCTTCCATCGCCGGATGCTTTTTAATTTCTTCAACTATCGTTTTCATCGCCTCACTGACCCCTGACCCCTGACCCCTGACCCCTAAGTTCACTATCGCTGCCCGCATGGCGCCCGAAGAGCGAAGTCTCAAAGTCAGGGCCCGCGTATCCACTCCCGCGATACCAACAACGCCCTGATCTTTCAGGTAATCGCTTAAGCTCATTTTAGCGCGCCAGTTAGAAGGCAGTTCGGAAAGTTCCCCCACCACAAAGCCGGCCACATGAACTTTTGAGGACTCGTTATCACAGAGCGTGATTCCATAATTTCCCTGATGCGGGTAAGTCATGGCCACGATTTGACCGCGATAAGACGGGTCGGTTAAGACTTCTTCGTAGCCGCACATGGCGGTGTTAAAGACGACTTCACCCAAAGAACAAGTGCTGAGTGCTGAGTGCTGAGTGCTGAGTGTATTAACAGCGCCAAAAAGTCGACCCGGGAAATAACTTCCATCCTCAAGAATCAAGTAACCTTGTTTCAATGTATCCACCGCAATATTTCTAAAAATAATTTCACTCAGTACTCAGCACTTTACACTCAGCACTGAAAATTTTGCTCCGCAAAATTTTACAGCCATTCTTTCAAAAATTTTGGATCCAAAATAACTTGATTTTTGGTGCTGCGCCCCACCGAAACGATGGCCGCCGGAACTCCGGTAAATTCCATCACCTCGTCGATGAGTTTCTTGGCCGAAGCCGGCAAGCCGGCGTATCGCGTGATGCCTCCTAAATCTGCGCTGAAACCAGAAAATTCCTTATAGATCAACTGCGCCCCGTTTAACAGACGCGGATCATCGGGCATTTCGCGCAAAATTCGGCCGCGCCACTTATACCCGATACAAACCCTCAACGGGCGCACTCCGGCCAAGGTATCGAGCTTGGTCAAAGCCAGCCGGTCCACGCCGTTAATGCGGCAAGCCTTTTTAAGAAGCGGCAGATCAAGGTACCCGATCCGGCGCGGGCGCCCCGTTGTGGCGCCGTATTCCAAACCCGACTCGCGGATCCGGTTGGCCAGGGGCCCCTTAATCTCGCTTGGGAAGGGTCCCTCGCCGACGCGCGTCGTGAACAACTTGGCCACGCCCAACACCGCGTCCACGGATTTTGGACCCAAACCGACGCCGCAGGGCGCAAAGCTGGCAATAGGGTTGGAACTGGTGACATAAGGATAGGTTCCGAAATCAACATCTAAAAATGTGCCCTGTGCGGACTCCAGCACAACCCTCTTGCCCTTGGCCAGCATGGTAAAAAGTTCCAGAGACACATCGCTGACCAGTGGTTTTAAAAAGGGAGCCAACCTCTTATGCTCTTGGAATATTTGATTCTCGACGGCTCTGATTTCGGCCGGGCGCGCGAAGGCCGACAATTTGGTTCGCGTATTGCGAATCACCTTTTCTCTTAAAAGATCGCGGTCAAGATAATCCATCAAACGCACGCCGTCGCGCGCGATCTTGTCAGCGTAGGCCGGGCCGATCCCGCGCTGGGTGGTTCCAAGCCGGGAACCCTCTCCTAAATATTTTTCAAACTGAAGATGATAGGGGAGAATGACGTGACACAGAGGACTGATGCCAAGGCGTCCGGTAAATTTAATTCCGCGTTTCTTTAAAGTCTCGACCTCTTCATAGAGAGCCTTGGGATCAACAACGACGCCGTTCCCGATATAACAACGGACTTTGGGATAAACGATTCCGGAAGGAACAAGGTGAAGCGCCAAAATTTCATTGTTGCCCAGAACCAAAGTGTGGCCCGCGTTGTTGCCGCCCTGATAACGCGCCACGGCATCAGCGTGGCGGGAGAAAGTGTGAATAATGCGGCCTTTGCCCTCATCCCCCCATTGAAGCCCAACAACCACCAACGCCGGCATACCGCTTACCAGCCAAAAACGCGTTTCAGAAAAGGAGTTTTCTGGCTTTTGCGGATGGATTGAACGCGTAAATCAGGAGGGAAAGTGCCCTCGCCCACAACCGCGTGGCCAAAACGAACGCGGACACCGACTAAATCGGATTCCCGCCAGACCGATTCAATCGGAGCCTCCACGGGATGAAGTCCGTGATCCGAGTACCCTCCGAAAATTTCAGCCAGATAAAGACCGGTCTCCCTGGATTCCAAAACATAGACATTGACGATATCGCCGGCCTGCAATTCTTTAACAAAAACAGGCGCAGGCCTTAAGTGAGTCAACCCGCCGTGAGGCCGGGAAATGTCGGCGCTCTCCAAAGCGATCCTTAAGCTCATAAAGAGCTCGCCTTCTCTTACTTTGCGGGCGGCCGCGTTTACTCCAAACCATGGACTTAAACCGCCCGGGGGTCCCTGACGGTATTCCCCGACGCTTAAAACATCGGTCGCATAATGAAATTTAGGCGGCACCCGCCAGTGATGCGAAGAGGTCAAGAGATCATCGATCCAAAGACCGATGGGGGCAGGCTGTCCGGCCAGCAAAGATTCCTTTAAAGCAAACAAGCGGCTCGTTGCGGCCGCGATTTTTTCCTCCCACTCTTTTTCGATGCTTTGACTCAACGCCATATGGCACCACTCCGAAAGCCGGACTCTGTAAATCGCTTTTTCAAATTCATACCAAGGCATGTTTAAATCCGTCTGATAAAGATGCGGGTTGGCGCTGAAAACGAATCTCAATCGAAATGACGGGTTCGTCCCGGGGCGGCCGACATGAGCGATAAAAAGCATGAGGCCGTACATCTGGGGATGCTGTCCAAGAAATTTGGTCTTGATCACGAAGATATCCTGCATGCGGCTGTGGATGAGTTTTAAAGCTCCTTCCATGTCAAAATTAGCCAACCCAAGCGCCAGCTCCGCCTCTTGTGGCGGCGCGCCTGTTTCTTCAACCAAAAGTTCGATTTTGTCTCTCATAATAAAAGGTTCAAGAGGTTCAAAAGTTCAAAAGGTTCAAAAAAGAACAATGTTTTCTTTTGTAAAGCCTTTTGACCCTCTTGACCCTCTTGAACATCTTGAACCTTCCTATGCTCTCGGATGCGTCCTGTCGTAAATTTTTTTCAAATTGGCGGTCGTCAATGCCGTGTATATCTGGGTCGCTTCCAGCGATTTATGCCCCAGCATTTCTTGGAGACTGCGCAGATCAAGGCCGGCCAAAAGAAGATGGGTGGCGAACGAATGCCTTAACTGATGCGGCGTCACTCTTTTTCCCAAAGCCTCTTGGGCTAACGCGCGGACCCGGCGCTCCAAGAAAACGCGGCTGATTGGCGCACCATGCCTATTACAGAAAAGATATGGGCTCGCACGCAAATTTCTCGAGGCAACGGCCTGCCGGTCCTGTTCGCCGAGGTAATGATTAAGGGCTTCGAGGGCGCGCTCGCCGATAGGAACCAGGCGTTCGCGGGAACCTTTGCCCAAAACGCGAAGCGTGCCCGCTTGACTGTTGACGTTAAAACGGCCCAACCCGGCTAGTTCGCTGATCCTTAACCCAGAGGAGTACAGCAGTTCGAGCACAGCCCAGTCTCTTGAGCGCGGCACGTTGCTCTTGTTGGAGGATGGACCAGGGTTGGTTAAAGCTTTTTTTTGGGCCACGATCATTAATCGCTCGATTTCTTCGTTTGACAAAGCCTTCGGAAGAGCCCGGGAGCGCTTAAGATTCCTGCCAAAATTAATCAAAGCCAGGGGCGAGGCCGCCTGTGGGCGCGTTCGAGCCAAAAACCGCAGCCAGCCGCGGATGCTGGCGATTCGCCTGGCCAAAGTCGCGGGGTTTAAATTTAAGCCGGCTAGATACGCGCGCAAAAACTGACGCCCGACCGCGTCAACCGCGTGCGTGTTGTGGCGCGAGCCGAAACGAACCAAATCCAAAAGATCACTGCGGTACGCTTCCTGGGTATTAACCGCCAACCTGCGACGAGTTCTTAAATAAAGAAGGTAATCATGGACGGAGCGTTCAAGTTCAGTCATTTGAAGAAGGAGAACAAGGTGAAAAAGGTGATCAAGGAATTAAAGGAACTTTCTTCATCGTTTCTCACCTTTCTCACCTTGTTCACCTTTCTCACCTTCTTTGGGAATTGATTTCGTAAATCTGCATCTTGGGAAAGCCGAGCAGGCCAAGAATGGGCCGCGCGGACCGTATCTTTTGACGATCGGGGATTTGCATCGTTCGCATTTTAAATCAGTAGGCTCGGCGGGTTTTCGAACAATCTTATTTCCCTGCCGGTCTAAGCTAATCGAGGTCCGGCATTGCGGGTAATCCTGACAGGCTAAATAGTGCATGCCCCTGGGAGTTTTCTTCTTAAGCATGCTCTTGCCGCATTTGGGGCAGGGTTCGCTGGTCGTTTCCGGCAGAATCGGCTGGCCCTGGGCATCCAGGGGAGTCTTGCCGTTGCAGGTCTTTGGATTATTTTCGCAAAGCAAGTAGCGCCCGAACCGGCTCTCCTTGATGAACATTCGAGCGCCGCATCGAACGCATTTCTGGCCCGAATCCTTGGGCTGGATTTTCACCTTAACCATGCGCGCTTCGGCTTTTTGCAGCTCCTTGGAAAACGGCGCATAAAATTCTTTGACCACAGTCTGCCAGGCGCGCTTGCCCTGCGCCACTTCATCCAAGCTCCCTTCCACCTGCGCCGTGAAGGAAAGATCCACGATCTCCGGAAAATGACTTTTTAAAATATCGGTGACCAGGGCGCCCGTTTCGGTCGGATAAAAACGCCGTTCCTTTAAAAAAGCGTAACCGCGCTCCACCACCGTATGGAGAATGGGAGCGTATGTGGAGGGACGGCCGATCCCGTTTTCCTCTAAAGCCAGCACCAAGCTGGCCTCGTTGTAACGCGGCGGGGCCGAGCTTTGATGCGCCCTCGCTTCCACGGCCCCGGAAGGTTTTGCCAGAAAAATCTCCTCCCCCTTTTTTAACGGCGGAAGAACGGGAAGGTCTCTGTCGGCTTCCTCCGAACCTTCGCGATAGAGCCTTAGAAATCCGTCGAAAACCAGACGCCGGCCCGACGACCGAAACAAAGCCGCCTCGGCGGCGTTCTTGACGGACAGGGCGGCGGTCATCACGTGATAAAGCGCGTCCGTCATTTGACTGGCCAAAAAACGCCTCCAAATCAAATCATAAAGGGCTGCCTCTTCCTTGGCTAATCCGGGACCCAAAGCTTCCGGAGTTCTGGCCGCCAAGGTCGGCCTGATGGCTTCATGAGCTTCTTGAGCGCCTTTAGTTTTGGTTTTATAGACGGGGGAAGCGGCCGGGACGTAGGCTACGCCGAATTTTTCCTGAACAAAAGCCCTGGCCGCCTTTTGCGCGGACTGCGCCACGAACACCGAATCGGTTCGCATGTAAGTGATAAAACCGTTTTCATAGAGGTTCTGCGCCAAGCGCATCGTCTTTTGAGCCGAGAAACCAAGCGCCTGGGAAACAGCCTGGGCCATGGTGGAGGTTGTAAAAGGAGCCAGGGGAGATCGCTTGCGGTTAGCTTCCTCGACCTCAAGGACTTCAAAACTTTTTCCGGCGATCCGGCCGGCGAGCGCCTGGGCTTCATCGACGTTCTTAAAAACGGTCGTGGTGATTTTATAGCTCTGCGCGAAAAGCTGATGGGTTTGGGTCTGCCATATTTCGCGGCCCTTCCAGGAAGAAAGTTCGGCTTGGAATGTTTGACCCGCCTTATTCAAAAGGGCGTGAATGGTCCAATAATTCTCAACGTTAAATTTTTTGATTTCAGCTTCGCGCTCGACGATCAACCTTACCGCCACGGACTGAACGCGCCCGGCGGAAAGCCCTTGGCGGACCTTTTTCCATAAAAGAGGGGATAATTTGTAGCCGACTAAGCGGTCCAGAACGCGGCGCGCCTGCTGGGCCGCGATCAGGTCTTCGTCGAGACCTCGCGGTGACCCAAACGCCTCCACAATGGCTTCTTTGGTGATTTCATGAAATACGACTCTCGCGATCTTGGTTTTGGGCGGATTTAAAATCTCAACTAAATGCCAAGCGATGGCTTCCCCCTCGCGGTCATAATCCGTGGCCAAAATAATTTTGTCCGCCTTGCCGGCCGCGCTTTTTAACGCGTCCAGCGTCTTTTTTTTCGTTTCAATGACCACATAGGTGGGTTTAAAATTTTTTTCGGTATCCACGCCCAGCTCGTGCGCCGGCAGATCGCGGACATGGCCTTTGCAGCTTCTAATTAGGTATTCCTTGCCCAAAAATCCGGCCAGCGTTTTTTCTTTGGTCGGAGACTCCACGATCACCAAAGCCCCTCGTTTAACGGCGGATTTTTTCTTCGCGGTCACCGGCGCCTGTACCCCCCGGGTTCGGACTGCACGAAGCCGCGAACCTCCATCTCAAGCAGCGCTCCATTTAATTCCTCGACCGTCAAACCGGTCATCTCAAGAAGAACATCAAAAGAAACCGGGTCAAAAGAAAGCTTCTCCAGGAGCCGCGCGGCCGCGGGCGTTTCAAAGGCGGCCGGCGGATTTTTGCCCAAAACTCTCGGACCGGCCAAGCGCCTTAAAGCGGGAACCTCCTCAAAAATATCCTCGATTTGGGTCAATGGAATGGCGCCGTCGCGAATCAGCTTATTGGGCCCGCGGCTCATGGCCGAATGGATGCTCCCCGGAACCGCTAAAACCTCGCGGCCCAGATCGGCGCCCCAGCGCGCGGTTATTAAAGCGCCGGAATCAATGTCCCCCTCAACCACAACCACCGCCGCGGCCAAAGCCGCGACCAATCGGTTCCTTTGTGGAAAATGATGCGCCAGCGCAGGCGTCCCGGGTGAAAACTCCGAAACAACCAGGCCCTGACGCGGAATTTCAACCAACTGCAGCCGGCGGTGGCTCGCGGGGTAAACAACGTCGATGCCCGTTCCCAGAACCGCCAGCGTCCGCCCGCCGGCCCTGACAGCGGCTCGGTGCGCCGCCGCGTCAATGCCATAAGCCAAGCCGCTGACCACAACAACCCCCTTGGCCGCCAGCTCGATCGCCAATCTCTCGGCCACCGAAATGCCGTAGGGGGTGGCCCGGCGCGCGCCAACAACCGCCACGCGTAAAACATCATTCTGCAAAAGACCTGGGTCGCCCAAAGCCCACAGACCCTGCGGGCGGTCGCCCCCGGCAAGACCCGCTAAAAGCCCGGATTTCTCCCGCAGAGAAAAATATTGCGGCGAATCAATCGGCGCGACAGGCATCATCTTACAGTCCGGACTTAAAAAAATCCATTCTTCGGCTCGCGATGGAAGCCTTCGGATGATTCGGAAACTCTTGAAACAGCAGTGAATAATGGCGGATGGCTTCGGCGCGCTGGTTTAATTGATCGTGGCTCGCCGCTTTGTAATAAAGACATGAGGAACGCTGTGGGGATTTTTCCAAGTCTTTCTCCATGCACCGGTTGAAATAAACCAACGCTTTTCTGGGTTCATCCGCGAAAGTCCAATAAAGGCCGGATTTAAGCAGAGCCCCGGCGAACCAGCTTTCCTTCTTATGGCGCTCAAGAAACTCAAAATAAGCGGGGGAATCAAACCAATGGTAACCCTTATAGCAACCTAACAGGATCAAAAAAACAACAAGCAGCCATTTACGCACGAGGGCTACTGGCCGGCGCTTTCATCGTTTCTGGGCAAACGCAAAACCCCGTCGCCAATAACAACGGCGTCATGAGAATAGACGACTTCGCACGACGAGCGCGTTTCATAAATTTCGGAAGTGACTCTGATTCGGCCCACGTCATCAACAAGCCATACTCTTTTTCTAGCCAACGGATCATAAATTTTTTTCTTCTTGCGCACGATCTTCAAGATATCGCCCTTAAGGAGCCCGTGCTTGGCTCCCAAGCTGACAATCACCCGATCGCCGGAGCTAAACATCGCGCGCTCCAAATCCCGGCTCGCGATCACCTTGCCGTCGTAGTCCTTAAACTCTTTTAATTCAGACAAAACGGCCGGGGCGCCGGTGATTTCGGCCGCCTCCAAGGTCTCCAACTGTGAAGGCGCCTTGGGCTCCGGTTCGGGCGCTATATCGGGCATTTGCTCATCTTGCGCCATGACTACCTCAACTTCCTTCGCGGCCGGCGGCGCCGTTGGCGCAACCGGAGGCGGCGCTACGACGACTTCTTGGGATTTTGGCGCCGGTTTTCTTTGAGGCGGCGCCATCCCATCAGGCAAAACAAGGGCTTGCTCGGGATAAATCAGGTGGGGATTCCCAACGATTTGTTGATTAAGATCATGAATTTTTTTCCAGTCAAAACCATTGCTGTAAAACAACTCCGCGATGTCCCAAAGCGTGTCTCCCTTGACCACGATGTAGCGCTGGGCGGAAGCGCCCTCTTGGCCAAACCCCAGACTCATCATCACGGCTGACAGCGCCAGTATTAAACCCGTCATACTCTCACCTCCGCGATCCCTTAATTCATGCTTTCTTGCGCCAAGCGGTCAAAAAACCGCAACCGCACCGCCAAAGAAAGATCCTCTCTGGTTATGCGCTCGCCGCCGCGCAGGTCAGCCACCGTGCGGCTTACCTTTAATATACGGTGGTACGCTCGCGGCGACAGATCGTAGCGCTTAACCACTCCACTTAAGAATTCTTCCTCCGATTCTTCCAATTTGCAATAGGCTTTTATCTCTTTTAAAGACATCTCGCAGTTAAGCTCAAGAGCCAAATCGGCAAAACGTTCCCGCTGAACCTGCCGCGCCTGCCTAACGCGCTCGCCGATAACCCGGGAGCTTTCGCCGGGCGGTGCCGAACGTTTTTGACCGGCGGCGACCGCTTGGCGGAACTCCTGGGCGTTAACCTCGACCTGAATATCCATCCGATCTAAAATCGGGCCGGAGAGCTTGCGGCGGTATCTTAAAATCTGGCCCGGCGCGCATTGGCACTCCCGGCCGGATGATCCCAGGTAGCCGCAGGGGCAGGGGTTGGTGGCGCCGACCAGAAAAAAACGCGCCGGGTAGCGCAGTTTGGCTCCGGCCCTGGACACCGCCACCTCGCCGTCTTCCAGCGGCTGCCTTAACACTTCCAGCACGTCGCGGTGAAACTCCCCCATCTCATCCAAAAATAAAACGCCGCGGTGAGCCAAACTGACTTCCCCCGGCAAAGCTCTCTGGCCGCCGCCGACCACGGCGGCGGAACTGGCGCTGTGGTGCGGACTGCGAAACGGCCTCTTCGCTATCAGAGAGCCGCTGGCCCGCTCGGTTGGGCTTGCCGAATAAATCTTGGTCAACTCCACGGCTTCTGTTTTGGACAACGGCGGAAGAATTCCGGCCAAGGCCCGGGCCAATAAAGTCTTGCCAACACCCGGGGGCCCGATCATCAAGACATGATGCCCGCCGGCCGCGGCCACCTCCAAAGCTTTTTTGGCCAAAACATTGCCTTCGATATCGGCAAAATCCACACAGGAGCCGATGCCCGAAATACCGCCGCCGTCTAAATGCTTGCGCCAAAAATTCTCTTCGGGACGATAGGGCCGGGCCCCGGCTTGTCCGGACAACCAATGAATAACATCGGTTAAATGTTCAAAAGCCAGAACCTCCAAATCATCCACCAGGGCCGCTTCCTCCCGGTTCGCCCAGGGAACGACAACGCCTTTAAATCCGTTCTTCTTGGCGCAAAACGCGACCGCCAGCGCTCCCTGAATGGGCCTGATCTGGCCGTCCAAACCCAGTTCACCGGCAAAAAGATAACTACTAAGGCGCGTGGTCGTTTCTTTTTTCGGCATCTGATCGTCTTCGGATAAAATGCCGCAGGCGATAGGAAGGTCGAGCTCGGTGCCCTCTTTTTTGAAATCCGCGGGAGCCAGGTTGACCGTCATCTTAGCCAGCGGAAAAGCAACGCCGCAATTGCGGATCGCGGCCAAAACCCGCTCCCTGGCTTCCTTCGTCGCTTGATCCGGAAGGCCGACTAAGGTAAAGGCCGGCATGCCGCGGCGGCGCAAATCCACCTCAACGGTGACCAGGCGCGCCTCGATGCCGACGGGACAAGCGGAGTAAATTTTTGTTGTTGACATGCTTAGTTAAGGGATTCTACAACAACAATCAATGAACGCCCAAATTTGGCCATAGAATAAATTCCCTCCGGATTTTTGCCCGGAGGGAATCAAAGGACTCGTTTGCTAAAAAACGAAACTATTTTGAGGCAGATTGCTGGTCGAAAACTTGACTCAAAACACCCTGCAGTTGGGGCAGATAAAGAGTTGTCAGCTCGTTGACGGCAATAGACCGGCCCAAGCCCTGCGAGTAAACGCCCACGACCTCGGCGTCTTCCAGAAAAGCCTGGGTCGGACCGTAGATAGCATGGAAGATGTATTCCGGTCGAATGGAAAACCTGACGCGGCTGTCGCCCTGGATCAAAGTTACACTGACCAAATCAAACAGCCTTTTAACCGCGCCGGCATGCTTCGTCGTCAAGGTTACGCCCTCCGGCAATTCGGGTTTGACTTCTTGAACATCAATCCTGACGACCGTGAGAATGGCTGACCTAAGGCTAGGGTCGGATAGAGGAGCCGCCGCCACTTGAAACTGATTCGCGCGTTTCACGTTGGCGTAAGCATTGCCTGTCCTTCTTGTTTCGGTGATTTCATCGGCAACTCTTTCCAGCACCGACTGAAATTTATCTTTAGTCAATAACCGGGGAAGGTCCGCCGCGCCATCGTTGTCAACGTTAAAAAGCGAAAAAGCCGACAGATCGGCGTTGGTGTAATTTCTGACTTCTTTCTTGTCCTTGTCGGCCTGACCCAACGAAACGAATGCCGCGCTTAAAATAAGCGCCAAGGTGATGGTTTTACTCATAACAAAATGCCTCCTATGCTGTTGGATTTTAATTGCTCCCCTCACTGATGACTATTCTAGACGAGGGCGCTTAAAAAAACGCGGGCCCTTTGGGGCAAATGAAACCGGGACTTTAGGGCAGGAGCTTTAGGGCAAAAGAAGGGCATTATAAAGAGGGCTGGTTTCAATGACGCTGCCGCCCACCCGGTCATAAAGCGCCATGACAAAGCCGCCGAACTGACCGCCTCCCGCTACATTAAACATATGCCACCAATAAATCCTTTCGGCGTGCAGGTCTCTTTTAAAAATAGGGTAGCGGGCATTAACATAGCCGACGTGGCGAGAACGATGGAGAGTTCCTGTTTCAGTAACCCAAACCCTGACGCGCGGCCAAAGTCTTTCGATCTGAAATTTATAATCGTAAACGCACTGCTTCGTGCCGCAATAAAAATGAATGTGGATAATCCCCATCTCGGTCAACAGCGGTCCGGCCAAAGAAATTAAGTTGCCCAAATATCGGGCTCCGTCACTGTTGCCTAAAAAAGCGGCCGGAACGAGCTTGTCGCTGACGCCGGGATACTGGCTCTGGGCAAAAGCATAAACCTCGCTTAAGGCCTGGGCATACTGCCTCTCGCTGATCCAGTTGGTGCATCCCGCCTCCTCCGGAAAACAGTCCGGCTCATTGCCCACCTGAAAATAATCCACAAGAGGACCGAGCGTCCTGAAAACAGATTCCAAATATTGACGGCGGGCCTCCGGATCCGTCTTGACGTCAATAATGCAGTTGTCTAAAACAAAAAGCACCTCCATGCCTGGCGCGCGCGATTTCAAAGCTTGAATAAACTTGCGGTCGGCGTTCAACAGGCCGGCCGCGCAGTCTTTGCCCGAACCCATCCTGATACCTTGAATTCTGGGTCCTCCGGGATGATGGAAAAATGAAGCCAGTCTTTCGATCTGATCCGCTGGATTGATAACGCCCACCAGGCCAACGTAAGGAGACCATGCCGTAAAGTCCAGCTGCGCGTCGTCTTCAGGCAAGGTCAGAGATTGGGCCAAAGAACAACCTACCGGACTAAGAAGCAGACCCCAGATTGTTTCAATGATTCCGGGCCGGGACCTGTTCTCCGGAGGGATTCGGCCGTTAAACCGGCGGGTCAGATCAACCTGTTTGTTGATTGAGTCAGGCTCTTGACCCTGGACCAAAGGACTCATGGCCCATAAAAAAGTGAAAAGAATGGCGCCAATCATTTTCAATGTTATTTTACAGGCTGGACCTGTATAAAAAAAGAAACTTAAGACCCAATGATAATTGGTACTAAAGACTCTACCTTGAAGTCCTTCTCAACCGTTATACTAGTCCGCGTGATTGCATTTATCCTGCTAGGCGCGGCGCTGGCCGGTGGTCCGTCCTTTGGCTCAACCGATCAACTGCCGGCACGTACGCCAATCGCGGCGCTGGCCGGACTCCAGGAGGTCTTTGACCAGCCGGCCCAAAAACAAGAAGAAACTGCTCCAAAAAAATCAAACGGGAGTTTTTTGATGGGCGGCGTTGAGGCTTTCGCGAAAAAAACCTACACTCTTGATCCCAAAGACATCATCATGGATCCCGCCGCCGTAACCCTGGAAAAAACAGGCATCCGCGAAACGGACTACTCTCCGATTCTTGGCGTATTTTTAGGTCTCAATCCCAAAAAACGCTGGATTCCCTATCCTTTTCTTGAGTATCAGTTTAATGGAACAAGCAACAATCTAGGCTCCAAAGGCGTGGCTTATCAACTACAGGGGTGGCCCAGCCGGGATTACACTAAGGTTCATTTTATTGATCGCACTTATCGCGACTCTTTTCTGGCGGGCGCGCGGCTCGGATTTACCCGTTCCTTAAGCCTTTTGGGACGGTTTGGTTTTAGCCGGTACGATCAATGGGAAACGCCGGCCGGAGGCCATGAATGGATTTTAAATTCGCCGTTTGAGCGTCAAACAATAACCCTGCCCGGCAGAGAAAAAACAACCGGCAACTGGGCCAAAACCGCCTCCCTGGGCCTGCGGCATTCCGTTGTCCGTTTTGGCCAAAGAGGGCATCTGGGTCTGTCTGCGGATGCCGGCATCTATGACTTATCCCGGATCGTGACGCTCCAAGACGCCTATTTCACAGTGGGGCTTGAAATCGCGATCAAATAGGCGATTACTTCTTCAAACGCGAAAGCCGCAAAAGAATCCCCGCCATCCAACAGCTGACCAGCAAAGACGAGCCGCCGTAAGAAATAAAAGGAAGCGTTATTCCCTTGGTGGGAGCCAAAGCGGTGGTGACCGCCATGTGGATCGCCGCCTGAAAAATAAGCATAAAGGTAAATCCAAGGGCCAGATAACGCTCGAACAGCCGTTCGGTATACAAAGCCGTGCGAACACCGCGCGTGGCGATCACGGCAAACAACCCAACAATCAGAACGCCGCCCAAAAATCCCAATTCCTCTCCGATGACCGGGAAAATAAAATCGGTGTGGGGCTGGGGAAGATAATGAAGCTTTAACTGCGAATCACCCAAGCCTTTGCCCCAAAAACCGCCGGAGCCCAGGGCCAGCAAAGCCTGCGAAATCTGGTAAGTGGTGCCGTCCTGGGCCACGCCGATGCGATCCGCCCCGCCCCATAGGGAAAAAAATCCTAAAACGCGTTTCATCCTATAAGAGCTGCTTAAAATAAGCAGCGCCAAAGACGGCACCGCCACCAAGGGATAAACCGCCAGGTGCCGATAGGGCACATCGGCCACCAACATCATGATCAAAGAAATGAGAATAATGACAACGGGATTGCCGAAATCCGGCTGCAACACAATGGGCAAAACCAGACAAGACAACAGAATCAGCGGCCAAGCAACCGCCCACCGCCAATCGGCCAGACGGGAGTGGTAGCGGTCAAAATACCGGGCCAAAGCGACAACCGCAACCAGCTTGGCCAACTCCGAAAACTGAAAGCCAAGCGGTCCCAGATAAAGCCAGCGTTTGGCGCCGCCTACGGTTTTGCCCGCCAACAACGTCACCGCCAAGGCCGCGAGGGTCGCGCCGTAAAGCGCGAACCATGATTTTCTCCACAAATCAGGATTGATCCGGCTGGAAACATAGAGGAGAAAAAAACTGGCCGTCAAAAAAAACATATGACGCTTGATATAAACATAGGGATCGTTAAAATGGTTGCTGGCTAAAATCGAGCTGGAAGAAAACACCATCACGCAACCCAAGAGAATAAGCGCCCCAAAAGCAAAAGCAAGGATAGGGTCAACGCTAGGAAGACGGCGCTTCATGGGAATGGCGATTCTTCCCCAGGTTCGTCATTGCGAGCCACGGGTGAAGCAATCTCAAAAAAAGGGTCCCCCTTATATGAGATTGCCACGTGGCGCCTCGGCGCCACTCGCAATGACATAATGGGGAATATCTGCTTTGTAATCGTCATTCGGTATTCGTCAATCGTAATTCGTTAAAAATTTTCCGAAACTCCTCTCCTCTGTGTTCATAATTTTGAAACTGGTCGAACGAGGCACAGGCGGGAGATAAAAGAACGATGTCTCCCTGGCCGGCGCGGCCAAAAGCCGCTTTAACGGCTTGACTCAAATTATCCGCCGTCTCGCTGGGAATTTTAGAGCCCAGATCGCTTTCAATTTTAGCCTTGGCTTGGCCGTAAACATAAACGCCCCGCAAGACAGCCTTAAAATCCGCTAGGGCACCGTAGGGCGAACCCTTGTCCTGTCCTCCCATTAAAAGATGAATCTTGCCGCCGCGTTTTTCAATCAAAGGCTCCAAGGCCCGAAGCGCCACCACGACGCTGTCAACATTGGTGGCTTTGGAATCATTAATAAAAAGGGCGCCGCTAATTTCTCCCAACTTCTCAAGACGATGCGGCGGCGGATGATACGGCGCCAACGCCTCCTGCAGGGAGCCGGGGTTGATTCCCGAAACCAAAGCCGCCAAGACTGCCGCCATTTGATTTTCAAAATTGTGATCTCCGAAAAGATTGGGGCAAGGAAAAATTGCCGCATTAGTTTTGAGTTTTGAGTTTTGAGTTTTGAGTTGAATTTTGCCATCGGCAATCCAGGCTCCTTCCTTCAAGACCCGGCGCGAGCTAAAAAAAAGCCTTCGGGCGGCCGCGCCGCCGGAAGGAATTTGTTTGGCCGCTTTATCCTCAAAATTAACGATTTCAAAGCCCTCTTTCCTGACGAAAGAAAAAATTTTGGCCTTAGCGTTCACATATTGGTCCCACCCGCCATGATGGTCTAAATGATCCGGCGTGATATTAAGAAGGACAGCGGCGTCAAGGTCAAGACGTCCGGAGTCTTCAAGCTGATAGCTGGAGAGCTCAAGGATTAACGCCGTTTCGGAATCGATTTCCGGTGCCTTCTCGATTAAAGGAGCGCCGATGTTGCCGGCCACGACGGTTTTGATCCCGCTTAAAGAAAAAAGATGGCCCAAAAGATGCGTCGTGGTTGTCTTGCCGTTGGTGCCGGTAACGCCGATCACGGTCCGCGGCCGCGCCCCAAGCCGCTCAAAACCGAATTCGATTTCGCTCGTGACCCGGACCGAGGACTCTCTAAGCTTGCGCAAAATAGGGGCGCGCCAAGATATTCCCGGACTTTTAACCACCATCTTGGCGTCAAGAACCTGATCGGTATGCCCGCCGAACTCAAAAGCCGTCCCCGAAAAACGCCGCCGGCAACTGGTTTGGAGCGCGGAATCGGCCCCGGAGTCGCTGGCTAAAACTTTGGCCTTGGGCTCATGGCGCGTTAAATACTCCAAAACCGCTAGCCCGGTTTTACCTAAACCCAAAATGGCGTAGTCAAACATATCAAAGAAAGTTCAAAAGGTTCAAAAGCTCAAAAGGTTCAAAAAATCGTACCCGATTTACTTTTCTTAAGCCCTTTTGAACCTCTTGACCCTTTTGAGCCTTTGAAACCTTCATCGAACTTTAAGACTGGCCATCGCGATCAAAGCCAGCACTATCCCGGCGATCCAAAAACGCACTACGACTTTGGGCTCCGGGATTCCAGAAAGCTCAAAATGGTGATGAAGGGGGGACATGCGAAATACTCTCCTGCCTTTGGTCAGTTTAAAGTAAGAAATCTGGATAACGACGGAGGCGGCTTCCGCTAAAAATACGCCCCCGATAATGGGAAGCAAAAGCTCCTGCTTGGCCACGATGGAAACATAAACCAACAGCGCGCCTAAAGGCAAGGACCCCGTGTCTCCCATAAAAACCTGCGCCGGGTAGCTGTTAAACCATAAAAATCCCAATCCGGCTCCCACCAAAGCCGCCAGCACGATGGTCAGCTCTCCGGCTTCCGGCACCGAGATGATTCTTAAATACTGCGAGAATCGGGCATGGCCCGCCAAATAAACAAACACCAGCGTCGCTCCGCCCGCGATCACCAAGTTGCCCACCGCCAAGCCATCTAAACCATCCGTTAAATTAACGGAGTTGGCAAACCCGACGAAAAGGATCATCGCCAAAAAGAAATACAGAACGCCCAGATTCAAATAGGTCTCTTTAACATAAGGAACATTCACATGGAGCGCGAACTGGGCGTTAGGCGGATAAAGAGCCAGATAAAAAGCGAAGAGACCCGCAAATCCGATCTGCAAAATAAACTTGACGCGTGAACTGATGCCTTCGGACTTTCCCTCGCTCCTGACCCCCCGGATTTTAACCCAATCATCCCAAAACCCCAAGGCGCCGAAAGCAACCAAAAGAGCGGCCGCGATGACGACAAAACGGTTGTCCAGCCTGGCCCAAAGAATGATCGAGGCGAACATCGCGGTCAAAATCAGAATGCCGCCGCCCACTGGAACGCCGGTCTTTGCTTTGTGGCTTTCGGGAGCAAAAACCTTCGGCCGGTGAACCAAGCCGCGGCCAACAAGCCAAGCGATCACTCGGGGTCCCAACAAAACGCACAAAAGAAAAGCGGTAACCACCGCCGCGCCGGAGCGAAACGTGATGTAAGAAAAAACGTTGAATCCGAAGTAGTAATCGCGCAGGGATGAAAGATAATAAAGCATTACAGGGTTTCGCTTTTTAATCCCTCAATCAACGTTTCCAGGGCTTCAGCGCGGGAGGCTTTAAAGAAAAGCGCGCATGGTAGAGAACCGCGGGCGGCCTCTTCTTTGATAAAACCTAATGCCTTATCTTTGGTTAAACAAGAAACAGGGCCGGCGCTTTGAGCGGAACTCAAAGAACTGGCCAACGCTTGGGCCAAGGATCCTCCCACCGCGACGAAGGTGGTTTCCCCCAGTAAATGTTCAGCCTTAGCCTGTGAAGCGATGGCCGCGCCCACCTCTTCATGGAGATTGCGCTCCTGGCGTCCCAATTCCCTCATTTCCCCCAAAATCACAATTTTTCTGGTGCCCCTGTAAGCCCGCAGAAAACCCAAAACGCTGTCCGTCATTGAAGCCGGGTTGGCGTTATAGGCGTCGTTGACAACAATATATTGATTTTTGGCGCCCAACCGAATTTTCTCCCCCCGCATGGCTGCCGGCGGCGTTTGGCTTAAAGCGTGAAGAATGCTTTTGGGCGCCACCCCGAAATGCAGGCCGCAGCAAAAAGCGGCCAGGGCGTTTAACACCGGCCCCGTTCCCACCGCGGCGATGGAAAAAGTCCCGCAAAGCGTTTTACGGTGGCGCACGCTGACCGTCGTGGCCTGGGGTCCTCGGTTTTCTATTTGGCCGCAAACATCGCAGTCTTTTCCAAAGCCAAACGTCTTGTACTGGTATCCGGGGAACCGCACCGGCAACTGGCGAAGCCAGGGGTCTTCGGCCCAATAAATGACCGCACCCCGGGGCGCCAACCCTTTTAAAATTTCAGCTTTTACCTCAAAAGTTTGGGCGACACTGCCGAATGTCTCCAGATGCGCGGACGAAATATTGGTTAACACAGCCACGTTGGGTTTGGCCATTAAAGAAAGGTGAGTGATATCGCCTTTTTTTCTGGCCGCCATTTCCCAGACGGCATGCTGATGCTGTTGACCCAGCTCCAGGATTGCCAAAGGGCATCCTATCTCGTTATTAAAATTACCCGGACTAACGGCTGTTGGACCCTTCATGGACAACACCGCGCCCACCATCTCTTTTGTTGATGTTTTGCCGTTGGAGCCCGTAATCGCGACCACCGGCGTTTTCGGGAATAACGCCCGATGGGCCCCAGCCAAACGCCCCAAGGCCGCAAGGCCGCTCGCCACCTTGACCAAAATAAAATTAGCCGGCAAGCCTTCGAATCGTTCGCGGCTCACCACCGCGCCCAAGGCTCCCTTTTTGGCCGCCTCGGCCACATAATTATTGCCGTCTTTACTGGCTCCCTCAATCACCCAAAAAAACTGCCCTGCGGCGATTTTGCGCGAATCAATAGAGATCGAAGAAATGGCCGCACCGGGATTGCCACGCAAAATTTTGCCTTGGCAAGCTTGAGACAATGTCGCTACGGTCCAATATTTTGAAAGGTCCATAAATCCAATGGGTATCAAGATTTTAGGTAAACTAAAAGCGCCGTGAACCAAAAAAATACCGCCGGCCCAAAAGCTAAGGCCTGGGTCGCCCGTGATGAGCGGGTCATTTCCTCCTCCTACACCCGAAGCTACCCCGCCGTTATTGTGCGCGGCCGGGGGCTAAAAACTTGGGACGCGGACGGCAGGGAATATCTTGATTTTTCGGCCGGCATCGCGGTGGTGGCCACCGGCCACTGCCATCCGCGCGTGGTGCGCGCGATTCAAAAACAGGCCGCAGAGCTCATCCATATGTCCGGCACCGACTTCTACTACCCTTCGCAGATCAGGCTGGCTGAAAAACTTTCGGAAATTTTCCCGGGCAAAGAAAAAGCCAAAATTTTTTATGGCAACTCCGGAACCGAAGCCATTGAAGCCGGCATGAAGCTGGCCCGATGGAAAACCCGGCGGCCGCGCTACTTGGCCTTCACCAGCGCTTTTCACGGAAGAACATTCGGATCGCTTTCTTTGACCAATTCCAAGGCGGTGCAAAGAGAAGGCTTCGGCCCTCTTTTGCCGCAGGTGGATCACGCGCCCTTTGCCTATTGCTACCGATGCCCTCTGAATTTGAAATACCCTTCCTGCAAAATCGCTTGCGCCGATTATATTGAGGATGAAATTTTCCGAACGCGCGTTCCGGCCGAAGAGGTGGCGGCTATTGTGGTGGAACCCATCCAAGGGGAGGGCGGCTATGTTGTGCCGCCGCCCGAATGGCTGGTCAAAATTAAAAAAATAGCGGAAAAACACGGAATGCTCCTGATCGCCGATGAGGTGCAATCCGGCATGGGGCGCACCGGCAAAATGTTCGCGGTGGAACATTTTAAAGTCAACCCGGATATGATCGCTTTAGCCAAAGGCATCGCCTCTGGAATGCCCCTGGGGGTTCTCTTGGCTCGCGCCAGTCTCATGACCTGGCCCCCCGGCGCTCACGCTTCAACCTTCGGCGGCAACCCGGTATCCTCGGAAGCGGCCTTGGTCACTATCGAACTGATCGAAAAACAGCTCATGCAAAATGCCCGAGAGCAAGGCAAATATTTCATTCGCGAATTAAAAAAACTGCAAAAAGAATTCGAGGTTATCGGCGATGTCCGCGGCTTAGGGCTGATGATCGGCGTTGAATTAGTTAAAGACCGTGAAACCAAAGAACGGGCCCCGGAACTGCGTAGCGCCATTGTGGAGGCCTGCTTTGAAAAGGGCCTGCTTATCTTGGGTTGCGGACCCAACACCCTGCGCTTATGCCCCCCGCTTACCGCCGCGCGAAAGGATATTGACCGAGCGCTCGGTATTTTACGAGCGGCCTTCAAGCAGAAAACAGAGCAACCCAAAGGACCGACCGCCAATGGCAAGACGCCCAGGCGCTCGGTTCGTCACCAAAAAACAGTCTAAATCCGGCCTGCCGCCCAAAAATAGCCCCCAACCTCTCTTGACAAACACCTGAACTAGCCCCATCCTTTATGGTTGAGAGAGGGCCGATACCCAAGCCGCCAGGGGTATGGCCCAAAAGCAGCCTACCTCGAAAAGGCAAATCCGTCAGGGGGAGGCGGAGGCGCGAAGCCAAAGGGCCCGCTGGTTAAGGAAGCGCTCTCCTCATTAAAAGCTTCCTACCATGGGCAGCCTGGCTACCGAAGGTTCTACCAAGCTTCAATTAACGAACGTCCTTATCGAATGAAAACTCACTCATTGGGACCTCATCCCCACTAAGTTAATTTTTCAGATATTTTTTACCTCCAGGTATCCGGGCAAAGGAAGCCCATCCCATGACCCTTTTTTTCCTCTTGCTTCTGGGTTTTATTTTCTTTTTGACTAAGATTTCCTCTAGCATTGTCCAGGCCCAACCCTTCTGCGAGATGTCCGGCCGTTTCAACTGAGTTCTAGGGTTAGCTTGGCCAAGCTCCAGCCATTGCCCCTCCAAAAGAGCCTGGTACTTACAAGCTACAGCCATTTTGGGGAAAAGCTTGGCGGGGGAAATATCCTCCGGCGGGGTGTTGTTTATTTTTATCCTTTCCTTTTTTCATTATAGACATAGCTCCCTCCCGTGTTATTTTTCAGACTCTCCCCGCGGAACTTGCGATAAGAAAGAAAAAGAAGAAAGGGTACTTTACGATGAAGGAAGGTGGGAGGGCAAGGGGGTCTTTCTTTTTCTTCTTTAAGCGCGGGGGTTAAAAATTAACTTAGTGGGGATGTCATTGGGACTCATCCCCGCTAAGTTAATTTCTCAGATAGCATCCCAATTCCCTGATTGACGACGACAGGCTGAAACAAAGCTAAAGTTTGCTCAAAAACAGCTGAATTTTCTGCCAATAAGCCGGGCCGGCCTCGAAACGGGCGTCATTGTGGGTGCCGGAAATCTCAAAAAACTCCTTGGGATCTTTGGCTAAACGATAGAGTTTCTCTCCTAATTCAAACGGAATAATATCGTCTTGACGGCTATGGATAATCAGCTTGGGAGCGCTCACCCGGCTTAATTTTCCGGCTGCGTCGAATTTCTGGCGCACAAACAAATGAAACGGCAAGAAAGGATAGACCACGCGCGCCATGTCTTTGACTGAAGAAAGAGCGCCCTCCGTTACGACTGCCCCAACCTCAACGTTGCCGGCCAAGTCCGCTGCCACCGCGCCGCCCAGGGACTCCCCGAACAAAACAATCTTCTCGGGCGACACCTTCTTTTCTTTGGTTAAAAACTGATAAGCGGCCAGCGCGTCTTGGTAAAGTCCTTTTTCCGAAGGACTGCCCTCGCTTTGCCCGTAACCCCGGTAATCAAAAATAAAAACATAGAATCCTAAATCGTAAAAAGCTTTGATCGTTTCTAACCGATGGCTGATATTGCCGCCATTGCCGTGGCAGAAAAGGACCGCTTGCTTAAAATTTTGATGCCCGATCCACCAGCCGTGAATCTTAACGCCGTCGGCCGCCGTTAACCAAACATCCTCAAAGTTTAAACCCACGGCTTGCGGAGTCGCCTCGATAATCCGTTCCGGATGGTAAAGGTTGGCCTGCTCTAAAATTCCCGTAAACCAATAAATAAAAAATAAACCGCCCGCTAAAATTAGACCTAACTGCAAAAATGGCATTTTAGAAAATGCTGGCAAGGGCACTAAGGCAGACTTTTTAGCAGCTGCTCCAGACGCGATAAAACCTGGGACTGACTATCCGCTGATTTCCAGGCATTGGCCCATTGCTTCATGTACGAAACGTCCAATTTTTTTGCGTGTTTTAAGGCCACGTTTTTAACATCTAATATATCCTTGTCACGGTTAGCGATTAATTTCATTAAAATCAGGTCTTCCGGGGAAGGCACGCGGATCGAATACTTGTCCACCAAAATCGCGCGGGATCGCGACAACATTTCCATTTCAAAAGCTGTTGCGGCAATTAAAAAATCAACCCCCAAGGAATCCATCTTCGCCTGAAACATGAAACTGTTCTTGATGTTGACCAAAGATTTTTGCTCATCAAGATCAAAACCAGCCGTTTTTGCTTTTTGCAGAAATCCCGGCGCGTCCTCCTGCCCAATATACACGATCGCGTCAAAATCGCTGGTAAAGCGGGGCTCTCCTAAAATACTGCTGGCCACAGCGCCTACAATAACATAGGGATAGCCGCAATGATCTAAAAAACGATAAGTTTTAGCGACGGGTTCCGGGGGTAACCCTAGCATGACGTCTGACGTTTAACATTGGGGTCGATAAATAAACACAAACCGCGTGGAGTATCCGGCGATTCCTCGATAGGCAAAGAGTTACCCCACTGCAACAGGCCATGCAACTGCCGCGCAGCCTCCTCGTAAGACAGGGCCTCCAATTCTTTGGCACGCTCTGCCTCGGCCCATTTGAGATAAGCCGCCTGCTCCTCGGGGCTCATGGACATCCATTTAGCTAAACCTAGCTCGTAACCCATCATTTCTAGTATACCACCCCACCCATCTACCAGCCAGAAGAAGAGCTGCGGATAAAAAGATCGTTACAGTTTCAGGAGATGACGGCCGAGGGCGCGGGTGATCATGCGCAGGCGGTCGGGCCAGGAAAGGCGCAGGAGATTGGTTTTAACCACGCCCTTGGTGAAAAAAGTTTTTTGGGAATAATCAATGTTGACGTTGACTATAACCGGCTTTTTGTTGCCGACAACGCCGACCGCTTCCTTAATAACGCCTTCAATGAAGGTATCGTTGGGCATATCAAAATAAGCGGCGCCCACCGTCTGGGCGAAAGCTTTCAAATCATAATCATGCAGCACGCTGCAGGTGTCGCGATTAAGCGTAGTTCGCTGAAACTGAACAATTTGGCCGAGCTCTCCATCTCTTAAAACAAACACCATCACGCCCGCTCCATAATTGGCCGCGGTAATCAGCTCCAAGCCGGTCATCAAGAGCGCCCCGTCGCCCGCCAAGGCTGCCACCGGCCGGTTGGGGTTAGCCATCTTAGCTCCGATCGCTGCCGGCACAGAGTAACCCATGCAGGAGTAATCCACCGGCCCGAAAAAAGAGGCGGGCTTGGTCAACCTTAAAAATTCCATCGCCAGAAAAGTGCCGTTGCCGCTGTCAGTGGTGTAGATCGCCTCGGGACCCAAAATTTCCTGAAGGGTTTTTAAAAAATGGGCGGGCGTCACTTTGCCCAAAGCGGTATTGGCCAGCCAATATCTCCACAACTCTTGATGCCCGCTCTTAATCTCTTCTTCCAGCGCGTTATTCTTGGGCCGCACGCGCACTCGATCCAGCAGTCCTTCCAAAAACTTACCCGCGTCCGAAGCGATACCCAAGCGAGCTTTGTAATTCTTGTTCAATACTTCGGGATTAATATCCACATGAATTAAATTTTCCGGGGGGTTAATCCCGTAGCTCGCGGTGGCCACCTCTCCGAAACGGCACCCAATCGCTAAAAGGCAATCCGCGCGATTGGTAATTTCTTGGACGAATGCGGGAGCCTGGTTGCCAAACCCATTCCAAAGCCATAAAGGATGCGTTTCCGAAAAAACGCCCTTGCCCGTAATGGTGGTGGTAACCGGCGCGCCCAAAGCCTCGGCCAGCCGGATCAAGGCGGGGGAACATCCCCTGGCCCCATTGCCTATATAAAGGAAAGGGGATTTGGACGCATTAAGAATATCGGCCGCCTGGTCGATCTGGGCGGACGCGGCGGCGGGCGGTGTTTCGATGCCGGACTTTTCAATCTTGAGTTCCGGAATCTCTTCTCCCACCAAATAAAAATTCGCCGGGATTTCGATCGCCACCGGGCCGGGGGTTCCTGATCTGGCCAGCCGGAATGCGGCCTGAATCATGGGCGCGATATCTTCGGCCCGCTGGGGTTTAAACGTACCCTTAACCACCGGACGAATAACCGCCATCTGATCAATGTGGTGGAGTTGATAGCTCCTACCGGTATCGGTCCTAATGCCGCAGCCCAAAACCACCAAAGGAATGTTATCCATGTAAGCTTCGGCCACGCCAGACAAGGCATGAGTCAAGCCGGCTCCGGGAACGACATTGATCACGCCCACTTGATCGGATGAACGAGAAACGCCATCCGCCATAAAGGAAGCGGCCTGCTCGTCGGTAACCAGAATGGGTGTAATTTGCTCGGAGCGATCAAGCGCGTCATAGAGCTCGGTGTTGTGAGTGCCGGGAATACCGAAAGTCCAGCGCACACCTTCGGCTTCAAGAGCTTTAACAACAATATCCGCGCCATTGATCTTCATCTATTTATTGCTCCTTGACCGACAAGCTCCCCAATCCGGTTCTTTACCCCTTCGGCCACGCGATCCGCCAGCGCCATAATGGTTAAGTATGGATTAATTTCGGCGCATTTAGGAAATAGGCTCGCGTCCGCCACATAAAGCCACGGAATTCCGTGAACCTGGCCCCAGCTATTGGTCACGGAATCGGTTTCGTTGGTTCCCATCCTACAACCGCCCATTAGATGCGCCCCCGTAATGGAAACTTTGCCCAATTTAAAATCCTCCCTAGCGATCAAACGATCAATTTCGTTCTTCTCCTCGCTTTCGATGGTGAATTTCTTGCAAGCTGGCGCGTGAACCCGGCCGGCTCCGGCGGCAAAAAAGATTTCGGCCGATTTTCTCATGGCCACAATAAAAGAATTAATGACTGTCTCGGTGATGGTGTAATCCACCACCGGACTGCCATCGCGGTCAATCGTAACGCGGTTGGTCCCCAGCGCCTCATCGAGCGCCAAAACTAAAATCATCTGCAGACGGTCCATGCGGGCCATGAAGCGGCCATGTTCCGGGCCGAATCCGGCTAAATTCTTGGCTGTTGTGAAAGGAAAATAAGCGCATGTTTCCAATAAAAAGCGATCCGATTCGGCCCACTCTGACGAAAAATAGCTCTTGGGGTGGCCATAGTAATTGGCCACCGGCTGGTCATGCTGGGCCGTTAAAATCAACGCCGGATGAACGGTGAAATACCGGCCCAAAGCCGGCAATCTCGAGCCTAAACCCGATCGAAGCAAAAGAGCGGAGCTATTGACCGCGCCAGCCGCCACAACGACCACTTTGGAATGAATTTCATAAAAACCCGGCTGCCATGCCGAAGACAAGCCAACTCCGTTGCCTGAATGAATAACGGCTTGAATGGTTCGCTTATCCGGATCAATCTTTTTAACTTCGCAGCGTGTCACCACCTCAACACCTTGCTTTTGGGCCTGTGGCAACTGCACGCGATTGGTTCCCTGCTTGGCTTGATTGGGGCATCCCAGGTTGCATAGGCCGGAGCCCTGGCAGCCCCGTAAATTTAATGGGAACTGCTCCACGCTGTAACCCAATTCTTTACAGCCTTTATAAAAAAGCCGGTTGTTCTCATTGATCAACGGCTCATCGAGCAGATGAACGTTATTTTCCTGCTTGTATTTTTCCGAACGCCGGGCTAAATCCTCCCAGCTAATCCCCGGCACGCTCCAGCGGCCGACCGTTTTCTTAGGGACGACCAGCGAGGTGCCGGTGTAAACGACCGTTGTCCCTCCGTAAGCCTTGGCGAAAGCCAGCGTCATGCTGCGATCTTTGGTTAAAAAACCGCCGCCCTCGAAATAAAGGCGGTTGGCCATCTCGATCTCCCTTCCGGTGAATTCTTCCTCCCGGAACTGCGGCCCCCATTCCAAAACAACGATTTTGAGGCCCTCTTTGACCAAAGGCGCCAGCTCCTTGGCCGCGGTCCCCCCGCCCGCGCCCGAACCGATAATCACAATGTCGTAATCTTTGGTGATCATGGTTTCAACATCTCGTTTCCTCTTTTGGAAGGAGTGTAATGAATTTCAGGTCCAATTTTTTGACGGCCGTAATAGCCCATAAAAATCAAAGCCTTCAAACCCCAAAACCCTTTGCGAAAAATAACAATGGGGCCGTCCTGCAAAAAATGCAAAATGACTTCTTGTTGACTGGCGCCAAGGCGCTCAAATATCCGGCCAAAACGCAGAAAACTTAAGATCTTAATGACGATAAGAAAAACTTTGAACTGTTTTTGAAGCTTGACCGGTTTTCCAGAAAGCGTTCCTTCAATGATTTCCCAAAAACGCTCATCGGCTCCGGCGCCAAGGCCGGCGGCCCTGGCGACAACGCGCCCGGCCAGCAATTCAATGAACTTTTTTTCGTTTTCAGAAAAAATTCTCATTTTTTTAAGTATACCCAAGTTTGAAAATGAAAAAATTAAAAAATTGTTCTTGCAATTGCCGCCACTTCGCTGTATCTTTAAGATATGAACGGAACGAAAAAATCAAATCATCAAAAAACGCTGATCAGCAACGGCGCGCCATGGGAGCCGATCGTGGGTTACTCGCGCGCGGTGCGAGTCGGAAATCTGATTTATGTTTCAGGAACGACGGCGATTGACGAGCAGGGCAAAGTGATCGCGCCGACCGACGCTTACATCCAAGCCAAAGAGGCGATCAAAAAAATAGAAAAGGCTTTAAAGCAAGCCGGGGGGAGCTTAAGCGACGTGATTCAAACCAGAATCTATGTGACAGACATCACCCGATGGCAAGAAATCGCCAAGGCTCACGGCGAGGTTTTCAAAGACATCAAACCCGCCACGGTCATGGTGGAGGTGGCCAGCTTAATTGATCCCGACATGTTGGTTGAAATCGAGGCCCAAGCCATCGTGGCCCCGGTTGAAAAAGAAGGCGACTGCTACTTCTACCTGCGCGACGGTAAAAAAGAGGACCTATCTTTTATCAAGGAAAAGACCAAAGAGTGGAAGCTAGACGACGAAAACCTGCAGCCTGACGATTTCTTAATCATTGAAGGGCCCAAAGACGGGATACTCGCTTTCGGGCGCATCAAAAAATACGGCTCCTGCCATGAACTGGGCACGGTCGGCGTGGTTCCCGAATGGAGGGGCCATGGCCTGGGCAAAAAAATCGTCGGCGAGCTCGTCGGCCGGTTTCCAGCCAAAGAGGTCTGGATCACGACCGACTTAGTAGATTACTTCGAAAAACTAGGATTTCAACCGGTTGCGGAGGGTCCGGCGGACCTGCAGAAGAAAATCTCCGACACCTGCCGCGTCAAGGGACGCGCCAATGTCCAAATCATGCGCTTAAAAAAATAATTCTACCTTGAAAAAATCCGGCGCCAAAAACATTCCCATCCCGCAGAAAAGGACCTGCCCTGGATGCGGCCGCGATAACCAATGCCAGCGCGTGTCGGGCCACGACGACTGCTGGTGTGAAAATCTTCCCAAACTCATGGCGCTCAAAAATCCGTCGGCAACATGCTTGTGCCAAAAATGTTTAGAAAAGACCCTTTCCGCCAAGACCTCTAAGCCAAGGCGAACATCGCGTCGATAGCTTTTTTAGCTTTAAGACGGATATCTTCGGGAACATTGATCCGGCAAGCGGCGTCCGGATCGCTTAAAGCTTTTTCAACGTGATCTAAATCAATGGATTTCATGTAAGGGCACAGCCGGCACATCGGCACGAATTTTTTGTCCGGAAACCGGCTCCGGGCCAAATCCCCCAGGCCGCACTCGGTGATCAGCATGTAATAGGGCGCGTTGGAGTTTTCAACGAAACGCATCATGTCGCCCGTGCCGCCCGCGAAATCCACCATCTCCACCAAGCTCGGACTGCATTCGGTGTGAGCCAAAACTTGAACGCCGGGAAATTCCTTGCGGTAGCGCTCCAACCAAGAAGGCTCGAAGCTGTCGTGCACAATGCAGGTCCCTTGCCAAATAATCATTTCTTCGCCCAATTTCTTGTTTAAATCCCGGGCTAGATTCTGGCCCATCAAAGTATCCGGAATAAAAATAACTTTTTTATGCTTTTGGTAAAGCTTTTCCAAAATCTTGCGGGCATTGGCGCTGGTGACGATGACGTCGGACTCGGCCTTGACATCGGCGTTGGTGTTAATATAAGTCACCACCGGGGCTCCAGGGTGCAGGGCGCGAATTCGCCGCACGTCTTCACCGGTTATGCTTTCGGCCAATGAACAGCCGGCCTCGGCGGCCGGAAGGATCACGGTTTTCTCCGGATTTAAAATCTTGGCGGTCTCGGCCATGAACCGCACGCCGCAAAAAACAATGGTGTCCGCCTTCACTTCGGCGCAGAGCTTGGCCAGGCGATAAGAATCTCCCGTGAAATCCGCGATTCCCAAAAGAATCTCCGGCCTTTGATAAACGTGGGCCGGAATAACCGCGTTCTTGATGGCTTTCAACTTATTGATCCGCCAGGTGCGCTCGGCCAATCGCAACAAAGCCGTCTCGTCGTAACCCCCCACTTCAAGCAAACCCTTTTCCTCAAGACGCCGGGCCTCTTGTTCGATTTCTTGGGAAGTGGGGACTGCGGCAATCATTCTTTATAGATTTTAGCACCCCGCGCGGTAACAGGGCTTAGGGAATAGGGCTTAGGGCTTAGGGACCCTAAGCCCTTACAAATTAGTTGTGGCTTTTTAAAGTTACTGGGTTTAGACTACTCATAGTAACCCATTTAAGGCAAGACAAAATGGAAGAGCTTTTCGCAAAAAACAACCACGAGATCGAAGGCACCCTAAAGGCCTTGGCGCAAAGCGACAATAAAAGAAACCGGGAAAAATTTTACAGCACGTTCCTTAAAACAAAATTTTTCGTCCCACCGGGCCAATCCCAGAAAGAAATTCAGGTTCTGCGAAACTCCAAAGAAGAAATGGCCATGACGCTGTTCACAACGCCGGAAGCCCTGCGGCTGTGGCGGCCGGAAAAACCGGAATACTCCCTATTGGGCGCCGATGAACTGATCGTGCTGGCCTTGAAACTCAAGGTGGACGTCATCTTAATCAACGTTGCCACGGCTGACTGCCGCGGATTTATTACCCGCGCCGAAATCGAGATTCTGGCTCACCGCCTGACCAAGATTAACGGGCTTGAAATATCGCACGACGCCGGCCAGGAACAAGAGATATCCTTAAGAATTGAAATACCGCCGGACAACCTGACGCCGCGATTGATCGATTTTTTGCGCTTGAGCTTGGCCTACCAAAAAAACGCGATTTCGGCTTATCTATTCCAGGGCAGCTATGACGACGGGGATCCGCACCTGGTCTTGGGCATCGAGGCCAACGGCAATGAGGCTGACGTGGCCCGCTGGCTTAAAGCTTTGTCATTTCCCGTCAATCAACATCTGGGTCCCGGAGAGTACATGGATTTCATGGTGATTGATCCGGCCACTGCCGAAAAAATCCAGGACGTTGTCGGCCCCATCTGGCGCAAACAAATCTAAGCGAAAGTAGAAGCGAAAGTAGGGACAGACACTAATTTTTAAAAATTAGTGTCTGTCCCTACTTTTTATATAATCAAATCAGATGGAAGAAAAAAACGAATGGGTCAAAAGAATCCTGGGCATCAATGGCCACGACGACGAGCCGGATCGCCGGCCGATTTCACCGGGAGGTTTTCAATCCTTGAATAAGGCGATAGCCACGGCTCTGGTCTGGTGCGCGGCAACCTTGCTGATATTGAGGTTTCGCAATCCGGAGCTGGGCCTTCTGCTGGGAGCCGGGGCCGTGGGCGCCACCGTTTTCATCTGGCGCAAGCGACCGGGTATTTAGAACAGTGCTGAGTGCTGAGTACAAAGTAACGAGTGCGAGGAAAACTCTTTCTTATTTTTTCTAACTCAGCACTCTGTACTCAGCACTCAGCACTTTATTAGGGAGGAAAAATGTATTTCACATTAGCCATCATTATCGTTACCGCTCTTCTGATCCTTAAACGCAACGAGTGGTTGGATCCAAAATACGGCATCATCTGGGATAAATTCTCGGTGCTTCTTCTGCGCTATGGAGGAATTCTTGTTATTTTGGCTGTTGGCGCGACTCTGGCTGATGATTCAGTTGTTATTGTCAAGGCGGGTCAGCGAGCGGTTGTCTATGACATCTTAAGAAAAGGCGTGCGCCCCGAACCTTTGGGCGAAGGGTTTAACATGATTATTCCTTTTGTTCAACAAGTAACTCACATGGACGTTCGCGTCCAAAAAGACAGCTATGACGCCACCGCTCAATCGAAAGACCTGCAAACGGTTCACGCCAAAGTGGCTCTAAACTACCGGCCCATCCCTGAAGATACGCCTATAATCTACCAGAAGTTTGGATTGGGCTATGCCGATAAGGTGATCAACCCCGCGGTCCAGGAAGCCCTGAAACAGGCCACGGCGCGTTTTACCGCCGAAGAACTAATCACGAAACGCGATGATGTCAAACACATGATCCGTCAGGTGGTAGAACACCAGGTCGCCTTTGCCAGTATTAAGGTGGAAGAAATTTACATCACTGATTTTGACTTCTCCCGCGCCTTCGCCGAATCTATTGAGTTCAAACAGATCGCGGAACAGCAGGCCTTAAAAGCTAAGCGTGATCTGGACCGTATTAAGGTTGAGGCGGAACAGAAAATCGCCACGGCACGCGCCGAGGCCGAGTCTTTAAAAATGCAAAAAGAAGCCATCTCGCCCATGCTTATTCAACTTAGGCAAGTTGAGGTTCAACGAACCGCCATTGAAAAATGGAACGGCCAAATGCCGCAGGTGATTCTGGGCTCCGGCGCCACGCCGCTGTTGGATTTAAGCACGCTTCGGGCGAAATAGCCGATAACGCGTTGAATCGCGGATTGAATTGGGCTAGCTATCTATTGCGCTTGCTATCTGGATCAATAATAAACGTAGGAATGGTTTCGCTGCGCCTCACCAGGCCGGAGAGGTCCTCGCGGCTGGCGGAACTATCGATCAAGCGGGCCGTGGCCTTGGCATCGAGCTTGGCGGCCTTCGTTTTAATGATCCAATCAGGGTAGGTGGTTTCAATCCCCAGGACGAACGCGGCGTCGGAAGAGCCGTCGAGGTTCACGAACAAAACAACGGACTGAACCGATTTGTATTCCTCGTCCGCCAAACCTCTTAACACAAGCACCCGGGAACCGAGATCCTCAAGGTACGGCTCATGCCACCAGGCCGGTATCGGGTAAGCCCCGCAATAAGTCCGATCATTGTCATGGTTGATGTGGATTCTGGATTTCCCGGCGTGGCCGTCTTGGACCTCGTAGCCCAGATACAGCCAGTTCCATTTGAAGGATGGCTCCATTTTTCCCTTATAATCGAGGCGGGTTTCCATGGGCTCGGGCTCGGCCCGGTAATAAATAAGCTCCTGCCTTCCGTCGTTATTTAAATCAACCAAAGCCTTGATTTCGTAGCGGGATTTCATAGCCTCCAACGTCCGCTGATCAATTTTCTGGGTGATAAACCACGGCGGCTTGGAGGCAATTCTATCCTCGCCTTTGTTGGCGCCCAGGTTCAGTAAAACCTGCTCGAAATCAAACTTAATGCGTGATTCATTGCCCATCGCGCTTTTTAAGAATACCAACTCATATTCCGTTGCCACTATGCGGTCAATCTCATCAGCGTATTGATCTTTTAATTTTTGTTCCTCTTCATCCTGGGAACCCTCCAGATAAAAATAACGAATGCCGTCTATGGCGAAGGCAACTAATTCCTGGGAACTCAACTGCTGCAACGCGTTGCTCGCCTGGCTTCCTCCCATCTGAATCTGATCAGACTGCACAGGATTTAATAAATAAACACCGAACATGACGGGGTACGCTTGGGCGGTCAACGGTCCGCTGTAATTTTCACCCACAACAAAACCGACGAATAACGGAATGCTGGAAGGACTGCTAAATTCAGCCGAAGGGTTTTGGTATCCCCTATTCGGGTCTGCTTGCGCCTGTCCCGCTTTCTTCTCTTCGAAAAAGCTTCTGGCAATAAATCTCTGCGTGGATCTTATTTCGTAGTAATCAAACATCTGCTTTAAGCGAAAGGGGTTATACTTGACTTCGGGTTTCATGGGCTTGCCGTCTTTGTCGAGCTTAGGAGGCTCAACCGGCGACGCTTTCACGGTGTTGAATTTTTTTCGCGGCGGGCGCGCCATGAGATCGTTTAGCTGTCGCAATACAGGGATTAATTGGGCCGGGGAAGCGTCGTCGCCCGGAGCCGCAGGAGCCTTTGGCTCCTCTTTCTTTTTGCGGATAATCCGGCCAAGCGTGGCATCCAGCTTATTCTCCAAGGCGTAATCCGAGGCTGACTTTCCATCAAAATCAGCGGCCTCCACGTCAATTTGAGGATGCTCCAGCAAAGCCAAAGCTGTTTCGAATGAGCCGGCCTGGACCGCCGCGATCAAAGCGGTGCGGCCGCGAAGATCACGAACGTTGACGTTCAGGTCCTCCCTTTTAAGCAAAGTCTTAACGATTTCGGTATTGCCTTGCTCCGCCGCGATCACCAAGGCTGTCTTTAAATTTTCCTCAACAAGATTGGCCTCCATGTTGGCAAAGCCAAGAAGCTCATCAACCACCTTGTTGAAATTTCGTGACACGGCCTCATGTAGAGACGTGCGCCGGCCTTCTGCTCGGATATTGGGATCAACGCCCCGAGCCTTCTTGAGAGCTTTGACCGAAGCTGGGGAATTCGCCCGGACAGCCCAAAAAAGAGCGGTGTTCCCTTTCGAATCCAGCTCATTGACCGCAATTCCTTCTCTTTGAGCCAAAAGCTCGACAATTTCGAAGTAACCTCTTTTAGCCGCTTCGATCAACGCGGTGTTTCCGTTTTTACCCTTGCGATTAACATTAATATTTGAGGCCGCCAGCAAACCCCGCACGATACCGGTCCGGCCCGAAGCAGCCTGACGCACAACAGCAGGGTCGCCGTTCGCGTCAAAATCATTAATGGTGGCGGGATTGCGGGCCGCCAGGGTGGCGATCAAAACGCTGAAATCCGGCGCCCGGCTTAACTCAATTTGCTCTAAAACCCAAAGCAAAGGATCGCGGCCGTCTTTGTCCTTAAGATTTATATCCGCCTTTTTCTCAAGCAGGGCATTGGCGGCTTTGGCGCTATTGGCGGTGATGGCGCGCAAAAGAGGGGTGCCGCCGGCAGTAAATCCTTCCCTGCTGTTGCGTTTCCAGCCGCCTTGGGCTACAGCATTAACGTCAGCGCCCTCGTCAACCAATCTTTCAATGAGTTTAGTGTCGCCGCCGTAAGCCGCCCACATCAAAACAGTATTGCCGTAATCATCCGCCGCCTTGACATCAGCCTTGTTGCCAAGCAAAACATCAACAATATCCCTTAAGTTCTTGATCGCCTGAAGGGATTCGGGGCTGGTGTTTCTGTGCCTTCTGGCCGCCGCATAAAAGGCGGCGGCCATCAGAATCGGTGTTTCGTTTTCATTGCGGACATAGAGCGGGGTTCCGTTGGAGCCAAGGCCCTTGTCGCGGAAATTAACATCAATGCCGTCCTTAAGCGCTTTTTTGACACCATCAACATTAGCTTTACTGATTGCCTCAAAAATAGCCCAGTTTTTGACAAAGCGGCGCTCTTCATTGTTTTGGCCTTGAACCGCGATCGGGCTAACCTCGATGACTTCGGGTTCCCTGGTGGGGACTTGCGCCACAATTTGAGTTGAAAAATTGGCCGCGCCAACTAAAAACGCCAAAACGAATTTTTTCATCGTTTTTAAAACCTTAATTTAATCGCCGCTCCCCACCGGCTTGAATTGCAGGAGAGATTGCCCAAAGAATCGGGCTTGCAATGATACACGGGTTCTTTCACGCCCAACGCTCCACCCATGCGCGGCCAAGCCTTATAAATTTCTACCGGAATCCCAATCAAAGGAAGAAAAACATTAACGTAGAAGCCTGCGGAACTGACCGTTGTATTGGTGGCCTGGGAATTAGGAAGAAAGACGCGGCCCGGAGAGTTCTCTAGCTGGTAATAGGAATTAACGTACTGCTCATACTTTTTATCCATGCCGGCATAAGCGAAATCAAAAAAACCACCCAGTTCAAATGCAAAAAAACCGGCGCTCTGCAAGCCCCGCAGCAAGCCGAGATTAATCGGGGTTCTCAACTCAACGCCGGACATAACGCCCCGATTGCCCACAACAGCATAGTTATCAAACCCGCGCACGCGGTAAGGCCCGCTAAAATACTGCAATTGAAGATCTTTAATCTCCTTGCCCTCAATGGCCATGCCGGCCACGCGGGTAGCCACCACAAATTCCTTGCCCAGATGCTGGTAATGCCGAAAATCGCCATAGCCCCTAAAATTCTGAATACTGCCAAAAAGATGCCCCACGTTGGCCAGGTAGCGCGTTCCGGAAAGGGGCGCCAAGGGGCCGCGCAGGGTGTTGTCAAAAACGTGAGTGACGTTGGGATAAACATAATTGCCCGTGAAAGAGCCTTGGTTTGAGGAAACCCGGCTGGCTTGAAGGCCTCCTTCCCAGCGGCGGTGAGAATTCACCGGATACACCGCCATGCCCTCCACTCCCATGAACGATTGATTGCCGTACCCCGCCCCGCGGTTGCCGTCTAAGCTGGTGTAAAAAGGGTAGTTCACCTTAAAAGCGCCGACGCCCCAGTCCAGCCTGTTTTTCAAATTGGCGTAATTGACAAAAATGTCGGAGGAATTGGATTGGCCGCTGTAGGGAGAGTAAGCGTTGCCGTAGTACTGGCTTTGAATCATGGCGGCGTTGAAATGATGATTTCCCAGCATGTCGGACATTCCGAACGCAAATTGGCCGTAAGTGCCGTAATTAGTGGCGGTTATACTTTTTTGTGTCTGGAAATCCATAGTGAGCTTGGCTTTGTAAGGGACAACTTTGGTGCCGCCCCGATTGGTGATGTAAACTTCGCGATCATTGGCATCTCGTTCTTTTGAGCCGACCAGGGCAGCCAGGGGAGAGGGTGGCTGCGGGGCCAGAAGACCGTCCGTCGCAGACGCCGCCGCGGCGGACTTGGCCGCCAAAAGGCTTTTGCGGGGCGTCAGATCAGCCGCCGGCTCCACTTTATCCGTCGGTTCGAAGGCTTTACCCAGCGGATATTCGATCGCGTAAACATTGATGCCGCCTTGGGATCCGTCATCCACCGCCGTAAAAACCAACTTATTCTTGGCCAAAGAAAGAGCGCCGTCAACGCCGGTGGACAGATCAGTCAACTGCTTGATTTTATCAGCCTGGAGGTCGTACACGTAAACATTGGCAATGCCGGATCGGTCCGAATTAAAATACACATAGCGGCCATCGGCCGACCAAACGGGCCGGTCGTGTTTGCCCTTGGATTGTCCCGGCAGGATTCTGATTTTTTTGGTTTCAAGATCATAAATCGCCAGCTTGTAATTCGAAAATTGGCCGTCGTCTTTGGCGGTTGCGTCCGGCTCATCCGTCACAAACGCAATCTTTCTGCCGTCCGGCGACCAAGCCGGATGAATGTCGGAACGGAAATCATGGGTCAAACGCTCCAGGCCGCTTCCGTCTTTGTTGACAATATAGAGATCGGTGCGCCCGCCCTTCATGCCTGTAAAAACCAGCCGCTGGCCGTCCGGAGAAAAACTGGGGTAAAGCACCTGGTCCACGTCCAATTTCAGCTCTCTAGTTTTCTTGGTAGCAAAGCTGTAGATATCCAGAACCCCCTGCCCATGCGACAAAGCGCTATAAGCGAACTCTTTTTCATCCGGAGACCAGGCTAGTTTGGGGCTGATGTAAAAAAGAGATTCGGTGTTAAGCGGACGAAACACCTCAACCAATTTTACAGGTTTATCAGAATCCTTCTTTTTTGATGCCGGTCCGGTTCCCTCGATCACCGGACGGTCGTCGTCCTCTTTTTTCGGTTCCGGCTTCTTTTCGCGAACAGGCGCGATCCAGATCCCTCCGGGCTCATACTCCAAACCTTCGCCGTAATAAATGATCTTGGTTCCGGAGGGTGAAATTTCGCCTCCAAAATTGGCTTGGGTGGGAAAACCCATGCCTCCGGTTAAAGCTGTGGCAACCTCTTTGGGCGACTTATGCTCTTCGTGAACCAACGCATACTTTTTCTTCAAGTCCCGCTGCCAATCGTCCGAAAGCTCAAGCATGTCCTTTTCAAAAACTTCAACAAACACCGCGTTGATAACTCCATTGACATCCACAAGGCTTTTAGCGGATTTCGAGTTAATCACAATATTTCTGTGAGCCTGGATGATCTTGTCCTCCCCGAAACGCTCCGCCAAATAAACCCAAAGAGCGTGGCCCAAAAGATACGGCCCATAGCCTCCATCCAAACCGGGCATTTTAGGTATCGGCACAAACTCGCCGTTTTGCATGACGCGCCTTAAAAGAGCGGTCTTTTGGGTATCGATTCTTGAGCCGATGGAGGCGTACTCGGCGTAACCCTCCGTCACCCAAAGAGGTGGTTGGCCGGTTGGGACTAGGCTTAAAAGACTCTTTTTGGTTTCAGCAAGAACGAATTGGAATTGGTGCTCCATTTCATGAACCAACGTTTCTTCGGTTTCAGCCACGGATTCCCGCATATAAGTCACATTGCGCAATTTAACCGGCTCGGTAAAAGCCAAAACGCCTTCGGGAAGCGTCCCCGGATAGATATTGCCTTGGTTCCAATGAACGACCGTGCCGTAAAAAATGATGGGCAGGCGTTCCTCGGGCCTCAAATCGTTTAATCGAACCAGCCTTGGGTAATGAAGCTCCGCCATGTCGCCGATCATGGCGATAGAATCTTCGATGGCGGGGTAATAATAGATGTCAAAATGCTCGGTTTGAAAAACCTTGACGCCCTTATGGATGACGTCCGAGTTGTAGGTGATTTTATTTTTGCCAAAACAGTAGTCGCACATGGTGGGATCAAGATAGTGGCGCACTGTTTTATTCGGCGGTTCCCAATCGAAGAATCCTTTCTTGGGGGACGAACGCGGCGCCGTTATGGGACCGGCAGGGGTGATAAAGCCGGACCGGCCTAATTCAGAGCCGCCTAAAAACCCGGACCGGCTGTTGGCGGCATAAAAATCGGCGCTGCGCGTCACGGAGCCGGCGATGGGCGCGGCAACGATTTTTTTGTTTAAAGGCAGGACCGGCTGCGGGTTTATTTTTTCAAAATAGCCAAGCTCTCCGGTCTTGGACAAAGTGGACAAGCCATTCGACCAGCCTTTCAGATGGGGCGAGGCGCTAAAAACCTGGGCTAAAGAAGCCTCGAGCTTAAAATCATCCGCCGAAATGTTGAGCGCGAAACCTGCGGGTGAAACGGGGACTCGGCCGAGATCATTGTTTTGGGACGAGGCCGGAGGATTAAACATAAGGCTGGCGGCCAGCGCGACACGGCAACCCCCTGCCAACTTCGCCCCAAATCTTGTCATCTCACGTTGAGGATACGCGCAACCCCGCTTGACAGCATGGGTCCTTCGGGTGGACTTGTTGTGGGTCTAAGGGTAAGGTGCGAGTGGGCCTAAAGTCCCCTCTAAAGTTTTTTGGCCGCGGCCGGGTTTACGCGCCCCAGCCGAAGCGCTCTTGAATTTCGGCGAAGGCTTCTTTGGAAGGGCGCAAAAAAATAAATCGTTTTATCCCAAGTCTAACTCAGGATAGTCACCTTTGATAAAACGGCGTATCTCACCAACGAAACTCTCGGCCGATGCCAAGGCTTGTTTGACTTCGCTGGCTGACAAAGGCAGATCGGGCTCATAAGTAAACTGGTTTCTTTTACGGCGCATCATGTCAAAACAGTCCGCCAGATCGGTGAATTTTGGGCCCAGGAAAAAGCCGGCCGCCTCAACGATTGTCTTATGTTGCCGGCCGTCCGCCGGCCGGTAGCCTTTTAAAAACAGAAGCGCCCGCCCCGAACGCAGCATGGCCAGATAGGCAAAGGTATAGGCGGCTTCCTCGTCTATGGGGATATTGGCCCGCGCCGTTTTAATGTCCCTGGCCGCCCGCAAGAGCAGCTTTTTTGCCTGCCCTTCATCCGATGGATGAACCTTAAGATAACCGCCCGCCAGTAGTTCTTTAACCAAATCCCTTGACATCAACTTTTCCCTGAAGCAATATCATCTTATTTTTTAATACCTGCCGAATAAAAGGGTTCTTTTCTTTAATTTTATTGTTCCAGTCTTCTCTGCTATAGAGAGCGTAGTTAATTTCCCGATCAAGCCTCTTCTCAAGAGACTTAATCGCCTTAATTAGGTTCGAATCCGAGCAGGAACCGATGACGAGCAAATCAATGTCGCTATCCGCCCGTTCCCCGCCCCGCGCAAAGGAACCATAAATGGCGGCAGCCTCAACGCCCGGAACTCTGGCCAGCGCTAATCGCAAAAGGTCCGGCAAACCCACGGTTTTTCCGACAATGGCCTTAAGCTCATCAAATAGACCGCTTTCCTTGTTTACTGAATAGAGCTTAAGATTTCCAAGGCGGCGGCTTTGGACGAGGCCCGCGGCCTCCAGGCGAACCATTTCCTTAGAAATATTAGCCACAGGATGACCGATAAGGCGCTCCATCTCCCTTAAGTAATACTCCCGTTCGACATTAGTAAACAAAAGGCCCATAAGGGCATCTCTCAAGCGAGACTTCCCAAGTGTTGGTACTGTATAACGATTGTTATGCATTTACATAACAATTGTAGTATTAATATGGAAATGGCGCCAGCCTCTAAAGTCCTGGTTAATAAATAACGTAACGGCTCACGTCACCCCGGTGAAAACCGAGGTTCAGGTCTGGATTCCGGCTTCCGCCGGAATGACGCAGATGAGTAGTTACAAAATAACGCGGGTTGTTTTTAGTTCCTTGATTTTTTTAGCGGAAAGACCGAGGCCGCGAAGAACGGTTTTAGTGTGCTGTCCAATTTGACCGGGACCACGGCCGGTTTGGGCCCTGCTTCGAGAAAAAGAGAGGGGATTAAGGATTGCGGGAGCGCTGCCAACCCTAACGCGTCCGCGCGCCAAGAGCTGTTCATTGGCCAGGGCTTCCTGCAGGGTTAAAACCGGCGAAACGCAGACATCATCCTTTTCCAAAAGAGAGCGCCACTCTTGCAGGCTCTTGGTCAAAAAGATTTTTTTAAGTTCAGCCCCCAGTTCAACCCAACGCGAAGAATCCCCCATCAGGGGTCTTAAATCCTCGCGCCCTAAAAGCGCCAGCAAGCGGTCGCGGTAAGCTGTCTCCACCGCGCCAACGGCCAAATAGCGGCCGTCCGCGGTCGGGTAAACCTGATAAAAGGGATCGCGGCCGGCCAATAAACAGCTTTGACGTATTTCTCTGTCCTTGGCCAAATATTCCGCGACAGGCATGATCATCCAGGTTAAAATTCCGTCTAAAATTGCGGCGTCAATGTATTGTCCCTTGCCGCTTCGGGCGCGCTCATAAAGAGCCGCGACAATGGCCATTGCGGCGTACAAACTTCCGCCGCCTAAATCCCCCACCGGCAAGGGTAAAAGCGCAGGCGGCTGGCCACGCGGCGCCATATAAGGGTTTAGCGCGGGGGAGTCACCCTTGCCCCCAGACCCGAGAACCAGTCCCGTCGGTTCTCCCCGCGTGCTCGCGGGGCCCCTCTCCACTACTGGGTTCAAGGGTGACTCCCCCGCGCTAAACTCCTTCGGCGCCATTAAGGAAAGCAGGCCACTGTAAGCCAAGTAGTTGATGTCATGGCTTGCCTTATTTTTATAAGGACCGGTTTGGCCGTAGCCGGAAAGCGAGCAATAAATGATCTTGGGGTTGACCTTGGCCACATCTTTATACCCAAGCCCGATTTTCTGAAGGGAGCCCGCGCGGAACCCCTCGATAAAAACATCGTAACTTCTCGCCATCTTTAAAACAAGATCGCGGCCCTCTTCCTTTTTAAAATTCAAAACAACGGATTTTTTGCCTCTGTAAAGCGTGTCCAGTAAAAATTTTTGAGATGGGCCTTCGGGGAAAAAGGCAAGAAGCGGATCCACCATTTTAGGCATCACGACCGAAGTCACCTCGGCCCCCAGGTCGGACAAAATCATGGTGGCAAAAGGCCCGGGCAGAATCCGGCTTAAATCCAAAACCTTAATACCGGAAAGCGGCGCCGAAATTTTGGATTTCATCGTAACTCTTAATCTTTTAGTAAATTATCCGCATAAGGAAAACTTTCTATCAACAATGAAAAACGTTATTCTATTTCTTGCGGCTTTCTCTCTGGGTTGGATCGCCTCAACTTTACTGCCCCCTCCTTCCTGGCTGGCCGACCGGGCGCAGAGCTTAACGGAAACGGTGAGAAAACGCTGGAATAAGGAGCTCAAGGAAGAAGAGGGACGGGCGCGCCAGAGAGTGCAGAATCAAAACAAGGAATACAGAAAACGAATACGCGCCGTCACCGAGGCCGAATCCAGAAACCTCGAAGAGATGATCGAACGATAGCCGCTTTCAGTGACGAACGCGATCGCGATTGAAACCTCTGGGACGCATTTAAGCTACGCCATTTTGCGCCAAGGCAAAATAACGGCTCAATTTTTTAGCGATGCCCAATGGGACCACGAACAAATTTTCTGGAAGCGCTTCCCCAAAGATCTCAAGAAATCCGGCCTAAAACTCGAGAACCTGGATTTTTTGGCCGCCACTCGCGGACCGGGCCGCTTTACGGGAGTGCGCCTGGGCCTGGCGATCGTCAACACTTGGGCCAGCCTTTATAAAATTCCGGTTTTCGCGCCCACCGTGCCGGAATTGATGGCGTGGCAACACAGAAATAGTGCTGAGTACAGAGTAACGAGTGCTGAGTGCGGAATAAAAAGCACAGAATACAGAGTTAAAAAAAATAAGAAGGAGTTTTCCTCGCACTCGTTACTCAGCACTCAGCACTCAGCACTCCTCTGCCTGGTGGCCTTTAGCGGCGCCGTTGTTTTAACTCAAACGGACAACGCGGGAGCGATAAAAATCCTCAAGACTCATTCCAACTTGGAGGAGGCATTTAAAAATCTGCCCCCCGCCCTACGCCATCCATTATCTCCTCTCCTTTATTACTGCCAGGAAAATTTAGAAAAAGAAATCGCCAACTTGGCCCAGAAGCACAATGTTACCGCGCGACGCGAAATCCCCCGCGCCGGACGTCTTCTGGAATTCGGCGGCGCCGGACGCCAAGAAAAAAGCCGGTGGATCAAGCCGCCCAAACTCGCGCAACCGCTTTATCTCAAGCAAAGCTGGGGCTAGCCGCCTACCGCCTATAACGCCCAGAAATTCTTATAATAATTACGCTGCCTGCATCCATGTGAGCGGGACGGCCAATATGGAAACCGCTGCGTCAATTAACCGCAAGGTCACCCCGCAAGATTTCCTTTTAAAAAAACAAAAAGGCGTCCCGCTGACAATGCTGACCGCCTACGACTACCCCACGGCTTTGGCGGTGGATCGCGCCGGCATTGATTCCATCTTAGTCGGCGACTCGCTCGGCATGGTGGTTTTGGGCTATGACACGACACTGCCGGTGACCATGGATGAAATGATCCATCACGCCAAAGCGGCCGCGCGCGGCGCCAAGCGCGCGCTTTTGATCGGCGATCTGCCTTTCCTTTCCTACCAAACGTCCGTTGAGGAGGCGCTGCGCAACGCCGGGCGGTTCATTAAGGAAGCCCAGATGGATGCCATAAAATTGGAAGGCGGCCAAGAACAAATCTCCAAAATCAAGGCAATTTTGGATGCCGGAATTCCGGTGGTGGGGCATCTGGGATTGACTCCTCAATCGGTGCGCAAGTTCGGAGGCTGGAAAACCCAAGGCAAAACAGCCCAGGCGGCGCTGAAAATCCTGCGCGATGCCGAAGCGCTCGAAGAAGCCGGCTGTTTTGCTCTTGTCCTGGAATCCATCCCCTCGCGCTTGGCGGCGCTGATATCGCGCAAGCTTAGAATCCCCACAATCGGCATCGGCGCCGGCAATGCCTGCGACGGCCAGGTGCTGGTGACCCATGATATGCTGGGACTTTTTGACCGGTTCACGCCAAAATTCGTGCGGCGCTACGCCAATCTCTACGGAGAAATCGAGAAGGCCCTACAGGTTTATAAAAAAGAGGTTCAAGAACGCTCATTTCCACAGGAACAGCACAGCTTCGCGATGCCTGACGAAGAATGGAAAAAATTCAATGCAAATTCTCAAAACCATCGAAGAATTAAAAGCCTGGCGAGATGAAGCCGCCCGGCCCGTCGGTTTGGTGCCCACCATGGGCTATCTTCATGAAGGGCACGCCTCCCTGGTGCGGCAGGCCCGCCAGGAATGCGCCGCGGGGGTCGCCAGCATCTTCGTTAATCCAGCCCAATTTGGGCCCGGAGAAGATTTCAACCGCTACCCCCGAAACCTAGAGGGCGACTTGAAACTCCTCGAGAACCTCGGCATTGACGCGGCCTGGGTGCCGTCAACCAATGAAATCTACCCCGATGGATTCCAAACCTCAATCGAGGTGCGTGGCGCCACTGCGCGGCTGGAGGGCGCGTCGCGCCCCGGCCATTTCCAAGGCGTGGCCACAATCGTGGCCAAGCTGATGAACCTGGCCAATCCGGATAAGCTCTATCTCGGCCAAAAAGACGCCCAGCAGGTTGTTGTTCTTCAAAGAATGGTCAAAGATTTAAACTTTCCGGTCGAAGTTGTCGTTTGCCCCACGATTCGGGAACCCGACGGATTGGCCATGTCTTCGCGCAACTCCTATCTTAACGCCAGTGAGCGCGCGGCCGCCGTTATTGTTTACCACGCTCTTGAAGCGGCCCGCAACGCCTACTACAAAGGAGAGAGGGATGCCGATCACCTGAAAGCGGTGATGGCCACCACCATTCACGGTGAACCGCAAGCCAAAACCGATTACATTTCGATCGCGGACCCGCTGACGTTAGGCGAACTCTCCGAAGTGGGTGCGGACGCTTTGTTCTCCTTGGCGGTAAGAATCAACAAAACGCGGTTAATCGATAATTTTCTATTGATAAACGGACGGTGGGAAACGGGAATCATCGCGCATAACGAACCCAAGGAGGTTAAACAACCCCATGTTACTCTGCATTGACATCGGAAATACCAGCGTCACCCTGGGCATCTACGAACAGGAACGTCTTGGCGCGCGCTGGCGGCTGGCCACGGACGCGAAACGTTCATCTGACGAATACGGCCTGCAGTTGACGGGCTTATTAAGCCACGCTGAAATCGGCCCTAAAAAAATAAAAAGCGCGGCATTGGGCTCGGTTGTGCCGGCCTTAACAGGCCGTTGGATCGAGGCCTGCCGCAATTTTCTGGACATTGAGCCTCTGGTGGTTGACGCCGGCGTCAAAACCGGGGTGCGCGTGCTCTACGATGACCCCAAAAGCGTCGGCGCCGACCGCGTCATTAACGCGGCTGCGGCTCACCGTCTTTACGGCGGGCCCGCCTGTATCGTGGATTTTGGCACCGCCACCACCTTTGACGCCATCGCCGGAAATGGGGATTATCTCGGAGGCGCCATCGCCCCGGGCATTGAAATCGCGATGGATGCCCTATTTAACAGAGCCGCCAAACTCCCGCGCGTGGAGCTGGCGCCGCCGCCTCGCGTGATCGGTAAAAACACAGCCCGCTCCATCGGGGCCGGAACCTTCTATGGCTATATCGGGCTCGTAGAGGGCTTGGTTGAACGGTTTCGCCGGGAGCTCGGCGCTAAAATGAAGGTGATCGGCACCGGGGGACTGCTTGACATTCTGGCAACTGAAACTAAAGTCTTCGATATCAAAGCCCCTTGGCTGACGCTGGAAGGATTAAAAATCATTTACGAGCTGAACACCCAGCAAAAAATTCAAAAGCAGAACCCCAGGCTTGTCATTGCGAGGAGCAGCGGCGACGAAGCAATCTCATGAAAAGAGTAAACCTTCTTATGGGATTGCTTCGCCCGAGGCTCGCAATGACAGAATCTCTGTTTCAAAAGGCAGCGGCGTGAGCGAAAAATCGATTCCTCCATTGAAGGAAAAAAGAATTCTGCTGGGCGTCACCGGCAGCATCGCGGCTTATAAAGCCGTTGAACTGGCCAGCCGGCTAACCCAAGCCGGGGCGCTGGTGGACACAATTTTAACCCAGGCCGCAACCCGGTTTGTTGCGCCTCTGACATTTCAAAGCGTCACGGCAAGGCAAGCTTACGCGGATCAAGATTTATGGAACGGCCAGGAACATGTGCTTCACGTCAAGCTGGCCGAATGGGCCGACATCATCGTTATCGCGCCCGCCACCGCCAACACCATCGCCAAACTCGCCCACGGCCTCGCCGAAGATCTTCTTTCTTTAACCGCCCTTTCTTTCACCTCATCACCCCCCCGCATCATCACCCCCTCATTTTTAATCGCTCCCGCCATGGACGCCGGCTTATGGAAAAATCCGGCTATCCAAAAAAATGTCGCAACTTTAAAAAAGCAAGGCGCCCTCACCATCGGACCGGAACAAGGTCACCTGGCCTCGGGACTCGACGCCGCCGGGCGTATGAGCGAGCCGGAAAATATTTTCCGTGAAATCCGCTATCAACTGTCCCGGCGCGGACCGCTCGCCGGAAAAAAATTCGTGGTTACCGCGGGGCCAACCCAAGAACCGATTGATCCTGTGAGATTTCTGGGCAACCCCTCCTCGGGCAAACAAGGATTCGCCGTGGCCCAAGCCGCCCTGGATCAAGGAGCCCAAGTTACGTTGATTGCGGGGCCCACGGCGCTGGCCGCGCCCAGGGGAGCCGAAAAAATCGACGTTCAAACCGCCGAAGAAATGACCAACGCCGTCTTATCCAACTGCCCGCGAGCGGACGCGCTGGTGATGACCGCGGCGGTCGCTGATTTTAAACCCGCCAAATCTTACGCTCAAAAACTTAAAAAAGAAAACGGGCTGACCGGCATCAACCTTAAAAGAACCCAAGATATTTTGACCCAAGTCGGCCGATTGAAGAAAAAAACGGGCTGGCCCAAAATCGTGGTTGGGTTCGCGGCCGAAACCGAAAATTTAATCGCCAACGCCCAAGACAAACTCAACAAGAAAGCCTTGAACCTGATCGTGGCCAATAATATTGCACAGCCGGGACGCGGGTTCCAAAGTGACACCAACCAGGCAATTTTGCTGGCGCCGGGGTCGGTTCCCAAAACACTGCCGCTGATGACCAAGGAAAAAACGGCCGTCGAAATCCTGGCCCGAATCACCCTCCTCCTGAAGAACTGACACCAGCCGCCGATTTCCCCCCAAACCGACGCAAGCCGGGGGTGAAAAAAACCCGTTCTGGCGCAAGACTATCAATAACCTACCTGAAGTCAGGCAGGCCGAGTACCGCAATGAGACCCAAAGCTTCTTCTACCTTCGCCTTTGTCGCGTCTTTCACCTTTGTCGCGTCTTTCACCTTTCCCCTTAGATCGAAGGGATTTAGCGCAGGGGAGTCACCCTTGCCCCCAGACCCGAGAACCAGTCCCGACGGTTCTCCCCGCGTGCTCGCGGGGCCCCTCTCCACTACTGGGTTCAAGGGTGACTCCCCTACGCTAAACCCTTACCTTAGATCTGATGATTTCCCCGCCAATTCCATTCATCACTACCTCAAGTATCTGATGTACGCCGGCCAAGAGGAACGCCAAAAAGCCTTGACCGAATTAATCCTGTCTTACCAAACCAATCCCACCGCCCGCGAACTTTTAAGGGAGATCGTTGAAACAGCCCTGGACTTAAACCAGGTGGAAATCGCGGCCCTTTACGCGCATATCGCGCGCCAGATAGCGCCCCAGGACGCCGAATCGCTCTGGCTGGAGGCCCAAATCCTGGAAGCCAAAAACCAGCACCGCGAGGCGCTGTCAAAACTGATCGAGGCTTACAAACTGGACTCTCAAAATCCGGATATCCTTCTCTCTTTGGCCGCCCTGTACGCGCGCACGGACGACCGAAAAAAGGCTCTCGAAACCTTAAACACCTACCTTAAAATTTGGCCCGGCAATACCGACCTCCTAAAAATTAAAGGTTACTACCAAATGGAACAAAACGACCACGGGGCCATTGAAACGTTTCAGCAAGCTTACCAGCAGGACACCGATGATCCTGAAATCCTGGAAGGGCTTCTTGGCGCCGTCAAAAGGATGGGCACCCAGCAGGAATTAAAAACGATCCTGAAAGACGCTTCGGATCAAGACGCGCCCAATAACCGGCTGAAGCTGAAAATCTGCGCTTTGATGGGCGAACAGCAGGAAAAACAAAACTGCCTTCAAGAGGCCTTAAATTCCGATCCAACGAGCCGCGAAGCCTTGGGACTTCTCTTGGAAACCCTAGAGGAGCAGGGCGCCTGGGAAGAGGCCCTCTGGACCCTGCGCGAATATCCCGCGGTAACCGAAAAAGAACCGGTGTTCGCGCTCAAAGAAAGTTTTTATTTACTGCAATCCGGCAACCTGCCCGAAGCGGTCGTCATTCTGGAACAAGCCCAAGCGCGCTTTGCGGGTAACGACGACATCGGTTATTTTTTGGCGCTGGGTTACCAAGATTTAAACGAACCACTGAAAGCCAGAAATAAACTGGAAGAAATTTATCAAAAAAAGCCCGCCTGGAAGGAAGCGTCCTACAACTACGCCCTCTTGTGCGGTGATCTGGGAGACCGGGTAAAAATGGAAGAAATCCTGCAAGCGCTTTGGCGGTCCTATCCTGATGACCCGGTCGTGGCCAACGCTCTGGGTTATACCTGGGCGGAACGGGGGAAAAATTTGGATCAAGCCCTCGGTTTGATCGAAAAAGCGGTGGCAACGGATCCCAAAAATCCCTCTTATCAAGATTCTTGGGCCTGGGCGCTGTTTAAAATGGGCCGAACGGCCCAAGCGCTGGAAATTCTGGGCAAAACCGCCCAGGAAACCCGCGATCCTGAAATTTTAATGCACCTAAGCCAAGCGCAGGACAAAGAGGGCAAAAAAGAGGAAGCTTGGGTTTCTTATTTGTTGGCTAAATTTTCCCTGACTAATCCAAAAAAGAAAAACGCCCGGCTGGCGGCCCAGCTTAGTCATCTGGAGAAAAGCCTGGATCGAAACGCCAAGCCCTCCGCCGGAGAAATTCTAGGCGAACAGTTCGCGCGGGCGGATCAGGGTCTCTCGGGCGCTTTCCGATGCCAATGGAATCTCAAGGGTCAAAAACCGCTGCGCGTGCGGCTGTCGTTTGAGTCGGCCTCTGAAAAAGAGGCCTTTCGCGTTTTTTACTGGCCGCCCGGAGCGTTCCTGCCCTTAAAACGCGAAGAGATCGAGCAGAACTTCCCCCAAAGCTCCGGGGTTCTGACCGAGTTTGAAAGCGCCATGGAAGATTTTTTTGCGCAACGCGCCTGGTTCGCCAATGGCGCCGTAAAGCACGGCCAAGCGCCTCAACTGAAATGGAAGGTCGGCAATGACTATTCGGTGCGCGCCAGGGGCCCCAAGTTGCTGCTCAAATTTTTCGAATTCTACAGCGATCACGCCCTGCAATCGGGCCAAGGCGCGGCCGGCGGACTGGTTCCGCGGCAAATCAATCTTGAGTCAGGCGCCGTTTCAGCCACCTGCGAATCCCTGGGCTACGCTAAAGAGTAAAAGCCCAAGGTTCAAAAGGGTCAAAACGTTCAAAAGTTCAAAAGGCAAAAAATTTCTCATTATTTAGCCCTCTTGAACCTCTTGAACCTCTTGAACCTAACCCCCCTGTCATCGCATCTCGCAAATACGGTATAACCCTTTTTATGGAGGGAAAAACCGCGTCACCGCTGTCTTTCTCATGGAAAGGCGCCGCGGCTCGCGTCAACTGGGATGAGCTGATCAAAAAATGGAAAAAAGAAAATCAGCCGCTGGGCTTTCTGTCGCCGCCGGGCCCCGATGAAACCAAACAACTGCGCGCCGCGCTTAAACCCTGGAAAGGAAAAATAGAGCGCTACTGTTTAATCGGAATCGGCGGCAGCGCGCTGCCCGCCAAGTCGTTGCTTAGTTTCATTAATCCCAAACCGATAAAACCGCGCTGCTGGGTCTTAGATACCATTGACCCTGCCACGATTCGTGAGCACCCGGCCCTGCAGACGGACGCCATGGCTAAAACTTTGTTTCATATCGTTTCCAAGTCCGGCGCCACGATGGAAGTGGAACTCCTGCGCCGGCGCGTCTTGCAAGAAATTGAGTCGCGGCAAATTCAAAACTGGAAAGAACGATTCCTGGTCACCACAACTCCCGCTCCCGGCAACCTTCTGCAACAATGGGCCGCAAGAAACAGAATCCCCATTCTGCCCCTGGATGAAAATATCGGCGGCCGATTCTCAAGCTTTTCGGCCGTAACTTACGCGGCGGCGGAATTTTCAGGCATTTCTCTTGATGATCTGCGCGAGGGCGCCCGCTGGGCCCTGGCCGCCAAGGAGGCTGCGTCCCGGTACGCCGAACTGCTGCTCCAAGAAATAAAAAGAAAAAGGACCGTTTTAGGATTTTTTCTCTATGGCGACTGCTTAACCGAACTGGGTCAACTGCTCTTGCAGCTTTTCGCAGAATCCCTGGGCAAAGAAGGCCGGGGGCTAACGCCGACAACATTCATCGGAACCCGGGACCAGCACTCCTTATTGCAGCTCTACCTGGGAGGGCCGGCGGATAAGATGGCGACCATCATCTGGCTTGACCAAAAAAAGGACCAGCCGCTGGGCCGAGCCCTGTGGGCCTCGGCCCAGGGCGTGGCTCAATCTTTAAAAACGCGCCGCGTGCCGGTTTTCCAGATTCAAATCCACCAAAACGACGCCAAAACCTACGGCTGCCTCGTTCAATTCTTTCATTTGGCTACCATAGCGCTCGGACACCTAATGGGCGTCAACCCTTTTGATCAACCCATGGTGGATCTGCAAAAGAAGTACACGCAAGAATTGCTGGGAAGGTGACTAAGGTTACTAAGATAACTAAGGCTGTAAATCAAAAAAATACCTTTCCCTTTGTCACCTTTGTCACCTTTGTCACCTTTGTCACCTTTCCCCAATCAATTGCCTTTCCCCAAGAAAACGACCTCGCCGAGGCCCGCGCTGACGGAGCCGCCAAGTTCAGCCGCGCTGATTTTAAAGGCGCGGAGAGCGCCCTGCGTTATATCGCCACCCGCGATGAATCCGACCAAGAGGCCCGCATGGGCCTTGCTCTAAGCCTGGAGAGTCAAGGACAGGCCCTTCAGGCATGGGAGGTTTGGAAAACTCTTCGCAGTCAAGAGCAAATTCAGGAGCCCTGGGTTCTTTACTGGAGGGCCCGCAACGCCTTAATCCGCGGCGACTATGCCGGGGCCGAAGCGCGTTTGGTCTACCTCGTCCGCGAGCTTGATTCGGCCTCGGGCCCGGAAGAAAAATCCCTATTTCAATTGGGCTCGCTGGTCTTGGCCATCAGCCAGCATCTCAAGGGTTCAGCCGAGGCATCAAACGCCAACCTGCGCTACCTTAGAGAAAAACGCGAGTTGGATTTGCCGGTGATGAGCCAACTGGAAGCCTTAAATTGTCAAAAATTAAACAATCTTCAATGCGCCACGGAGGGGTTGCGCCGGGCTCTCAAGATGGATTCCACCCTTCAGGACGCCAGGCGCCTTTTAGCCGAGATCCAGGCCGGCTACGGCGATTTTGACGCCGCTTATCTTGACGGGCGGCGCTATCTTTTGGCTGAAAAAGATTCGGAATTTGAAAATCAGTTCAAAGAGTACGCCAAAAAAACCGCCAAGCCGCTCGACACTCTCCTGGCCGCCGCCGAACCGGGATTTAACCTGGCTTGGCCCAAGACAGTGGACAGCGCCTTGGAAAAACGAAGCCCGGCCGTCAATGTGGGGTTGCTTGCCAACGCCCAAGGAGAGCCGCAAATTCTTTCCGAAGCCGTGATCAGCGCCGGCGCTCCTTTTGATCTGGCGCTTGTTGAAGAGGGCACCCTGGCCAGGGGCAAACCGGAGGAGATGTGGAAACTGCTTTTCCTTTCAAGCCCAACGGCCATGGTGGTCATTCTTCAAGGAAACCGGGAGTTCCGCGTGGTCAAACCCTTGACCTTAAAAACATCAAATCCGGCGGCCGGGAGCTTCCTGATTAAAGGAGCCCGCCCGGTGGGCCTATCGCAGGCGCCGCGCGCCGACCTGCAGGTTCGAGGCAATCTCAAAGTCATCATTGAAACGCAGGGATTTATGCTGATCAACGAGGTGGGCCTGGAGGAATACCTCCTGGGCGTTCTCCCCTACGAAATGGGAACGGCGAGTCCGGCCGAATCTTTGAAAGCCCAGGCGGTTTTAGCCAGAAGCTACGCCCTATGGCGCCGGGATATGGATCGCTCTCACAATAAAGAAGGGGGGCGTTTTGACGTCTGCGATCAGGTGCATTGCCAAGTTTATAAAGGATTCTTGGGCGAAGCGAAAAGCTGCCTGGCGGCTGTTCGCGACACCTTCGGGGAAATGCTGACCGAAAACGGGCAGCCCTTTCGCATCTGGTACCATGCCGGCTGCGGAGGAATCTCAACCGGCGGCGCCCTCTGGGACGCGCCGGGTGACAGGAGCGCCTCTTTGATCAAAATGAATCCTGTTGATCTGACTCGATTTTTCGAGTTGACAAGTTTTTCAAATCCGGAGGACTTCTGGTGCTTTGAAAAATCCTCCCGTTTCAGCTGGATCCGCCTGGTTGCGCTTAAAGACCTGGCGCGCAAGGCCAAGCGCGACTATCCTCAAATCGGGATCCTTAAATCAGTGACGATAGAGGAACGCGGGCCGGATGGCCGGGTTCAAAAAATCCGTCTTACCGGCAGTAAACAAAGCCGCGTGATCGAAGAAGATTTTCCCATCCGGCTGGCCCTGGCTCCCGGCGGGCTGCGCTCGGCGCTTTTTTCCATGACTCCCATTTATCGGGGAAGAAACCAAAAATTTCTGCTTTTCTTCGGGCGCGGCTACGGCCACGGCCGCGGCCTGTGTCAAGTGGGCGCCATTAATCAGGGAAAGCAAGGCGTCCCTTATAGAGATATCCTCAAATTTTATTATCCCGACACGGCGATCAAAAAGTCTTATTAAAAACTTTTATCGCTTTTCTAATTATTTCTGGAAGAGGCGTTCGGCGTGATGTCTTGCAGAAGAAGGGCCGCGCCGGCCACGGTTCCCTCGTGATCGGTTAAGGGAACGCAGGAAAACCCCACGATTCTTTGAGGATAAAACGAGGTTTGCTGGCGCCGGATGGGAAGAGAGGTTTCCATGACTTTTTTGGCGGAATAAGCCAAATCGGGCCAGGCGTTCTCCAGCTTGTCCAGACGGTCGCCCTCGCTGATCGCGAAGGTGGGAGTGCCCAAAATCTCTTTGGCTCTGGGGTTGGCCATGATGACGCGGTGATGCGGATCCGCGATCACCACGCCGGCGCCCAGATGACTGAAGGCCCATTCCAGCGTGGTGGCTTTCTGCGCCGCCTCATCTAAAACAGCTTTTTCAATAGCGGCTCCCACCTCTCGGCCCAAGATGGCGATCAATTCCAAATCCGCTTCGTTAAACTTTCCCTCTTTTTTATTTAAAAACTCCAAAACCCCTTCAACCTTAGCCCCAAAAAGAATCGGCGCGGCCACGATGGAACTGGTGCTAAATCCGGTCTGGGCGTCAATGGAATCAAAAAAACGGGGGTCCTTTCTGACGTCTTCGACATAAACCGGCTCTCTGCTTTTAGCCACCCAGCCCACCACGCCCTGACCCATCGGAAACTTGAATTTCTGCAAGGCCTCAATGGGCGCGCCGTAAGCCGCCCGGGGCGTCAAAAACTGGCCGTCCGGCTCTATCAAAAAAATCGTTCCTCCCTCGGAATTTAAGGCCTGGGAAACCTTCTCCAAAACAAAAGCCGCGATCTCATCCTGGGTTTTAAGCAAATGAACCCTCTCTAAGACTTCGCAAAGGATTTGGTAGTGGAAGAGGCCTAGCATCGGATTCATTATAACATCCCTTTTCTTTACCATTCATTTGTTGCGTACTCTCTCCAGTAAGTTCTTCGAGGATTCTGGTTCATGGTGAGAACTCCCGTGGATACTGCCGCATCGTAATAGATTCGCGTATTATTGACATTAACGGTTCCTTTCACATCCAGTGTGCCTATAATGGAAGGGTTGCCGCCGCCGGAATTTTTAAACTCCCCCCCCACGTAAACATACCCTCTAACGCGGGCCCCCGTAACAACATAATTTCCCCCTTCGCCGGTCGCGGAAAAATTAGAAGTCCAGACGGCTGGCGCAGTTCCATATCTGTATTCTGTTTCTGCGCCCACGGGAATTTTGGCAACTAAATCAGGAACAGGGTCATAATTCATATCAAAAACCCCAGTCACAATCAGAGCGCGCACCTGGAGTTGGGAATCCGTGTCTTTAAAATCCACGTCCCCATTGACATAAATCACGCAAGTAGAACAATTCAACAGTATAACCCCGCCGCTTGACAACGAAATATCAACATTTTCAGTGTAATACCCTGACCCAACGGGATCCGCGGCGGCCAGGCCGTTGCTCATTTTTTTGAGTCCTGGGATACTCGAATTTTTTGCGAGAGTTTTATAAGCCTCCAGATCAATCGTCGGTTCGTTTCCTAAATTCGTCTGATAAGAATTGTAGTCATAAGTAGCGGGACTGCTGGGCCATACGGAAAAATAGTTATGCCCGTTGGGGACATTCGGATCCGTATCCCGGCCAGAAATTGAGCTCTTTGAAACTTTTCTGGGAAAATCAAAATTGGGAACATCGGTGATGCTCCCATAATTAACAACAGGCCCCCAATGAACCTCAAAGTTAGTTTTAAGATCGGCCACGGATCGTGAAAGGAGCGCGGTTTCAATGAAGGATTTCGAGTATTCCGCCTCAATAGCCCTGATCTCATCCGCAGAAACATCTCGTCCCATGGACTCAACCAAAACGCGGCCCGCAATTGAGCTGGCGATTAGACGAACCTTGTATTCCCCGCTAACTCTGCCCGCGCTGTCCGTTGATTTGTAAACAATGTCAAAGTTGTAACCCGTAATGACGGTGCTGCTAAGGGACTGATTCCACACGCTATCCGATTCATTTAATTTCCATTCGCCTCTTTCTATTCCCGCCTCCGCCATTTGGAATGCGGTTGTTGTTTTCTTTTGTTTGACAGTCCACTTGGCTTCATTTTGAGCGACAAAAACAAGCAGCGGCAAAATGACCGCCAAAACCGCCAGGGCAATAAGAGCCATCACCAAGAGGGCCCCCCTTTCGTTATTTTTACAGCATGGTGTTTTCATAACTTTTATTAATCGTCACCAATTGATATCTTTTGTTTCCGATGCTCCTGGTCCCACAAAAATAGTCCCTGCCCCTTTTTTAGAAGAACTCGAAGCGCTCACCGACAACGTGGTCGGGTACCAACCATAAAGGTAGTAAGTGGCGTTCCCCCGCAAAGATAAGACGTAACTGCCACCCGCGTCGCTTGAACCCGCATAATAGATGTTGGTACCACTTCTTAGGGTGGAATTAAACACGGGTGGATTCTCCGTAGTAATAGCGGCGGTTGACGCTATTAAAAGAACGCCGGTCGTAATGGGGGAGGTGGATGATCCGACTCCGACAGTGCCCTTAATCTCTCCGAAGGCATTGGTAACAGTAAATGTGGAAGACCACGTGCCGGTCGAGTTGGAAACGACCGTTACTATTGTATTTTCTGGGCTGGAAGTTTCTCCAACCTCCAACTGCGGCGTCACCCTATAGGTACCGGTAGCAACGCTGGGAATGGTAAAGCTGCCGTTGACATCGGTGATGGCGGAGCCGACTATTGTCGTTGAGCTTAGATCTGTTGCCACAACCGGAACTCCTGGCAACGCCGCGGTGCCGTTGGTTGTGATAAATCCTTTTATGCTGCCGGCGCTTACCAGAATAAAATTAATCGTGGAAACGTTGACACCCAGCGATACTCCTATATTGTCAACGATTTCGGTCGCATAACCTGTTTTGCTTGCCGACACGCTTGCGGGACTGCCCGAAGGAATAACGCTAAGGCGGTAGCGCCCCGAAGAATCTGTCAATGCGGAGGCAGAAACCTCGGAAACGGTGACGCCGCTTAGGCCATTATTGCTGGTATCCTTTACCTGGCCGCTGATATAACCGTAAACGGAAGCGGTCGTAAGGGCAATGGCAGGGAAATTGGAAAATTGAGACCGAGGATCCGTGGAATTATTGGGAATTCCGGCGCTAATAGCTGGCGTGATGGTTACCGTTGATATATCGCGCGTATAATCTCCGCTTGACAGGGTCACTGTCCAGGCGCCGGTGGCCATGCCGACAAGGGTAAAAGAACCGTAACTTTGCACATAAGCTACAGAAGATAGTCCGTCATTGGCAGAAATAGAAGCTCCCACGGCGGGCGTGCATGGTCCTGGGGGCATGGGCAGATCCGCGTTCCTTGGCCGCGTATTAGTTGACAGCGCGATGGCGGCCGCAATGGATATTTCGTCCCAGTTTCCATCCGAAGTTACAGGCTGGCTATTGTCCGTGTCGTAGCAATGGGCCGCGGGGGGGCTATCGGTCCTGCTTGGGGTGTCCGGATAACCGCTTGGAGGGCCCCTATACAAAACGTCTCCAGCGCCTGGATTAATCGTGTACGGTCCGCTCTCATACGCCAAAGATGGGGAGCCGCCCCCCAGCCATCCCACGCCGTCCTGCCAATCCGTCCGGCTATTAAAAGAATAGCCGCCTAGGCCAGCAACTCTAATTCCGCCGGCATTAGCGTCATCCATTTGACTGTTATTGGCTTGAGTTCCGGTATAGTAAGCGTCCGCAATGACCGAGACTCCCTCGACAGACATGGTGCTGTAGTTAGATATTAAAAAGAAGCTTTGCGAAGGGATGGAAATGGTCGGCGTGTCAATAGTCCAGTAAGCCGAACTACTGCGAAAAGCGGTAAAAACAGAACCGCTAACCCCCGGCTTGCCCAGCAAGTATTTGCTGTTATTGCCGCCTGCCGGTTCCGCGTTGTTGTTATCAATCCAGGTAACCGTAACAAAAAAAATATCGAAAGAACCCCCGGGAGTCGAACGGCTGGCGATTAAAATTTGAGAAGTGGTCGGGTTGTAGAGTTCTACGGACTCCTGGCCAATATTTCCTCCATTGTCGTAACTCGTCACAATCGAAGCGATGACAAGATGATTCTGCAAATAAGCATACCCCGTCGCTTGGCCTTGGGCCATCAAGGTCAATGCAAAATCGCGCGTAACCGAACCTGTTTGTCCGGCCGATACCACAAAATTACTGCTAACTTGGGTGAAATAGCCCGGCAAGCTGGCGCGCAGGGAGTACGTTCCAGGCGAAACCTTAAAAGAGTACACACCGGCGGAATCCGTGCGAGCAAAATAGGAAGGGTTCTGCTGGGTATCAACCAAAACATTGGCCAGCGCGTTGGTCGTGGTGGCCGATGTCACTGTCCCGGTAAAAGAATAATTTAACTCCGCCCGATTAGGATTATTATGCAGGTTAGCCAGCTCCACCTTTTTCCATTCATTGCTTTCTTCCCATACAACGTAAACAAGAACCCTTTTTAGCCCAGTATCATTAGCCGTCCACGACTGCCCGACCAAATCATTGCCAACCAGCTCCACATATTCCACCAGAACCCGCCTTTTAAATTTCAAACCACCAACATTTAAATTTTCTTCCGGATAATAGGACACGGTGGTGCCCTGATCGTAAACCATACCGGGAAAATTGGCATCCGTCGTGGTGGCCGTGGTTACAAGCAGTCTGTAATAGGATAAATCTTTCAAAGATTCAATTTTTTCTTGGGCCAAATTTGTAGCCAGCGTTTTTGTTTTGCTAACCAGTATGCTTCTGGCCAGAGATGTAAATATGGCGCCGATCGACGCGAACCCGATCGTAAAAACCAACAGCCCCATGACGAGCTCCACCAAGGTAAAACCTTTTTTATTCAATCGTTCATCACCCGCACTTTTTCCACGGAGAGCTGCAATGCTTTGCTATGCCCTTCAAAAGTGGCTTCCTCAAAGGTCATGGATACGGAAATAATTCCATCGTTATCGGAGCGTGGGTACGAAAAAGCGATATAGCGCAGATTGTCCGCGATTGTTGATGTTGAGCCGTTTTTCATAAATTTCAGATTTGCTCCTTCCTGATAAATCCCATAATCGCCAACCAAAGCGCCCTCGCCTTGATCAATGGTAAAGGTAAGCCAAGAATTGGGGGGTTGTCCCGCGCGCTGCGTAATGACAACGCTCGTGGCGCTGGCCTGCCTAAGGAGGCGGCTAACCCGGTCTATGCAGATACGGGCACTTTTTTGAATATTGGCCCTGGCGATCTGCAGCCGGTAAAAACGCGTTATATTGATCAATAAAGCAGGTCCCAAGGACATAAGAATCGCGGACACAGCCACGACGAGCAAAAGTTCCACCAGGGTAAAACCCTTGGCCTTCGAGCGGGATTGAATCGCGGACGATTGAGGAATTAAGGAGGAAACCGAACGATCAACTTTCACCATTTAGTTTATCCACCAAAAACAAGGCCTGCCACGTGAGACAGCTCACAGCGTATTTTCTCCTATTTTTAGGCGCATTGTGCTTTAACAAAACTACAACCCTTACAAACTACCCGAAGAATGTACAAAACTTCCGCTTAAGCTATGATTATTTTTGTATGTCAACATTGGAAATTCGCCAGTTGGAATTAGGGCCGCTGGCCAATTTCGTTTACCTTTTGGCCGACAGCGCGGCCAAAGAGGCTTTGGTGGTGGACCCGGCTTGGGACGTGCCGGCTATAAAAAAAGAGTTGGGGGTTGGGGGCTGGAAGTTAAAGGGAATTTTTTTGACCCACAACCATTTTGACCACATTAACGGCGTGGGCGACGTTTTGAAATTCGCGGATGTGCCGATCTATATCCACAAGGAAGACGCTCCGGTTTTGGATAAGAATTTCAAACCAAACTTAAAAACCTTATCCGGAGGCGAAGGCATTGATTTGGGGGGTTTGAAAATAAACTTTCTTCACACGCCCGGCCACACAGAGGGATCCCTTTGTTTGCGGGTTTCAGATCGCCTAGTGACCGGGGACACGCTTTTTATCCGTGGCTGCGGCCGGGTTGATTTGCCGAATTCTGATCCGGAAAAAATGTACACCTCTTTAAAAAAAATCGCCACGCTGGAAGACAGTCTGCTCGTTTTTCCCGGCCACAACTATGGGCCGACACCCACCGCGTCCCTGGCCGAGGAAAAAAAAGAAAACCCATACCTGCAAATAGCCGCCGGATCGCCCCTGGCCCGATTCCTCGAAGCCGTCAGCGGCTAAACGCCGCAACAACGCCACAACTTTAGGTGTCAAAACTTTAGGCCCAAAATGGCCTAGAACTTTATGCCCAGCATTTTTTGCCCTAAAAGCCCAGGAAAAAATTGGAAACCAAAGTTAAAATTTTAAAAGCTTAACGCTGTAAAAAATGAGGTGACCAAAAAAATGAAAAAATTATGGTTCTACGGTATAGGCTTTTATCTCTTCAGTGCCTTGCCGACAACGCAAGCCGCATCGCTCTTGGATTCCAGATTCAAAACGAACGGTCTGCAGGAAGCTCTACAAATTATCCACCAACGAGGAGATCCCGTCGCCGGAACAGATGCCCGGCGCCTTAGCGTGGAGTTCGAAGCCGCCCCGCTGAACAATATTCGATCTTTCCGGCGTGTGTGGACCCAGGCCGATCTGGCCGTTGCCCAAGAATGGTTGAATCCCGAAGGACAACGAACGCGAGGGCCGGCCCCAAAAACATTCGACCTCCTTGTCTTTAAAATAACTCAAGGGGAAATGGGTTCGCCTGATGAAAAAATTCTGCGGGCAACCGTCGCTCTCGGCTACGATCGGCGCTTAAACCGGCTCAAAAGGGCTCACATCCAAAGCCTAGCAGTCTCTTTTAGACGCCCGCGAGGCGATCTGAAGTTGCTCTACAAAGAATTCCTTCAGCGGGCCGTCATCGCCGTTACAGTAGCTTCTAAAATCGTCAAAAAATAGCAATCAACAAGGAGAGAAAAATGTGTCAGAACTCTACTCTAGTTCCCGGTGAAAAACATTATTTTTAGAAACCGGCAGCATTAAAATGAACAGTCATGCCTTCCCGCTCTCTTTTTCTTTCCTTGTTTCTCATTTGAGCAATCGTTGGCCCGTATCACGGCCCCGCGCGGGCCATTTGA
>JACQJO010000041.1 GCA_016205025.1 Elusimicrobiota bacterium
CCCTTTGTCAACCCGCTTTCCTTATAACGATCGCTCGTTAAAGGAGGATTCAGCCTACAGGGGCGAACGGGAAATATCCCCTGGTTGGTACGTGTCAACCAACTAGCCTTGTAGAGCATTATTCTGGACACACGGAGGATTCTTATGAAAAAATTATTGTGGATCGCGATTCTCTCTATTATAGCCGCAAGGGCCGGGTATTCTCAAACAGATCGTCATGCCCAACTGCGCACTGCGCTGCTTGCAGAAGAACGCCAATACGGACAGACCATATCGCAACGATTAAAAGCAGAGTTGTATATGCTCGCCGATTCTCCAGTCGTAAGGACTTCATTTCTGGACGAGGCGCTGACAAGAGAAGAACAGCGGCTTGGGCGGCCCTTGTCTGCGCGATTCAAAGCAGAGATCAACCTCCTTCGCAAGCCTCCGGTGGCAAAAGATCAAGCCAATAAAGGATCGAATGCGCCCAGTCCCGCCTCGGAAGACCAATCTCCCAAGAATATTGATTTTTCTCATTTTCAGAAATGCGAAATTGTTTATGGCGCCCACTTTACAAGCATAGTAGGTTCTACGAATCGGCTATCCGTTACCTGCGACGACAAACACATGCTGGGCAAATTCGAATTCCTTGATCACAGAGGGATCGGGGAACCAACTCTCGTTGAGCTGTTGCGAAATGAAACCTTCCGCGCTCTAGAAAAAGCTGGCATGAACAGAGTCGACGTAAAATATACCGATAACCAAATTAGGGCAATGGAAATCGTCTACTATTACGCGAAAGCTTCTGCGCTACCCGCCAAATAATCAAGCGTCCGGGCGGGGCACTGTTAAAAACCAAATTTTCCATAATTAGGGCATGCCGCTAAAAATTATGGCGTTGCCTTTGGTATTCTTTTTATCTCTTCTTGGCGGATGCGCGACCAAGCCTTACTTTATCATGCGCGACGCCCAGGCGGCGCAGGCGGTCAAACGGATCGCGGTGCTGCCTTTCCTAAACGCCAATCTCTTAAGCGTCGAGTTTGAACACAAAAAGGGATGGTTCGAACGAAACGACAAGTGGACCCAAAATTTTGTGCGCCAAGCTAAAAAAAAGCTTTCCCGGCGGTTTGAATTTATCGAAGGAGAACCCGTCAACCAAGAGCTGATCAAGCTGGGCGCCCTGCCGCAGCCCGGTCAAGAATCCGCTCCCCGGCGCGCGGGTTACGATGTCGATCAAGCCATTAAAACCGGCCGAGCGCTGCAGGCCGATGCCGTACTCCTGGGCGCCGGCAGTAAAGCTGATACCAAAGCGTTTAAGAAGGCATTCCAGGAAGCCGTCAGCATTCGCCTGCTTGACGTGCGCACCGGTAAAGTTATCTGGGCCATCAGCTGTTACAAAAAAAATGGCCGCGACAAAGCCGTTATCGCCAAAGTCATCAAACAGCTACAAAAAACCCTATGAAGAGCTTGCTGATATCAGCCGCGTTTTGCTTGGCCCTAGGGGGGTGCGCCTCCTCAAAAGGCAAGGCTCATTTTTATAAAGAGGGATTTCAAGCGCCGGACATTGTGGCCGTTCTTCCGCCTGACAACGAATCAAACGACCTGGCCGCCGGCGACACCTACCGCAGAGTGATGGCGACAGCGCTCGTCGCCCTTGGGTATTTTCCCCTGGCCTCTCCGGCCCAAGAGGCCGCTTTGGAAAAAATGGGCGTTTCCGACGGCGGCCAGCTCGCGGGCTTTAAGCCTCAAGACATCGCCGAAAATCTGGGAACCCAAGGGCTTCTCTATGGCAAAGTCGAAGAATTCAACGATCTTAATACGGGCATTTACCGAAGCCGCAAGGCGCAATTTGTGTCTTATTTAACCGACGCCAAGGGAGAAAAACTTTGGCAAGCTTGGGGTATGGGGGTGGACAGAAAAATATCTCAAAATATAGCCGCTTCGCTGGCAGAAGGACTGGCCACAAAAATGGTGCAGAAAATGCTCCGTACCCATTTGCTCGCCGAAGCGTCCACGGCCGGCCGTGAAATGATGCAAAAAATCCCGGAATGGCCCGAGCCCTCCGCCGCCAAAATCCGCGCCATTAAAAAAGACCTTAAATAACGAGCATGACGAACTTAAAACCAATTCTCATCACCGGCGCCGCTGGCTTTATAGGAGCGCGGTTCGCCGAATCCTGCGTTTCCCTGGGATACAAGATCATCTCGGTGGATGACTGCGCGCATTTTAACAACCGGCCGGAACACTTGGGCATTGACTGCGGGCTGATCGTTGACCGCGAGAAGTTGTTTGAATTTCTTGAATCTCAAAAACCTCCCTTGGGCGCCATCGTTCACATGGGCGCCTGCACCGACACTGCGCAGATGGACGCGCAATATCTCAAACGCGTGAACCTGGACTACTCCAAAAAAATCTGGACCTATGCCAGCCAAAACAAAATCCCTTTGGTTTACGCCAGCTCCGCCGCGACCTACGGCGACGGCGCGCTGGGTTTCAACGACGACGAATCCCTGATCCCCAATTTAAAACCCCTTAATCCTTACGGCCAATCCAAGCAGGATTTCGACCTATGGGTCTTGGACCAAAAACGCGCCGGCACAACGCCCCCTGCCTGGTGCGGTTTTAAATTTTTCAACGTCTACGGTTTTGGCGAAAGGCACAAGGAAAAAATGGCCAGCGTGGCGCTTCATGCCTTCGATCAAATCATGGCCGGCGGCCGGACGCGGCTTTTTAAAAGCCATAAAAAAGGGATCCCGGATGGACACCAAAAGCGGGACTTTATTTATATTGACGATGTTGTTGAGGTGCTTCATTTCGCTTTAGCCAAACCGATTAAGAGGGGAATTTACAACCTGGGCTCGGGGCAGGCCAGGACCTTCCTTGACTTGGTGACCCCGGTTTTTAAAGGCCTCGACAAGCCGGTTCAAATTGACTTCATCGACACCCCGCCGGCCATCCGCCCGCGCTATCAATACTTCACCGAAGCCAAAATGGAAAAACTGCGCGATCAGGGCTGCGCCAAGGCTTTCACTGCTCTTGAAAAAGGCGTCGCAGACTACACCCAATGCCTAATCCGCGTTGCCTCGCCGCCCAAAAATAAATAGGTAAGGGTTTAGCGCAGGGGAGTCACCCTTGAACCCAGTAGTGGAGAGGGGCCCCGCCGAAGGCGGGGAGGACCGTCGGGACTGGTTCTCGGGTCTGGGGGCAAGGGTGACTCCCCCGCGCTAAACCCTTTCATAAATAGCGCCGGGAGCATCTGCCGGCCGTAGTATAATGAAGATTTCCAAGACGAATAACATCATGAGAAAAGTTCTTCTGGTTCTGCTGGCTTCGGTCATCCTGGATGGCTGCAATTTCAAGCTGATTAAAAAAGACAAAAAAAAGGAAGAGATTGTCTTTACCGAACAAGACATAGATAAATTTTCGGACTACGTCGCGGCCAGGGACTTGGGTCTGCTTTCTTACGCCGAGAAAGGGTTTAGCGCAGGGGAGTCACCCTTGAACCCAGTAGTGGAGAGGGGCCCCGCGAGCACGCGGGGAGAACCGTCGGGACTGGTTCTCGGGTCTGGGGGCAAGGGTGACTCCCCTGCGCTAAACCCTTTCTACGCCGATCAGGAAACCCCGGCCCAGGAGCCTCCGGTGGTCAGCTTAGATTCTTTGTCGGCAACCCCGGTTGACACCGCGCCGGAATCGTTGCAGCCGGCCACGGTGTCGAATCCGGAGCCGTCCATTTCCATTCTGCCGCCGTCGCCAACAACCCAAGAGGCGACGCCGAGCGTGCCGGCGGATTTTTTTGAAATCCCAATCGCAACCGCGCCGGTTGCCGAAAAACCCGTCGAAGAACCGCCGGCCCCGATCCCAAGCAAGCTGACAGCCTCCACCGAGGAACAGCTTAAAGAAAAAATCGAGGAAGAACAGCGAAAAGAAACCAAAAAGGAGCGCCGCCAAAAACGACAGATCCAGACATCTTACCGATGCAAAAAATATGGGATCTGTGACTAAAAATCGACCCGAAAACTCAAAACTCAAAACTCAAAACTCAAAACTTCTTATTCAGGCCTGCCTAAAACAACCCACGTTAAGAACTCCCGTCTGGTTCATGCGCCAAGCCGGGCGCTACATGCAGGAATACCGCAAAATCCGCTCCCGCTGGAGCATTAAGGAAATTTCCAAAAATCCGGAACTTTGCGCCGAGGTGACCCTGCAGCCGGTGGCCAAGCTCGAGGTTGATGCGGCCATCATCTTCTCGGACATCCTGCTTTTGGCCGAACCGCTCGGTTTCCGGTTTGATTACGCCAAGGCGGTCGGTCCGGTTTTCCAAAATCCCATCTTGGGCCAAGATGACGTTGACCGGCTGCCTTTTTTTGACGTGCGGGAAAAAATGGATTTTATGTTTCGGGCTTTAAAATTGGTCAAAAAAAAACTCCCGGACGGAATCGCCCTTGTCGGATTCGCCGGCGCGCCATTTACATTGGCCAGCTACCTGATCGAAGGCGGGCACTCGGATCACTATTTAAAAACAAAGGAATTGATGCACCAAAACCCTAAGGCTTGGCAAAACTTAATGGAAAAATTGACCCGTCTGACGGCCGATTATCTGGCGGCCCAAGCCGCGAGCGGCGCCGACGTGGTCCAAATTTTTGACAGTTGGGCCGGGTGCCTTTCGGCTCATGATTACGAAGAGTTCGTTCTTTCCCACAACCAAACGATCGTCAATGAACTCAAAAAACGCCGGGTTCCCGTTATTTATTTCAGCACGGGAACGACGGGATACCCGGAAATCATCAAAAAAACAGGAGCGGATGTTATCAGCGTTGACTGGCGAACCTCGCTCGCCGAGTCATGGCGGCGACTGGGCTACGACGCGGCCATCCAGGGCAATCTTGATCCGGCTCTGCTTCGAAACGGCCCGGTCAAAGCCATTGTCCGGCAAACTCAAAAAATTCTGCAAGAAGCCAATAAAAGACCAGGGCATATCTTTAATCTGGGCCACGGCATCCTGCCGGACACTCCCGTTGAACACGCCCGAGCCGTTGTCGCAGCCGTCAAGCAATGGAAGTAAAAGCCAAAACCACCGGCGTTTTGCTGATGGCTTACGGCGCGGCCAATTCCTTGGAGGAAATCGAACCCTATCTTTTGGATATCCGCGGCGGCCGCCCCACCAGCGCGGAGCTTGTCCATGAAATTCAGGAACGCTACAAAGCCATAGGGGGGAAATCCCCGCTTCTCAACATCACCCGCGCCCAAGCTTCTTCCCTGAAAAAATTTCTAAATAAATCCTCCTCACCCCTCACCCCTCACCCCTCACCCCTATTCAAAGTATTCATCGGCATGCGCCATTGGCACCCGTACATCAAAGACCCGGTGGCCGAAATGACTAAGGGGGGCGTTCAAAAATTTATTGCGCTCTGCCTGACGCCCTACTATTCCAAAATGAGCGTTGAGGCATACCGGCAGAAGCTCGATGGGGCGATGGGGCGATGGGGCGATGGGGCGAAAAAAATTGAATGCGTTTTTGTCGAACATTGGCATGACGAGCCTTTGCTTATCCAAGCTTTTGCGGAAAAACTAAAAATCGCTCTTTCCAAATTTTCTGAAAAAGAAAAAAAGAATTTAACCGTTATTTTTTCGGCGCACAGCCTGCCTAAAAAAATTCTCGAATGGCGCGACCCCTACCCCCGTCAACTGATGGAAACCGCGGGCTTGGTGGCCAAAAAATGCGGCCTTGACCAAACGCAATGGACCCTCGCTTACCAAAGCCAGGGCCGCACGCCGGAACCCTGGCTGGGCCCCGACGTGACCCAGGCGATCGAGGGACTGGCCGGGAAAGGAACAAAAAATGTCATCTTAGACCCCATCGGATTTATCTCGGATCACATGGAAACCCTTTACGACGACGACATTCTTTATAAAAATCTGGCAGAATCAAAAAAAATGAAATTTGTCCGCGCCGAAACATTAAACGCCGCGCCGGCCCTGATTTCGGCCCTGGCTTCGGTCATCCATAAAAATGCCGACCTCGCTTGAGTCAAAGCTTATTTTAAGCGCGCCATTTAAATGGATGGGCGACGCCAAAACTGGATTTCTCAAGATTCTCGATCAGCGCGAACTGCCTCAAAAAGAAACGCATCTGGAATGCCGCGCCGTCAAAGAAGCGGCCTTTGCCATTAAAACTTTAGCCGTGCGCGGCGCGCCGGCCATCGGGGTGGCCGCGGCCTTTGGCTGCGTTCTGGGCGCGCAGAGGGGAAAAACCAAGGAAGCCATCGAAGAACTCAAAGCCAGCCGGCCGACTGCCGTTAATCTTTTTTGGGCCTTGAATCGCATCCGAAAATTATCGAATCATGATCCCGAAACCGTTTTACAAGAAGCCAGAAAGATCGAGCAATACGAAAAAGACAACTGCCTGGCTATCGGCCGTCACGGCTTGGCCCTGCTTAAAAATAAATCGCGCGCGATGACCATCTGCAACACCGGGGCCTTGTGCACCGGGGGCATCGGCACCGCGGTCGCCCCCTTTTTCTTGGCTCACGCCGAAGGACGGCCCATTCAGGTTTACGCGCTCGAAACGCGGCCGCTCCTGCAGGGGGCACGTTTGACCGCCTGGGAGCTGTCGCGAGCCGGCATTGACGTGACTTTGATTTGCGACGGCGCGGCGGCCCATACCATTCGCGAAAAGAAAATTGAAATCGTTATCGCCGGCGCCGACAGAATCGCGGCCAATGGAGATTCCGCCAACAAAGTCGGTACCTACGCCCTGGCCTTGGCCGCCCATTACCACAAGGTGCCTTTCTATATCGCGGCGCCAAGCTCAAGCTTTGATCTGGCCACGCCATCGGGTGATCAAATTACGATCGAAGAACGCTCGAAAGAAGAGGTTACGCGCTGGAAAAACACGCCGGCCGCGCCGGACAATATTTCGGTTTTCAATCCCGCCTTCGACGTAACACCAAATAATTTAATTGCCGGTATCATCACGGAGAAAGGCTTGATTCATCCGCCCTACAAAGAAACGATCGCGAAAATCCTTAAATAAAAAACCTAAAAACCAATGGAAGCCCCGAAGCGCAGGCCGGGACCGGCGGCGCCGGTTTGGTTAAAGATCTGTTTATTAAACTCGACATCTGCGGACAGCCATTTCAAAATATAAAGATGAGCGGCTCCTCGCACTGCTTGATAAGAACCTCTCTGTTCTTTGCCCGGACTAACACTCAACGCCTCATATCCTTCAATGTTGGGCGACATGAACCCGCCAACGCCTTGACTGTTGCCGAGCCTGTAGGTTTCTTCCCTGACCGTGAACACCCGGGCGTCATTCCAGGCGTAACCCCCGCGCAGCCCCAATTCCAAACCAATGAGACTGCGCCTAATTTCATAACCAAGACCGATGATTTCCACCACCTTGCCGCCTCGTGTTCGTTCGTAAATCGCCCGCAGGTATTCCACGGATTCCTGTCCATTAGGAGTGAGGAAGGTGGAGCTATGGCGGAATTCTTCCTTAACTAACTTATCGGTTTGACCCGCAACGGTCAAAATCGGTGTCAACTCAACGCGAAAAACGCCGCGATACCCTGAATTTCCGACAATAGGAGCGCTGATAGAAAAACCCACGGAACCAGACTGGGGATCCAGAGACTTGAGGCTATCCACCAGCAAGCTATTGTTGCGCACGCGTTTGGGCACTTTGGGCATATAATCAAACCGGCCATCCATTTCGCCGCCAATAAAACCGATGCGGAAATAATCCTTACTTTTTTTCTTCTCCGGCGGCTCCACCTCCACCGGGGACTTTTTTTCTTGCGCCAGAACAGCGGCCCCCGAACCGTCAAAAAGCTTGCTTAAACTCTCGCGGATTGAAACAGGGCGCCCGGAAACCGGCTCAACTGCGCCGTAGCCAAAAAGGGAAAAAACAAAAAAATAAATAAATCCTTGCGCCATATTTAGGGAATCCTTCTTTCAGGATCGCTGGGCTCCCTAGGCGGACTCGTCATTAAAACAGCGTAAGCATCATTGATGATTTTCGTGTGGGTATAAGGAGCGGTTTCGGGAAGGTTAATGGGCAAACCCGTTGTCGGATCGGCTCCTCCCCAGCTTTGAATAATGTAATCCCGGGGATGGTTATTTTCAAAAATCTGATCAACCTCGTTTACCCAACGCATGACATTGTTGTAGTAAGCTTCGGGCGACGATCCGTCTGTTCCCCACAAAATCATGCCGAATGGTATGCCATTGGCATCGAGGATCGATTTTAAATATAAAAGATCCGGCGCCAAATTCTTGCGGTTTTTTGGGTCTTGAAGCCAGGGGTTGGTGTGGTGCAGATCCAAGTGTAAAAAATCGATCGACACATTTTCTTGGTTATAAAGCAGGCTTAGCCAAACAATGATTTGCTCTACTTTAAAAAGCGGGTATCCGATAATATCACCGACCTCGATATCGGGCCTGGCCTGCTTAACGGCGCGGATAAAATTAGCGGTTTCGCGCGCTGATTCTTCAATGGTATAGCCGCATGTTTCACCGTTAACGATGTCACTGCCGCCCATGGAAGGCCAATCCATGGCTATTGATTTGAATCTGCCGCCGTTAGCCTCCGCGATACGCGCCGCGCTTAATGCCAGCGCGGCGCTGTCGCGTCCTAAGCAGGTATGATGTTTAACCGCGCCGACATCCATGGCTAAATCCATGCCCCAACGATTGATCTTAATGTAGGCTTCGCCTTCAATCATTTTCTTTCCGAGACCTTCCTGGGTCACATTAATGATCCCTTCAAAGGTCTTAAAAACATCTATTTTTTGGCGGGCGGTGGACCACTGCGCCGGATTAAAAAAAAGCTTGGCATAGTCCTCGGAATTAGGGTTGGGGGAAAACCAAAACCGGGGCTGTCCGGTTGTTTCATAAGCCCTGGCATAACTTCTGCCATTGTCATCAAATAAAATAGGGGCTCGATTTTGAGCCTGTAAAGCGATCTGAAAAATATCCGGACTGCTTACCCTAAAGTAGCTTTTCGACGGCTCCTGACGTCGTTCTAAGGCCCTTAAATCAGGCGTTAAAACCAAGCCAAATACCAGGGTTCCAAGCGCTACGAATAGGGTCCCCATTGCTTTCAATAATACTCCAGGGCCACCGCCAGGGCCAGGGTCCGGGGTTCTACTCAAATTTGGGACTTAAGTTGCTCACTTTAGTTCTTGGCGTTTCGGGGCCAAAAGTCCTAGAACCGGAAATTGCGAAGATTTATCGCTAAATCGCTAAAATGAGTGGGTGACAACTAAAATTATCCGTTTAAGCGGCAACCAGAAAAAAGCGATCGAAAAGACCTGCGCGCAGGTTTTAACTAAATGGGGTTCTGTTAAAGTTTGGCTTTTTGGCTCACGCGCAAAAGCTAACGCCAAAGGTGGAGATATTGATCTTTTAGTATCGCTATCGCGCAGTCCCGCCAATGTCGTTGAATTAAAAATTGAGCTGATCCAGGCAATCAGGAATTCTCTGGGCGAACAAAAAATCGATGTCGTGATTGAACATCCCGGCGCTGCGAAAACAGCATTTTATGAACTAGCCAAACAAGAGGGGGTTCTGCTGTGGCAAAGCCGTTAACCAAACTTAAAAACGACATTTAAAAGAACAATGGCAACAAGCCATTAAAGCCGCGGTGGCTTTAGAGCGGTCTTACGGCGCGCTTAAAAAGTTGCGCCTCCCTTCATCCCGGCTCCTTGGTAACTTTAGTCCTATTAAAGATTAGAACTAAAGACCCTGGAATATGCTGTCGCTTAGCAGGATTATTAAACCATGACCCGGTTGACTTCGGGGTTGCTAGTATTGCTGACGAGTTATTGTTTTGCCCAAAAATCACCGTCAGCATTGAGCTCTCACCAAAAACTTCAATTGATTATGGATGGCGGCGGCATGGCCGTTCAAAATACCGGCGCCGTCGATGGCAACGGCGATAACGCCATCGGAGAATGCTCAAACCCCATCGTCGCCGATGCCTTAAGATGCTTTGTCACCATGGATGACAATACGCGTGTTATCGTGGATAACAACTCGGGCTACCCCAATGAATGGGTCGGCTCTTTGGTTCTAGCCGCTGACCGCTCCACCCAAACCGACACCCCTTTTGAAACCAGGGCAAAAGGATTGTTTAAAAAAGGCGATCTAATCTATGTGGACAAGGATAAAATTCTGTGGTTTGATTTCACGCGCGGGGACGGCAAAAAATTTGATTACCCATACTCCAACCAAGCAGTACGTTCCGGCGCTTTAGCCGGCTGGTGGAGCCTTAAAGAAGAAATGCGTCCAGAGGGTTCAAATCTTGTTTTTCGTTATCCTAAAGTTGGGCCCAGCAGCAAACCCGGCTGGGCGCACAATCAGTTGATCTCCGGCTCCGCCTCGCCCAACGGACAGGAACATTGGTGGGACGCCTTTTCCTGGGGTGTGGAGCACACGATTGGCCAGCTTATCTCACCCGCCAATCCGGACAAAACCCATCATATGACATATGAAAAATCAGCTGAAACACCGACCGGCAATTGGACCATCGTTAAATTTGGAACACGCGAAGCTGATGGCTTCTACCATTACGCCACTAGCGGACGAATGATCAATATCTTTGACGATCGCGTGGACATAGGACGTGATCCCTCGCGTCCCTGCCCCTATCCCTATGAACGCTGCCGGGCCGACAGCGGACCCATTAGCTACATCGATTCCCATGTCGAATATATCATCCGGCCGACCGACGTCGTGGTTAAATGGAGATTTAAAATCACCAGTGACACAACCTCCCTGTGGCTGGCAAAGAATATCTATGTTTACTACTGGACAGCTTATGAAGAAGACATGGATGATCCCGATGAGGCCATGCGGCCTTTGCCGGAATCCTGCGATGCCGGCCGGTTTGGCAATCAATTTCCCGATCAGGTTTATGGCCAGCCGATCTATGTTCAAAGCAACGAACGGCTGTTGCCCAATGGCGTTTCCGTGGATAGTTCCTTGCCGCCTGGTTCCGTTGCCCGGCTTTTATTCGGCTTAAGATGCCCTCCTTACAATGGCGGAAATTACCAGAATTACGATATCGACACCTATCCTCCTGAAATCGTACGCTCCGGCTCCTGGATACGCCTAGGCGAAGAATTGGCCGGTCCAAACTCCTTGTCTTTTAACGCTCCTAATTGGCAATTAACCTTACTAAGCGAACCAACAACAGGCACTGGAACGGAACAAGAGCCTGAAAAAATATCCTGGAACCGGCTTTTGGCCTGGGTGGAAAACAGGGATGGCACAATTGGATTTGGTTTTGGAAGTGGCCCCGGTGTGGATAACTGGCTTCGCGCTGGGCGCTGGTATGGAGTTCGGTATAGCCTTAAGGCAAACAGCAATCCTTAAAGTCTTTCTTCGAATCGTTGTTCGTTACTAGTCACCAGCTGACGCTAAGACCGCCTAATAGCGCGTCCTTTGATTTTTGCGGTCCCAAAAATTTAAGCCAGTTTCCTTCAAAAGCTAGTCGCGCGTTTCCATCTTTGTCTTTGAGTAGTGGAAATTCTACGCCGGCGCCTACCGTCTTAACCCATTGATCCGGCATTTTTTGCTGTCTATTTTGAACATCTTCATAAACGAACAGGAAACGCTGGTCATTGCAATTGGGGAGGGAGGAATTGTTTTTGCATAGATCAGCTTGGACTTGATCATAAATTCTTTCCCCGCGGGTTTCTTGAGCCAAGGCAACGCCTGCCTGCAGGGATAGACCGGAAAGAATTCTCGCTAACCCCGGCGGTCCCGCGGGGGGCAGCCGAATTTCAACAACGCCAACAAAGGGGTAACTAACATGGCCTTTTTCCTTGAATCGTTCGGCGGTATACCGCGCGCCAAACCAGTAAATATTTCCAGAACCCAACCTATCCGTCCCTTCGCCCCTATTGAGGTTTCCCGTATAATCCGTTCCGGCATAGCCCTTAAGCCATACGCCGGGAACAAACGTAAACACCGACATGGTGGGTGTCCAATCCAAGATGGTGCGTTCTTTAGTATTAAAAGGGTTCCTGCCTTCCAGGTAATCGTTATCGCCCAAAAATTGACCGACCAAAAAGCCTAGCTCAACCACTTCGCCCTTTTTCCAGTTTTTCCAGGCCCGGTCTCTCCAGCGTTTCTGCTCTTCTTCTTTTCTTTTTTCTTCTTCTTGTCGCTTGATTTGTTCCTCCAGCTTTTTATCTTGCTTGGGTTGATCCGGGGTTTCTTTCGGGTCTTGGCCTTGTTCCAGGGTGGGGGTTTCTGGGTCTATCTTCATGGGCTGCTTCTTGGATTTTGATTTTGCCCCGTCAAACAAGACGGCTAATTCGACTTCTGTTGATTCGGCATTTAGGCAATGCAGATTGCCTAAAAAAATCAAGCCAAGGCCCAGCGCCCAATTTAACCGAACCGATTTCATTTTGACAGCATTGCCCCAGAAGTTTGTTCTATCGTTTTAAGACTATAGATCAATGCGGGGCATTTTAGAAAGGGTCTACAGACCCAGAGTCCTCTAGGACTAAAGTTTTGACAACTAAAGTTTTGACAACTAAAGTTGACAACTTTCTTGCCCCGAAATAGCCCGTTTTGACCCCCATTTTTGTCCCCCTCGGGCTTCTTATTTTAGTTTGCATAATTTCTATTATGTTTAATTTATATATAGAGCGATCTTTTCACCCATGCTTTAATTATTAAGAATATTTAGTCGAAATCAGTTATTTTTCAATGCTTTTACTAACGAATCAGATATACTTTATGAAGAAATTATAATTAGCAATCTACTTTACCAGAGAAGACGCCAAGTAGAATTAGAAACCAAAACCTAAATCCGAATTTTAGGTATCCCGATACCCTAAAATTTGGGTCCGGATAAGCCCTGAAAAGACTGCCTAAGGCAGCTAAACGCCAAAACGCGGTTGCGCCCAGACAAACCGCCGGCCGGCTGGAAACTCAAATTCGGAGGCATCAAAACCCCAAAAAACCAGGGAAGCTGTAATCCCAAAGAAACCTGCCATGCCCCCGAAGAAGCACGCGAATCAAAAAAACAAGATAAAGAAAAAACCCGCTAAAAAACCGCACCGCAATTACCTATCAAAGATCACGGACGCCCAAGTAAACCAATAACAAAAGCGGCAACGAACATCAACAAAAAACAGCCCAAATAAAAACACCGGAGAAACAAGAAAAACAGACTCAAAAATGGAAATAACCAAAAACCCTGGAATAACCGGCCTTATCCGACCGGTAAAGGCTGCTTTGTTGGTCTGCTATTTAGATTTAGTGCCGACGTTGACCGTGACCTCATAGCTTTGGGCTGTTCTTCCGGTCAACGCTCGGAACACCTTCATGGCAACGGAACCGTGCGCCACGCCGATCACGGTAAGCTTATCCGGGTCTTCCTTGGCGCATACTTCAACCTGGGCCATGGTTTGGGCGTCGCAGCATACGGCAATGACTTTTCCGGCACGGTCTTTTTTGACATCTTCGGCGCACATATAGCCGTATTTTTTCTTTGTGCCCTGGCCGGCGTAGGACTTCTTGTATCCGACGGAAAGATAAATTTCCTTGGGCATCTGGTCATGATCAACGCGCCTCGTCTTCTTTTTCTTCTTCTTTCCGGCGCCTTTGCCGCTCTTGGCGTCTTCATCAAAGCCCCGGCCCTCGTTGCCCAAAATTTTATTTAAAGCGCGCCCGGCGGCGCTCCTGACCTTTTTATTCTCATCATCGAGCGCTGCTCCCTCCAAGGCCGCCGCCGCATCGTCGCCTCCGATGGCTCCCAGCGCTTCGGCCGCGGCCCAGCGCATGTCCCAATGTTCGTTCTTGCGTAACACCTCGGCTAAAGCGCCGATGGCCGATGGGTCTTTGATCTGGCCCAGCGCTTTTACCGCTTCCCAGGCCGCCAGGGCGTCCTCTTCATAAATCATCTCAACTAAACGCCCCACGGCCCGCTTTTCTTTCAGGCGCCCCAGCTCCCGGACCGCCTCAACTCGTGTTTTTCCATCCGCGCCTCGGGTGTTTCCGATCAGCTCTTCGTAACCGGCCTGGGCGCAGGCCCAAACCGCGAACGCCAGGGCGCAGGCAAGGGCCGCCTTTAATCTTTTTTCCATAAGGCGTAACCGATAACGCCGTAGCCGCCTAAGATAAGAAACGGACAGAGGCGGCCCGCCCAATTCCTTGCCGCAGGGTCAGCTTTAGCCAGCGCGGCAAATCCCCCCGCCGTCAGCATGACGCCGACGATAATCCATCGAACCTGCCGCCCCGTTAAGATGGGTTCCTCCGGCTTTGCGGCGGCTTGCGGCCGCGGCCACGAATCGTTTGCGTTGTGTTTTTTTGCCATCAAAGTTTACCGCGCTGATGCCATCGCTTAAAATAAGAAGTACTGAAAAATTGATCCATAAAGTATTCCCCCTCCTTTGGTGGTGCGTTTTGCCCACTCCAGATTAAAGAAAAAAGGAAAGGTTTGAAGAATGAAAGTGTTGATCTTCAAACTCACGCCGGCGGAATGCCGGAAATCCTTCTCTTTGCGTGAATTCCAGTTGTTCAAAAAATCCTCGGTCCGGTCGTTCCAATGCACACCTTGGTCCGAAAACAGCCCGAGATAAATGCTTTTAAAATAAAAATCGGGGAACATGTACCACATATGGTAATTCAAGTCGCCGAACAAGGGAAATCTCAACTCGATGTTATTGACCGCCACGCCCCTTTGACGCGCGGCTTCGGACTCGCGCGGATAACCCCGCACGCCGCCCTGGCCGTTTAAAGGGAACGTCTCAAACTGCCGCCCGCGGCTTCTTAAATAAAGAGTCCGCGAAGCCAGGGTTGAATCGGAACCCAGGGGAAAAAATTGATGCCACTCCAAATAGTTGGTCAAATACTGAAGATCGAACCCCCCTTGAGGCGTGGATTTCTTCGCTCCCACAGCCAAGCGCGAACCCCTGGTCACCACCAAATAAGGAGCGGTCGTTGTGTCGCGGACAAATTGAGCCAAGAGCCTAAAGTCCTGCGTGTTATTGATGGCTTTGATATCGGTCGGGAAGGCGTGGTAGCGCTGTAGGACTTCAAATCCCGTTTCCAAACGGTGAACCTTGTCTAAAGGGTAGCTCGCCACCATCGCCTGCAGGTGCTCTTTCTTTCTTAAATCTTCCCCCTTGTCGCTGACCAAGAAAGGGTCCCTGTATTGCGATCCTTTAAAGAACACATAAAGATCCGGCCGGAACCGCGAAAATGTGTAGCCGACGCCGTAATCTAAAAGTCCGGCGCCGGAATTAAAAACAACGTTGGTTCCGAGATTGTGATAGCCCAAAATGTCGGAGGCCTGCCAGTAAGCCAGAGTGAAAAGCCCGCCCTGCGTGGAAAAAAAGAAGGCTGGGAAAAAAAGATCGGTGCCGAACTGCCGGCGGGGTCCTCCCTTAAAATCCATATAAACGGGGCTCGTCGACGCGCGGGAAGCCGAAACGGGCTGATCCAAAAACAACGATGTCGCGTCTTGGACGTGGAACCGGGAACGTTCCCCCCTATAAACATGGATCTCGCCGTCGCGAAAACTGCTAAAAACAATGGCCTCGCCGCCTTGAGTAAAACTTGGCGCCAAGGCCGAGGTGATCATTTTTGTCTTGCGCTCGACCCTGCGGCTCGTGCGGTCAAGCTCGTATAGATCCCAAGCGCCGTCTTCATCCGAAATGAACAAAACGCGCCGGCCGTCCGGCGAAATAGCGGGCGCCTTCTCGATCTTCGATCCCCTGGTCAGGCGTTCCGGAATTTTCTTGCCGGAATCCCAAAGAAAAAGGTCGCGGTTGGCCATGCCGGAGGAAGAAATTCCAACCTCGCTTGAGTAAACAATGGCCTCGCCGTCATTGGCGTAAGCGGGGTAGTCGTCATCCTGCGGATCGGAAGTTATCCGTTCCAAAATTTTAGCTTGATTAAAACTGACCTTATAGAGATCAAAAAAACCGTTTTCCATGCCGGCTAAAATGATTTCATCGCCGTCGCGCGGATTAACCGTCGGGCTTTTAAGCGCCGCCAAGCCGGTCAGCGCGATTTTCTTAAACTTGTTTTTTTCAAGATCATACCGGCACAAATACTCTTTATTATTCTTTTCCCCTACGAAATAAAGGCGCCGGCCGTCCGCGCTAACGGCGAGGTTTCTCTCGTCCGGGGCGATCCAATCGAGATGGCGAAAATGGCCTCCCGCCAGAATCTCCTTTTTGCCGTTGGTCAAATTTTTTCGATAAACGGCGGGGTAGCCCTTTCTCATGGCGATATAAAAAAGATCCCGGCCGTCGGGGGAGATGACCGGGCTGTGGTGAAAAATGGGGATCGGTTTTTCGGAATCGGTCAGGCGCTCACCGTAGCGCGACGGCTCATCTAAATGCTTGGCGGGCTCGCCGTAAGTTTCCTCCAGCCATTCGCGGAAATTCCGGTCAAAGCGATCGTCATCCGTGCCCAGAACGTCCATAAAAACGCTTCCGGGGTCAAACCGGTCCCGGTAGGATTTGAGGATTTGCCCCAATTTTTCCTTGCCGTATTCCCGCGCGATAAATTCCATCATGATGCCGCCCTGCTTGTAAGCCTTGGTAATTTGGTTGGGTTTTAAATGATTGAAGTTGTGAAGGTCGCGAAGTTTGAACGCCGGTGAAACGCGCGAGGTGGCGGCGTCACGGGCGTACATCAAATCGGTCGCATGGTCAATTTCTCCCGCCTCGTATTCCGCCAAGCCTTCCATCAGCCACAAGGGATAAAGAATGGATTTTAAAAGCCTGGCCGACTTCCAAAAACCCGCGTTTAATACCGCGAACTGAACTTCGTGGGTGAACTCATGGTAAATCACGTGCCTTAGCCAAGCCAGCGAGCCGTTGTTGAAAATCAAAAACCGGTCCTTAAACGCCTCCGTGACGCCCCCGGTTCCCTCGCCGATATCAACGATGCGCGTTTGCTCGAACTCATTGTGGTTGGTGTAAAGAAAAAAAGGCAGTTTCTGGTTGGGTTTAGCATCGAGATCGGCCGTCACGTCTTGATAAGCGGACTCCAAAATCCTGGCCGTTTCTTCCAAAAGCAGCGGGTTATCATCGTAGTAATGGATGCGAAAATGTTCCGTTTCCCAAACCCGATAGGGGTATGATCTGGTCAACAATCTATTTTTGCCGAAGCTCTGGGCCTTAAGGGGAAAGGTGAAAAAGGTGAAAAAGGTGAAAAAGGTGAAAAAGGTTCGCAAGGGTTAGGCTTCTTTTTTTCCCTTCTTGCCGTATCTCTTTAAAATATTCTTGGCCAACTTATTTTTTCCATCAAGGTCGAGAAGCCTTTGGGCGGCGCCCCGCAAAGCCTCTTGATCAGGCGGCTCGATGGAATTTAAGCACTCGATCTGCCCTTCCAAAACTACGATCTCTTTGCCATTGGAAAGCGAAGCGCCCAGGGCCTCCCGGTAATAATCAAGGGCCTCGGCGCAGTTGTCCAACCCCCTAAGGGCTTCCGCCAAAAAAAAGGAGCTCTCGCTGGAATAATGCTTGGGGTTTTGGCGTAATTCTTCCAGCAATATTTTCGCCTTGGCCCAATCTTGCAATTTCAAGGAAACTAAAGCCAAATTCTCAATGATCAACGGATTAGATTTTTCCTTGCCGCCGCCGCGCTCCAAAAGCTGTTCATAAAGAAGGGCGCTCTGCTGATAATTGCCTAAATCGAAATAAAGGCGCGCCAATTCCATCGTGGCCGCCTGATCGTCCGGACGGTTCCTTAAAAAACGTTGATACTCGGTGACGGCGTACTGTTTCAACCCCACCATATCGTAAAGACGCCCCAAATAGTAAGGAATCCTGGCATCCATTAAACCGTAATCCCTCGCCGCCTCCAGGCGGTTGATGGCTTCGGCGGCATGCTCGCGGCCCAGGCCATAATAAGCGATGCCGGCCGAAACCAGGGCCCGAAGATCGGACGGGTCCGCCTCAACGGCATTCTCACCACGGCTGATAACCGCTTCGATATCTTGGCGGGATGGGAATTCCGCCGGGCGTCTGGGAAAAAACCGAGGATTAGCAAAAGGATGCTCCCCGCGCGGCGCCCCAAAACCATTATGGCCGCTCCAATAAATTCCGGCGGCAAGCCCCAAAAAAAATAATGAAATTCCCGCCGCGGCCCACGTGAATTTTCCGGTCTTGCCTCGGACCCAATGGGCGGCATTTGCCAGCAAGCGGCGATAATTCGCGTTCATTGCTTCAGGCGATCAGTCCTCGCTTCCGGACTCCTCTTCACTCGTGGGGTTAAGAATCTGCCCTAAGCTCATGGGCTGATTCTCCTTGGTATAGCGCGACATCATGTTGGGCATTTGGGACCTTTCGTATTTTCTTGGAGAAAGAACGACGCGGACATTGTCTCTGTCTACGCGCAGTACGGTCGCCGTTATTTTTTCCCCCTCTTTAGGAGGCGCGTCTTTCAACGTTTCGGTCGCTGGAATAAAAGCCTCCCGCCTGGAATTGGTCAAACGCACAAAACAGCCGCCGTTGGCTAAAACATTGCTCACCACGCCCTCAACGACCGAACCCGCGGCGAATTTTTTTTGCAACTCATCCGCCGGATGCGGTTCGGCCGCACGGCGGCTCACCGTCAAACGATGGTTCTGGCCGTCTTTTTTCATGACGCAGACTTCCAAAACGTCGCCGACGCGAAAACGCTTCGACAGGTCCGGCCGCGGATACCAAGACGCTTCCCCATGAGGCAGAAAAGCCTCGATGCCCGAAATATCAAGCCGGAGCGATTGCGGTTCGATGGCTTTAATCTTGCCCATAACCAGATCGCCCTCTTTTGTTTGTTCCCAAACCTGCAGTTTGACGGCCTCTTTTTTTTCATCCAAAACTTTCTTTCTCGACACGATCGCGGTTCCGTCGCCGCGGTAATCCAAAATTTTGACTTCCATTCTTTTGCCCAGCCAACGATTCGCCGTCGCCGGATTGCCCGCGTCAAACTCGGCGGAAGGCATCTCGGCCGGATAAGAAAAGAAGCGCCAAAAATTTCTCGGCAGGCTGGCGGCCTTGGGCAAGGCGATCTCGACTTCTATGGAAAGTCCCACGAAAAAGCCGTCCGCTTTCCTGCGGAAAATTTGAGCCCACAGCGGCCGGCCTTCAGACCATCGCGTGCGCAGCCAATCGCGCTGGAGCCGCCGGACCGCCTGCCTAATCGAAAGCAAAGGGCCCGAGCCCTCTCGAGCCGGTCCCGCCCGAACAACCGGGACAACCGCGCCCGGCTCGATTTTAAGGCCGGGGGCTATCTCGTCTTGGTGCAGGCGCCCCTCCAGCTTCTGGCCCACGTCAATAAGGAAAAATTCGTCCTGCTTGGAAATGACCCTTCCCATTAAAATATTTTTTGATTCACCGGCCGAATAATTTTCAGCCTGCTCTTCAAATAGCTTGGCGAAATCTTCCTCCTGGCCGTCAGTTGTATTGCGGTTCACTTGATCTTCGGATTGATTGTTGTCGCTCATTGTTGTTCTCCTGATTTTTTATACAACTGGATGATTCTATCCGCCACCTCGTGCAGAGTCAGGTGGGTGGTGTCCAGAGTAATGGTGCCGGGACCGTGCCGGGCCGGCATGATTTTTTTCTTTTTTTCCCTATAGTCTCTAAGCCTGATGGCGTCCTGTATGCTGGTCAGTTTAACTCTTTTGCCATCCGTTAAAAGCTGGTGAAACCGGCGTTTGGCCCGCTCTTCGGCCGAGGCGTCCAAAAAAATTTTGAGCCCTGCTTCCGGGGCGACATGCGTCGTGGTGTCCCTGCCTTCTAAAACCACCCCGCCGTTTAAGGCGAACGAACGCTGAAGGCGGCGCAGGCGGCGGCGGACTTGCGGAATTTGAGCGACCGTCGGCGTCGCCCGGGAAACCTTCTCGCTTTTAATTTCACGCCCCAGGTCTTTATGCTGCACTCTAACTTTGAGCATCCCGTCATGAATATGGAAATCCCAATTCATGCGATTGCTCAAAAAATTAACGACCGCTCTTTTATTCTTGATGTCCACGCCTTCCTTTAACGCTCTCCAGGTGAGCGCCCGGTACATATCGCCCGTGTTAACGAACAGCAAGCCGCATTGCTTGGCCACCAAACGGGCCACTGTTGATTTGCCAACCCCCGCCGGTCCGTCAATGGCGATTACGCCGCGCAATCGAATCGGCGAACGGTTCATCTCTTCGAGGAAACCGGCCGGCGCGATTTCACGATCCCTTTCAGAGCCTGAATCAATCTTTTATTCTCCTCAAGGGTTCCGATGGAAACGCGCCAATGCTCTTTAAGATCCGGCTCATCCAAAGGCCTGACGATTAGCCCTTCGGCCAACAAATTTTCATAAATCCGGTGCGCCGCCGTGCCGGAATTTCTGACCAGCAAAAAATTGGCGGCGCTGGGGCCCACGACTTCAAGGCCAAGATTCTTAAACTGCGCCGCAAGGAACAGACGGCCATCCTTAACGGCTTTAAGCGTCTTGGCGATGTGCGCCGCGTCATCAAGGGCCGCTAAAGCGGCCGCTTGGCCCAACGAGTTCACGTTAAAAATCAAGCGGGCGCGATGAAGAAACTGGGTCAACTGCGCGTTGGCCACCGCGTAACCCACGCGCAGGCCGGCTAATCCCGCTATTTTTGAAAATGTTCTTAAAATAATGAGTTTCGAATACAACTCAAAATAACGGGGCAGGCTCTCGGCGTAATCGCGCGGATAAGCGTCCCTGGCGAATTCATGATAAGCTTCATCTAAAATAACCCAAGGTTCATCCCCGGCTAAACCATTTGGCTTGGCTTTACCCAAAAGAGTGCTGAAAAACCTCTGCATCTCGGCCGCGGTGTTGAAGGTTCCGGTCGGATTATTGGGATTAGCCACAAAAACAGCCTTGGCCTTAGCCTCTCGGGCCACATGCGCCATGGTCTGCAGGTCATGGCGATAAGCTTTCATGGGCACTTCAACGGCGCCGGTGCCCATCAGCCGCGCGTGTTGGCGAAACCGCGGGAAGGCAAACCGGCTCATCACCGCCACGTCGGTTTTTTCCAACAAAACCTCCGCGATCAAACGCAGCGCCTCGTCCACGCCGGAGGTGACGATGATGCTTTCGGCCGTCACGTCGTTTAAATCAGCCAGCCGGCGGCGCAAAAGAGGCGCCGTTGGCTCGGGATAACGATGAATACCGGACAAAATCTTGGCAACCGCGGCAACCGCTTTCGGCGATGGTCCCAGAGGGTTTTCATTGGAAGCCAGCTTAACGACCCCCTTTCGCTCAAGCCCAGGAACCTCTCTTAAAAGATCGTCGATGGGCCGTCCGGGCGTGTAAGTATCCAACTCCAAAATGGCTTTTCGGATTCCGTTTATCATTCAGGCACAGTAGAGCTAGGCAAGGCGAGGAAGCATTTCCTCTATTTTACCCTTTTTTAATAGAATCACCCATTGCTTAGGATACAGGATACAGGATACAGGATACAGGTTTTAAAAAAAGAAACCCGGTTTCTTTTTTGCCTGTCTACTGTCTACTGTCTACTGTCTACTTGCTCGTGGGCTGATTTCCTCCCCAAAAACGCCTTCAGCAACAAGGCCCGCGGCACAACGGCCGCCAGCTTTCTTAAAATCGCGGCCTCGGCGCGCGCCAGCGCCCTGGCCGATTCCATCGCTTTGGGACCCAACGATCCCCTGGGCGGTTTTGGCATGCCCGCCGCCTACGCGTCGAATTCTCAAAGAAAACATCTTGCCCTGGCCAGCGGCATCCTTCCCGAAAACATCGTTCAGACCGCGGTGACGGCCGGAATCCCTTACCGCGCAAACGCAAAGCTGGCTTTTTCTGTTCATCAAATTATTCAACCCTCGCTGACCCTCTACGACAATCTTGGCTCCAATGTGGGGGAATTTAGGCCCACGGACACCGCCATCGGCGCCGGCTACGCCGCCTCCGCCAAGGAAATCCGGTGGGGGTTTAGCCTGTTTTATCTCTACTCCAAAATAGGACCCAGCCTATCGGGCTCCGGCGTTTCCTCCAATTTCGGCCTGCATCTGCCTTATGATTATTTTGAAGATCCGAACCTATCCCTGGGCCTGGCCGTCGTCAATTTCGGCCCGCCGGCCAAATGGGGATCCAGATCAACTCCCTTGCCCATGAAAGCGCAGGCTCAAGCGGGCTACAAACTGGGGGCCCTGACGTTCTTAAACCTTGATTTGGCTCTGCCCGCGGACCAGGCCCCTTACGGCATCGCCTCGCTCGAATGGAAAATTCCCTTAGGAACCACCGACGCGGCGCTGACTGAAGCATCCGGAAACGGTTTCTCGGTTCGCCTCGGCATCACCTCTAAAAATAAAACGGACAGCGTTACCGACAAGCTCTCTTTCGGATTAGGGTTGGCCCTGGGCAAAGCGGTGGTGGACGCCAGCTTCGCCTCTTTCGGCAATCTCGGTTTTTTCCCCAGGCTGGGGCTCAATCTCGCGTTTTAGGTATGGGTTTAGCGCAGGGGAGTCACCCTTGAAACCAGTAGTGGAGAGGGGCCCCGCCGAAGGCGGGGAGAACCGTCGGGACTGGTTCTCGGGTCTGGGGGCAAGGGTGACTCCCCTGCGCTAAACCTTTTCCGTTTTAGGGCAAAAAGAAACGGTGGCCCACGGGCCAGCGGCCGCCGGCATAGCGGACCATCTCTACCGTCAATTCCTTTAAAACACCGGGCATCTCTGTAGGAAAAATCCGCAAGTAATGAAAGTCAATAATCCGCGTGTGGCGGCCAACCAATGGCCTGGGCTGCAGAATCTTGGGCCAATGGGGCGTGTTGCCCCCTCCCGCCACCACGAAATTAAGGCCTTTCGCCAACTGCCGCTCATATTGATGGCTGTGGCCCGAAACGATAAGAACGCTTTTGGGCGAACTTCGGATCGGTTCCACAAACTCGCGAATGACCGAGGGATAACTGACGGCAAGGCCTCGAAGAGGCGTCGCGTAAGGCGGGTGATGGAAGATGGCGCCAATGCGAGCCACCGCCGCATCGGCATCAGCCCGCGCCAGCGTCGCCCCAAGCCAATGGGCTTGATCCGCGCGCGTGGCTTGGGGTAAATGCCGCAAGTTGGAATCCAACATTAAAAAAAGAGAATCTCCCACTTTGACCGAGTAATGCCCTTTTCCCTTGAGATGCGGGAATGCTTCCTCGAAATTACGAAGGGCCGCTTCCTTGGAACCCCGGTAATCGTGATTTCCGCGCACCGCGAAGATGGGGATGCCGCGGCGGCGCAAGAAATGGGTATCTTGCCGAAAAGCGTCCCATCCGGTCAGCCCCATAACCGGTTTCTTTAAACCACCGATCAAAGCGATGTCGCCGGCGTGAAACATTCCCACAACGCCCGGCTCTTCGGCAATCCTGCGAAACAAAATGGGCAGAAACCGGTCAAAATTTTTCTGCTGAATAGCCGCCGGAAATTTTCTATTGGTGTCGCTGACAATGACAACCCTGCCGGCCGGAAGCTCAAAATCATAACCCTGACCGCCCCAAACGCCGGCCGCCAGGATAAATAAAAAAATTCGAATCATAGAACCTGCCCCAGTATGAATGAATCTTGCGTCGCGTGGCCAGGGCCCTGGGGCCTAAACCAATTAGGGTCTTACGGTTGGAAGGGGTTTAGCGCAGGGGAGTCACCCTTGAACCCAGTAGTGGAGAGGGGCCCCGCCGAAGGCGGGGAGAACCGTCGGGACTGGTTCTCGGGTCTGGGGGCAAGGGTGACTCCCCTGCGCTAAACCCTTACTACGGTTGTAATAGCTTTCAAGCACTCATCGTGGATATTGCCGTTGCTGGCCAGGGTTTCCTCGCTATGAAAAATACTGTAGGGCGATCCATCCAGGTGGGTTATCCTGCCGCCCGCTTCCTCAACTAAAATCTGGCCCGCGGCCACGTCCCAAGGGTTTAACTGCCACTCCCAAAATCCATCCGCGCGCCCCGCCGCGATCCAGGCCAAATCGAGCGCCGCGGCGCCCGCCCTGCGAACATCATGGCAACGCGTTAGAAACGCCTTGTAATAGGCCAAATAAAAATCCGCCCTTTTATGACGATCATACCCAAACCCCGTCACCATCAGCGCATCTGCCAACTTTTTTATATTTGTCACTCGCAACTTTTTCTTCTTTTTTAACTCAACACTCAACACTCGAAACTCAACACTTTCCAAGTACGCTCCCTTCCCCTTCTCTGCCCAAAACAGTTCCCCTCTAACCGGATCATAAACAGCGCCGATCAGCGGCACGCCGTCGTGGCAATAGGCCAAAGAAACGCCGAAATAAGGAAACCCGTGCAAAAAATTAACCGTGCCGTCCAGCGGGTCTAAAACCCAAAGGGACCCTTTTTCCAACTTCTTCTTTTTTTTGGCGAGATCACCTTCTTCGGCTAAGATCGATTCTCCGGCAAAACTCTTTCTGATTCTCCTAACCACCAATTCCTGCGACTGCAGATCGGCTTGGCTAACTACATTGATAGATATATTTTCTTTTGACTGCGCGTGCGCCAGTCCGATTTTGCCGAAATACTGCAGGAGCAGCGCGCCCGCATCCAGCGTTGTTTGCAACAAAAACTCCCGGCGTTCTTCTGTTTTGTCATTGCGAGCGGAGCGAAGCAATCTCATGAAAGCTTCTGTCTTTTGCTTTGGATTTGCAGTTCCATTAATAGCTCAATCAATCCGTCAAAAGTGTGAACCTTGGCCACAATGGGCTTGACGCCCAATTCCCGCAGGGCCTTGGCCGTTTCCGGCCCGATCGCCATGGCATTAAAGGAAAGGTGCCTGGCTCCTTTCCGTAGGAAAGGTGCCTGGCTCCTTTCGACAAAAAATGCCTCCACTTGACTGCGGGAACCGAAAAAAACGTGCGTAATTTTTCCCGCCTTAAGCATGCTTACAACCTTCTTGCTTAAAGGCCGATAGACAAGGCGGTAGGGGTTAAATCTCTGGACTTTGGCCCCGCGCTTGTGAAGAATCTTATCGAGACGCTGGTCGGCATTGCCGGAACGAACAAGAAAAACGCTTTCGCCCCGCTTAACCGGAAGTTCGCGCCCTAAGGCCTCTGTTGTGTAGGCGCTCGGCATGAAATGCGACCGGCGCTTGAAAAACTCTTGAACCGCCCTGGCCGTCGTCGGCCCAACGGAGGCGATTTTACTGCCGGCGGGCAAGCTCCCTTGAAACTGACGGCGAAAGGCTTCAGCGCCGCTGGCGCTGGTGAAAGCAATCCAATCTCCCTTTGCTCGCGCGCCGAGCGCCCCGGAAACCCTTCGCACCACCGGCGCATGAATGACCCTGGCCCCAAGATTCCGAAGCCTCGCCTTTTCCAGCCCCAGCTTCTCCCTAAGCAAGAGCACCACTGCGCCCTTAAGCAGCTGAATTAATTTCATCACAATTCATTGTATCGCAAAACTCATTATCGATTAATCCAGCAAATGGCCTTGCGACGAATGAAGGGGTTTAGCGCCAGCTTAAAAACGGCTGCGACCAGAAAAACCACTGGCCAGCATAGCGTGCATGGGCTCTAAAGTACGGGAGAAGGGATTAAGCACCAAGCCCAAAATTTCCAACGTAATAGCGCCCAATAAAGCCGTGTCCGTCTTTTCACCCAAAATAACCGGCGTGTGAGCCTGAAAACCCCGAAACTGAATTTTGCACTCCGATATTTTCCGTCTAACTTCGGTGCCGTCGGCTAAGGTGAAGATCATTTCGCGTTGAGGTTTAAGGCCGATCTTCTGCCATATGGCATAGGGAAGCGCAGTGTAGCTGGCTCCGCTGTCCACCAAAAATTTAACCGACGCGCGGCCTCGTGGTCCATGAACTTTGGCAATAGTAAAAGTTAAACCCATCCTATTCAAGGATACCATACTTTCCCTTTATCGCTAGTGCGCGAGTGTTTCCGAATATGCCCAACTTGATGGAATTTCCCTTTAGTCCCTATTTGACCTAGGACTTTTGGTCTAGGTCCAAGACCCCCCCCAACCATGTCTTAAGACCCACGACGAAAGATTGGGAGGCGTGTAAAATGGAAGATAACGAGAAGCGAAAATTGTGAGCAAATCATACGCGAATTGGAGGACCAAAATGAACAAAAGAACAAAAATCATATTTTTGTGTAGCGTGTTAACTTTAGGATTGTTTAGCTGGGACAATGCTTCTGCGCAAAATTATTCCCAGATGCACGAGCAGTTAATTGCCAGCCTGGATGGAAAAACTGGACCAGCTCAAAAACTAATTAAGGGCGGCCCGCTGCAAGGAGCCGGCGCCAAGACGGCATACGATGCAGTCAAAATTAATAAAAATGTCGGGATTGCCGCGGCTCCCAAACCTGATAGTTCCGTTAGATACAACTGCTCCATAAGATGCACCGTAAAGAGAGAGGCTCTGGTAGGAGCAGGTTTGCTGGCTCTTGCAATTGGCACTGCGTTTGTGGGCTGGCTAACCGCGGCCACGATGTTGGCCATGCTCGGCGGAGTGGCTTTGTTGCTTGCTTGGTTCACATCTTCGTTCGTGAGGCCTTAAAAAATGCCCGCGCTTATCCTGCTTTTAGCAATAACAATCACTATTGCTCAAAACGCCAATGCCGGTGACCCAGAAATTCTCAATCAAACCTTCGCAGGGCAAAAATGCGAAAAATCGTTCGCGCCGGTGCCGGTTGAAACTCCCGAAAAACCCCAGTTGGTGCGCTGTTTTGCGCGTTATGAGCTGGACGGATTCGAATTTGGGGATCAGAGCCACGCCTTTAGTCTGGCGCCAGGCGATGCCGAAGCCAAAGAGCTTGACCGCGGAGTCACCTACCAAACCGGCTACAAAAAAGATCCCGGCATTTCCAACTTCACGATTGATCTGGGGCGGCTCGACATCGTTGATGGGCGGTGGTGGCGGGTTTTCACGCTCAAGGGAACCGATAACAAAGAGGTTTTGCCAATCGTTGATTTCTTTGTTGATCCCTCTTATACCGAGCAAGGCTCCGGTCCGGCCAAGCTATCTTTTGTGACAATCAAAGCGGCCAAGCTAAGACAAGACAAGGAATCGCTCCCTCTCGAGTACCGCTTTTCTTCTCTTCCTTATCCTAACCGGTATGTTTATCTTCAATCGCTAGAGTTGGAAATCAAAATCGTTGCCGGCGCGGCTTCTTCCTCGCGCGCCATTCCGGTGGGCGAAGGCATCGAATACCTTAAACTCGACTGCCAGGTGGAATAGATTAAATTAGACTAGTTCCCGGTGAAAAACATTATTTTTAGAAACCGGCAGCATTAAAATGAACAGTCATGCCTTCCCGCTCTCTTTTTCTTTCCTTGTTTCTCATTTGAGCAATCGTTGGCCCGTATCACGGCCCCGCGCGGGCCA
>JACQJO010000053.1 GCA_016205025.1 Elusimicrobiota bacterium
CGCTTTCCTTATAACGATCGCTCGTTAAAGGAGGATTCAGCCTACAGGGGCGAACGGGAAATATCCCCTGGTTGGTACGTGTCAACCAACTAGCCTTGTAGAGCATTATTCTGGACACACGGAGGAGGAAAAAAATGACCAATATCAGATTGGGCCGAGGACTTGACGTTCTGATTCCCTTAAAAAACCAAGCGCCCGCTGCGGCGCCGACCGGATTCATTGACATCGACATCGAATCAATTCGTGAAAACCCGCATCAGCCCAGAAAGCAATTCGACCCCAAAGAAATCGCTTCGCTGGCCGAATCCATTCAAAACTTCGGCGTCCTGGAGCCCGTCTTGATTTGCCCGCGGCCTTCAACAGGCGGCTACACTCTTATCGCGGGGGAAAGGCGGCTGCGAGCCGCGAAGGCGGCCGGTCTTAAAACAATACCCGCCATCGTTAAAAATTTCGCGGCCAAAGAATCAGCTCTGGTCAGTCTGACAGAAAACGTGCAGAGAAAAGATCTCAACGCCGTCGAACTCGGCGCCGCCGTAGAGCGCATGTCAAGAGAATTCGAAATGACGCATGAAGAAATCGGGGCGTTTCTGGGAATGTCTAGACCCAGGATCACCAATCTTTTGCGCCTATTGGACCTACCGCCCCAGATCAAAGAATACCTCGCGGCCGGCCATCTCAATGAAGGGCAAGCGCGCGCTTTGCTCGGCATTGAAAACGAAGAGGAGCGCAGCCGCCTGGCCAAGGAAATAGCGGAAGACGGCCGGCTGATGACGGTGCGGGATTTGGAACGGCGCGCCAAAAAACCTCGGAGAAAAGATGCTGATCTGGTCGCCGTTGAACAAGGACTCGAGAAAAGCCTGGCCACGCAGGTTAAAATCCGGTTTAACGGCAAAAAAAAATCGGGGTGGATTTCGATCCGGTTTACGAATCTTGAGCATTTCGAAAATCTTCATGACCGGCTTAAAAAAAGCGTTTCTCGTTAATCTTTTTTTCTTTCCTCTCATCGCCAAAAGCCTGGCGGCTCAAGACGCGCCCGTGGCTTATGCCTCTCTGATGAATTCTCCTCATGATTTCGACCTCTTCGCCAATGCCGGATGGGACGGTAACTGGTACATCGGATTTAACTCCATGTGGATCGTGGAGCTAACTCCGCCGCCACAAAAATCTTATGACCGGGTCTTCGTAGGGGCCAAGCTGGGCCGGGCTAAAACTCGCAGCGTGGCCGGACGGCCGCCCTGGATTCGATCCGCCATTGATTGCGACATCTATATCGGCGCGGCTTCAACGCCGGCTTGGAAATCTCCTGACAGTTATTTTTTGACCTCTTGCCAAGACATTCCGGTTGAAGGAAACTCCCAAGAAGCCATCACCGGCACGGGTGAATCGCGATGGTATTGGAGAGAAATTCCCTTGTCTAAAATTCAGATTAATCAAAAAAATTACCTGGCTGTTTGGTCCACGACAGCCGAAATTATAGACGCCAGCTCGGGGCCCATTTTGGCGGCGGGAAAAACGAGCGGGATGCAGAACGCCTGGCTTAACCGCGGAATCTTGGGAGCTCCTCCGCTTGATCCTCAAGAGGCGCTGGAAACCCGCTTGAATGAATTTGCTCCGGCCCTAGCCATCAAATTCATCGCGTCCCGAGGAACGCCGGCCGCCGATAAAATCTCTGTGGAGTTGGTCAGCTTCAAGGAAAACCAGGAAAATTACGTCTGGGAAATTCAGGTTCAAACAAAAAATCTCGAAAGGGTTCGCCCTGAAATCTCAATCGACGCCGTGCACTGGACCGCTTTTGGCCGGCCCGTCTTTGGTCCTCCGCTCCAGGTAACCGTTTCCAAAAGCAGAATCCACGACGAGGTATCGCTTCTGACGCCAGGAAATGCCAGGACCAGAGCTAAGCAGGCCTATATTCGCATTACAGCCTGGAACGAATGGGAAGACTCCGCAAGCACGGATAAGTTCACAGTAATTATTAAAAATTAATACCTATTGATCTATTTTGGCAATTTTTGTATAAATAAGACAGATTATGGAAGAATCTGACAGTAAAAAAGAAAACCCGGCACCTCAAAATAAAAGACGTAAAAAGATAACGCGTCTGGTCACCTCTTCGGGCATTCCCGAAATCATGGATATTAAGGAACTCTCCAGCTATCTGGGAATAGGAAAGTCAAAAATCTACGACATGATTCGCCGCAAAAAAATACCGGCCTCTCGCATCGGGCGGCAATATCGATTTTACAGAGCCTTGATTGACCGCTGGCTTCAAGAAAAGCTCATCACCGGCGCTCCCTCCGAACTGCCTTTGTTCGAACAAGAAAAAACAACCAACGGCAACGGACTGAATTAGCCGCCCCCATCTTTGTACTCGTTTAAAAATTTTGAGAGAATCAGGTCAGCGGCTATTGATAGGAGTCAAAGGCCAGCAGGCCCAGTCGAATCTGAGACTGGGCCCTGTCAAAGATCACTTCCCTGGCCAAAAGGCGAAGAATTCCTTTTTCTCTTTCGAATTGAGGTTTCCCATCACCTGCGTAAAGCCTGCCAGATTGCGCTGGAAGATCTCCGACGCTTTTGACCCTATTCCTGTTACAATTTTAATGATGGCGCCCGAGTTCTACCGATGATCTGCTCTTGTGGTTTGAGAAGAAGTCCACTGATATTTGGCATTTTTGCCCTAGGCGTACCTTTAATTTTTGGGCGGACTGTTAGCACCGCCCCCTGACTATCCAGTTTCAGCCGCTCTCTGATTGTCCAGTTGGCTCTTTTCCTCATTTTTAGGCGCACCACTTCTTGATGTTTTGGGCTTGGAGAAAAAAATAAAGAGGGGTTTTATCCCTCTTTATTTCTTTTCTTCGATCGCATCCAGCCCGGAAGGGCGGACATTTTTGACAATAGCGACTTTAAGAAGCTTTTGGTTCTTCTAAAAGATAGCAATCAGTGCCTTTTTATTCAGCAGACAGGCTGTAAGTTTATTAACTCTGTTCCAATGAATTGGAACAGAGTTAATAAACTTAGAGATTATTATCGACGGCGACTTTGCGGCATTTATGGACGCCTTAAGAAAGATGTATGCGCAGTTTCTCCCAAAAAACAACGGCCAGTATGCCGGTTGGACGATTTCTCGCTCGATTGCTTAGGAACAACCAAGTAAACTGTCTAATGCGTAAGATTACTTGTAATATGAATTTAAAATTCCCCGGGCCTTCCCAAACATACCCGCATCAAGCGGGATGGTGGGTTTGTTTTTACGGTTTAGCCTGAGGAGGCGGTCAAACTCCTTGATCTGAAAATTCCAATCCCGGTTTTGGGCTAAACATTTTATCCATGCTCCGTGATTGGTCCCCGCCTTATTTCCGGCGCCAAGTTCAGCAGGTTTAGGACGCGGGTCAGATAGGAATATCCAAATTATCTCATTGATACAAACAGGTGGGCATCCAAAGCATGGGCGATTCTTTGGAGCGTTCCTATGGTGAAGTTTTCCCCTAGTTTCTCGATACGGGAAACAACTTGCTGCTTGGTTCCTATTTTTTTGGCAAGCTCGTGTTGAGTTAGTCCTTTTTTCTCTCTGAGCCTCGCGATCTCGATGGCTAAGCGAATGGGAAGTTCGGCTTCCTCGTACGCTTTATTAACCTTTGGATTTTTGAGGGCTTCTTTGAGATGCTCATCAAAAAAGCGCCGGCCCTTAAAGATTCTTTTCACGTTATTCACCCCCTTCTTCACGGCCCCAGCAGTGCAGCCAGTCAGCCATATAGCGGCTGGCCCTTTCAATTTCCACCTGGGGCACCTTATCCGTCTTTTTCAAGAATCCGTGCGTGATCACGATTGTTTTTCCATGAAAAAAGTATAGAAACCGGTATTGATGATGGCTGATCGCGATTCTAAGCTCCCGGATTTTACCTTCCAAAACATCGGCGTACGGCCTTGGCAAATTTGGTCCCTGCTCTTTGAGGTAACCGAACCACCTAAGAATTTTGCCCTGATGTGTCTCATTAATTTCCTCGAAAAATTCATCAATAAAGCTCTCGCCTTCCGGCGTAATGTAGTATTCAATTCGATAGGGTTTTCCATGGGCTTCCATAATAATAACTTACAGCATATAAGATGTATTGTCAATGGGCTTTTTGGGTAATTTATGGGGGCAGCGTCTTTGAGATAGCATCTTAATTCTCTAAACTCCAGTCATGCGCGTAGGAATCGCTGGGCCGGGAGCTATCGGCCTTTTCCTGTGCTACTGTTTAACAAGACAAAAAACGGCGCTTGCGCCTCCCGTGTTAATTGACCGCAACAAGTCGCGCATTCGCAAATTGCGACAAACAGGATTCACGGTTATTTCATCAGGACGAAAAATATCCATTAGCCCACGATTGTTTACGGTCACGGCAAGAACAGAACCGCTAGATATTGTTTTCGTAACCACCAAGAGCCTCGATCTTGGGCCCATCCTTCAAAAACTCAACCGCCGGGCAGGCTCGCGAAACACCGTGGTTGTTCTGGGAAACGGCATCCTGAACCCCGAACGCCTGGCCAAAATTTATAGCCGCGGACCCCTTCTGTTTGGCTCTTTTCTGGCCGGCGCCGACCGGATTGAAGAGACAACCGTAGCCGGCCACGACGCCGGGCAAGGCCCTATGCTCATTATCCACAAAAACTCCCGCTATCATGAAGAAGCCGGCCGTTTAAGCGAACTGCTCAACCAGGCCAAGATTGCCCACTCCTTTCATCAGGGAGATGTGGCGGATCTTTTGTGGACAAAAAATGCCTATTTATGCGCCATCGGACCAGTCAGCGTTCTCCTCGGCAAAACAAACGGGCAGATTTTGGAAAGCGAGCCGGCTTTTGAGATCGCCCAGACAGCGATGTCGGAAACTCTGGCCGTTTTGAAATCCATGAACCGCCGGCCGGCCTTTTTTGAACAGGACCCTCTCGGCGGCCTGCGCCAAATTTTAAAGAATACCGGCGCCAATCGTTCCTCCATGCTGCAGGACGCCCTGCGGGGCAAAAAAACCGAGCTGGACCTTATCGTAAAACCTTTTCTCAATGCCGCGCGAACCCATGGCGTTGCCTGTCCGACCCTAGACGCCCTCTACGCCATGGTTAAGGCCTACCTGGGGAAGTAAGCAGTGAACAGTGAGCGGTTTGCAGTAAAAAGCGCTTTCAAAAGATCTCTGCTTATTATCAGCCTCACACTGCCCACTGCTCACTATTCACTATTCACTTCCTCGTGGGCTGCCGATTACGAACCTGTCCTCGACGCCATGGAATCCGAACTCAAGCATTCAATGCGCCACCTCAAAATGGAAGATTCCCCAGCTTTATATTTTCTCCTCTATCGCCTGACCATATCGCAGGATTACCGGGTTCAATGCCTTTATGGAGACGTAAGCTGGAAATCGCAATCCGACAATCAAACAATTTTTGTCGAGGCGCGGGTGGGTGATTATAACTTCGATAACTCTTGGGAAGGTTTCAGCTCCGGCGTTAAATGGGAAGGAGGCAGTCTGTCTTTGGCAACTGCGCCCATCGCCTTCGTCTTATGGCACAACACTGATGACGCTTACAAAAACGCGGTGCGCAAATACAACGAAAAAAGGGCCGCCCTGGCTCAAGAAATGGAGGAAGAAAAACTGCCGGATTTCTCGCGGGAAAAACCCAGCCGTGCCGACGTTCTCGGCGCCGGCGCTCCTCAACCGGACATCAAGCATCTTAAGCGGCTCTGCGTCGTTTCGTCCGCACAGTTCAAAAAATATCCTGAAGTTAAATCAGGTTACACCTATTTCTCGTTCAAATCAGAAACCAGGCTTTTGGTTACTTCTGAAGGCACGCGTCTGATTCAGGAAGGAACTTATAACCCAATATTCTTTTATATCCACGGGGAAGCCCGGGCCTCCGACGGTTTGATGGTGGACTCTTTCAGAAGCGGGCATGCCCGCCACGAAACAACCCTTCCTTCCGAAGATCAATTGGCCGGGCTTGTTCAAGAGGTAGCTCATGAAGTGGCCGGCCTTAAACTGGCTTCCCTGGAGATTCCGCAGGTCGCTCCCGCCATCTTAGACGGCGAATCAACCGGGGTGTTCTTCCACGAAGCTCTCGGTCATCGCCTTGAAGGATTGCGCCAACGAGAACGGGGCGAACTGCAAACGTTCAAAGACAAGGTGGGCCAGCGGGTCATCCCGGCGTTTCTTAGCGTAAGGTCTAATCCTGCTCTAAACGAATTCAACGAATCGACCCTAAACGGCCACTACCTTTTTGACAGCGAGGGCGTGGCGGCGCAAAACGTGGCTCTGGTCAACAACGGCATTTTGAAAAATTACCTGATGTCGAGACGCCCCATTAAGGGATTTGCGCGCTCCAACGGCAACGGGCGTTCGAATGCCGGCAGTCTGGCGGAAGGAAGAATGTCTGTTCTCATCATTGAAACCGGCAAGAGTCTTGGGGTCGGGGAGCTTAAAGAAGAGCTTCTAAAAGAAATTAAAAAACGAAAAAAACCTTTCGGATTTCGTTTGATAGCGATGCGTTCCGGAGAGGCTCAAACCGGAAGAGGTTCCAGTCAAAGCTTTATCAGCCGGCCCCGGCTGATCTATCGAGTCGCTCCCGATGGAACCGAAACCCTGGTACGAGGCTTGGAATACGTGGGAACTCCGCTCATTGCCATAGAAAAAATCACGGCGGCCGGAAATGATCCGACGGTTTCCAACGCCTACTGCGGTTCGACTTCCGGATTCATACCGGTTACCGAAATCGCTCCTTCTGTTTTAATATCAGAAATCGAGTTGCAGCGACAAAGCGAAGACCGTTTCCGGCCGCCCATATTAAAATCCCCGATTTTCAGATGAACAACGTTTTTGCATTGCTCCCAATCGCTTTGTCGGGATTATTGACTTTGTTCGCTTTACCTTCGTTCGCTCAATCTCCCGAACAAATCCTGGCGCCCTTGAAAAAAGAACTGGGCCGGGCCCTAAGGGAGCTTCGCTATGAAGGCTACCCCCGGCCCTATTTCATCAGCCTGCGCGTCAATCAAGACGCCTCGGCAGACCTAGGGTTTCGCGACGGCGAGATTGTTTTTAAAAACCATAACGAAGAATGGAACTTTTATCCCGAAGTGCGCGTTGGAAATCACGATTTCGACCAAACGCCGGACTCCTGGGTAGGATCGTCCGCCGAATGGCCGGTCTCTTTCCCGTCCAGTGAAAATTTAACGCGTCATTATGTTTGGAACGCGTTGGATGAAACCTATAAGGACGCTTGCCGTCTTTTTTACGAAAAAAAGGCCCAGCGCGCCGCTGAAGGAATTCCGGATTACGTTACCGATGATTTTTCCCAAGAAAAAAAAACAGCCTCCGCGGTGGCTCTTAAAAACAAACCGCGGGATTTAAGCTGGGAATCTTTGGAAAACACCTACGGCAAAACCCTGGCCGAAATCTCCAAGACATCGAGCGCGGATCCTAAGATTTATAGATTTTTAATCAAGTTTGGCTGGCGGCGCTCCAGCACTTACATTCTAACCTCCGAGGGTTCGGAGGTCTCCTACGACCGGGATCACGGGGAGGTTTATTTAAGCCTTTACGGCAGAAGCCAAAAAGGGCTTCCTCTGCATTTAACGCAAACCGTCTCGGTCAATGATTCGCAAGATCTGCCCGATCGCGCCGCTCTGGTTGAAACCATCGGCTTAATGAAAAAAAATTTCAGCCGTCTTTACTCTTCGCCGCAGGCTCAAAGCGCCATGGCCCCCTGCATTCTGGACCCCTCGGCCTCCGCAGAACTCTTTCTGGCGTTTATCTCCCGTCTCGAGGGAGAACGCCAGCGCGATCCCGAGGAGTCGCAGGCCTTTCGCAATAAAATCAACCATCCCGTTCTTCCCGATTTTCTTACCGTCAGAGATGCTCCTCTGATGAAAAAATTCGGCTCCGTGAAACTTCTTGGTCATTACCTTTTCGATGAACAGGCCGTCGGGGCCCAAGACGTGATTCTGGTGGACAATGGAATCTTAAAAAATTTTCTCCTTTCCCGAAGACCCGTCAAAAATCTGCTTCCATTCTCCAACGGTCATGGCCGGGCCGCCAGCGGTCAAAGCCCCCATGCCCGAGCGGCTAACGTTCTTGTGGAATCTTCAAAAACGTTCTCCGGCAAAGAATTGAGGCGCCTTCTGCTTGACGAGGTGCGCCGGCAAAATCTTCCCTTCGGGGTTATCGTGGAGGGTATCGAAACGGTCAGGCAGGAAGATAAAACCGGCTCGCACCAAACATTCCGGGCCGCGGCGCGCCTGTTGACCCTCGTCTATCCAGACGGGCGCCAAGAGCTGGTTCATAACGGCGAAATCGTCGGCACGCCGATTAACTTGATGCAATCCATAGCGGCAGCGGGCGACGACGCCGCTGTTCACAACGCATTGGTCGGCGGGCCCGGCGGAAAAATACCGACCGCCGTTATCGCGCCGTCCATTTTGATTTCCCAGATCGAGATTCAAAAAGGTTCCGCCCGGCCCACGCGCCTGCCCATTCTTAAAAGCCCTCTGGAAGAAAAGGACTAAAATAACGGGTGAAATGATCAAAACCCAAATCATCGACGGTAAAGCCCTGGCTCTGGCTATCCGGCAGAAGTTAAAAGAAGACATCCGGAAGCTTGGCGCCCAAACAAAACCGGGCTTGGCCACCGTTCTGGTGGGCGATGATCCGGCCAGCGCCGTTTATGTCCGCAATAAAATCGCGGCCTGCAAAGAAACCGGCATCGAAACCATCGATCACAAACTCGGCGCCGCAACCGGTGAAAATGAGCTCTTGGATTTACTGCAGCGGCTTGGGGGCGACCGGCGCGTCCACGGCATCTTGGTGCAGATGCCCCTGCCGCCTCAAATGCGGGCGTCAAAAATTCTGGAAGCGATGCCTGAAGAGAAAGACGCCGATGGTTTTGGCGTAAAAAACTGGGGCCGCCTCTACCAAGCTAAAAGTTTAACGGAGTTAGAAAATTGTTTCATTCCTTGCACGCCGCTCGGAATTTTAAAAATGCTGGAGGCTTACCGCGTTAATCCTGAGGGAAAAATGGCCTGCGTTATCGGGCGTTCCAATATCGTTGGTAAACCCATGGCTCACCTCTTGACCCTTCATAACGCCACGGTTACGGTATGCCACTCTAAAACAAAAAAACTCGCCGAAATAACGCGCCGGGCGGACATTCTAATCGCGGCGATCGGCCGGCCCCGGTTTGTTACCAAGGAAATGGTCAAGGAAGGCGCCTGCGTGATCGACGTCGGGATCAACCGTATGAACGACGAACGGTTGGTAGGTGACTGCGATTTCGAGGGGTTATCACAGCGATCTGGACTGATCACCCCTGTTCCCGGCGGCGTAGGCCCCATGACCATCGCCATGCTTTTAGCGAACACGATCAAAGCCTGGAAGCGAACGCTCAACAGCCGCTCGACCAGCGACACTAGAATCGAAAAATAAGGGAAATCCCCAGGCGGTGCGTGGAAACGCTCGCTTTAATTTTGGCATGCCGGTGCCTTGACCTGACGGGCCGTTTGGGAACAGGGGCGTCTTCATGCAGAGAAAGGGGACCGCTTAAACCCAAGTGCCCGGCATGCTCATGCACCATGCGCCGCGCGTAACGCGAACTCTCCTTGGTAAAAAATTCAGAAAACTCGTCCTCCACCGAAAAAATCTCCAAGGGCAGCCAATTGGCGACGGGGATCTCCTCTAAAATATCTTGCGCCGCCTGCGTGGCGTAATCGCCGCCCACAACGCCGCTTAAAAAAACATTGGCGTCACTTTCCTGCAGAACCGTCAACCCAGTCTTTGGGGTGGATACCGAGGTGAAGCAAAACGTGGTTAAAAGCGTGGCGGAGGCCGCGGAACACCACAAAGGACCCGGCATAACTGAAATTATGGAATTATTATGGGATCGTTTGGGGGTCTAAGAAGCTGCGGCGGGAATCCTTGGTTTTCTTTCGATCAGAGAGCCGACCCGGCGGGCGGCTTCGCGCAGACGATCTTCGGTTTCAACCAGGGAAATCCTTACGTAGCCTTCTCCGGCAGACCCAAATCCGGTTCCTGGAGAAACGCAGACGCCGGTTTTCAAAACCAAGTCTTTGACAAAATCCAAAGATTTTTTCTTTTTATACCAGGATGGAATCTTGGTCCAAAGATACATGGAGCCCTGAACCTTGGGGATTTCCCATTGGGCGAGATCACGGGCCGCCTGCAAAAAAACATCCCGGCGATTTTGATAAATCCGGGCGATCTCGCCTTCGCCGCCCCTGCGCATGGCTTGGGCCGCGGCCAATTGAATAAAGGCCGGGACCCCATAATCCAAGAAGCTTTTAAACTTGGCCAAATAACCGACCGCCTTGGCGTTGCCCACGACATAGCCGACCCTCCAGCCGGCCATGGAATAGGTTTTGGAAAAAGAGTTGAATTCAACGGCGCAATTTTTGGCTCCGGGAAATTCCAAAATCGAAGGCGCCTGATAACCGTCAAAAGTGATCTCGCTGTAAGCGTTGTCGTAAATTAATAAAAACCCGTGCCGAGACGCCAGTTTAAGAGCCTCTTTAAGGTAATTTCTATCCGTGACAACGGCGCCGGTCGGATTATTGGGGTAATTAAGAACCATCAACTTCGTTTTCTTTAAAACCGCGGTGGGAATTTTTCCAAAGTCCACCAAAAAATTATTCTTCTGCGAAAGAACCGCCCAGTGGGGCTTGGTGCGGGAAATATAGGGAGCGTTGATGTGCGCCGGATAGGCCGGCGTCGGAACAATGACCGTATCGCCGGGATTGGCCAGGGCAAAAAAGGCGTGGGCCAGACCCTCTTTCGAACCGATCAAAGCCAGCGCTTCGGACACCGGATCAATTCCGACGCCAAACCTTCTCTGGTAAAAACCAGTGACAGCCGAAAGAAATTGCGGCGTTCCCTTGCCTAGTGGGTAGCGATGGGTCGCTGGGTCGCGCGCCGCCTGCGCCAAAGCTTCGACAATGGCCGGGTCCGTGGGCAGGTCGGGATTGCCCATGCCCAGATCGATAATATCGCGCCCCAATGCTTTGGCCTGGGCCTTAAATTCCAACAAATGAACAAAGACGTAGGGGGGAAGATTCTCTAAAGCCTTGGCCGGTTTGATCACTTAAAAAAACTAAAACGCGCGGTTTATCGTTTGGAGAATTGAAAGCGCTTCCTGGCCTTGGGACGGCCCGGCTTCTTTCGTTCTACAATACGCGAGTCGCGGGTCAAGAATCCTTGCGCGCGCATCAGTTTCTTTAGTTTGGGATCAATCTGGGCGATGGCTCGGGCAACGCCGTGACGAATCGCGTCTCCCTGACCCATTACTCCGCCGCCGTAAACCTGAACACGAACGTCCGCTTTATCCAGTTTGGCGGTGGTTAAGGGTTTTAACGAGGCTGCCTTTTGCCACGGATGATTTCCAAAATAGTTCTCAAGGGTTTTACCGTTAACAATAAACCGGCCCTCTCCCTTGGCGGTAAGCCAAACCTTAGCCACCGAGGCTTTGCGCTTCCCGGTGGTCAAAATGGAATCGTTAGGCAATGGCTGTTGGGTGCTGGGTTCCATGGGGATGATTTTCTGTCGGATAAATCTTAAGCCTGGTGATCATTCTATGGCCTAATTTATTTTTGGGCAGCATACGTTTAACCGCCAATTCAATAACGCGCTCTGGCCGGTCCTGTAGAAGTTTGCCCAGCGGAGTGGTCCGTCCGCCTGCCGGGTATCCGGAATGCCTGAAATACTGCTTTTGGATCAACTTGTCTCCGGTTACCCGCACGGTCTTGGCGTTGGTCACAACCACAAAATCGCCACAATCAATATGGGGACTCCAATAAACCTTGTGTTTACCCATCAATAAAACCGCGGCTTTAGAGGCCAAACGCCCCAAAATACGGTCATTGGCGTCAATATGATGCCACTGGCGGCTGTTTTTGACTAACTGTTGGTCCGGAAAAGTGGTCGTTCGATTAGCCATAGTTATATTTTTACGACTAGAGTGATTTTACCATTTTAACCGGCCGGCCGGGCCGCAACGTTTTAGCTGGCCCTAGAGCGTTTTGAAGGTCGGCCGTCAAGTCATCCACTCCCTCGATGCCTACCGAGAGCCGGATAAGACCGTCGGTTACGCCCGCCGCCAAGCGTTCTTTCTCGGGGATAGAGGCATGGGTCATCACCCAGGGATAACAGGCCAAAGATTCCACTCCTCCCAATGATTCCCCCACCGTAAAAATCTTCAGTCTGGAGAAAAACCGTTCGGCGGAGGCTCGGCCCCCCTTGATCTGGAAACTCACCATTCCACCGAACATGCTCATCTGTTTTTTGGCAACGGCGTGACCGGGGTGATCCTCAAATCCAGGATAAAAAACACGCCCGACTGCCGGGTGTCCGGCTAAAAACCATGCCGTTTTCGCGGCGTTATCGCAATGGGTTTTCATTCTAACCACCAAAGTTCTGATCCCGCGTAGAACTAAAAAACAGTCCAAGGGACTGGGAACCGCTCCGGCCGCGTTTTGAAAAAACTTGATCTTTTCGTTGATCTGGGCGCTGGGTGTTGCCACCGCCCCGCCCAGAATATCCGAGTGGCCGCCTAAATACTTGGTCATCGAATGTACGACCAGATCGGCTCCCAGCGCGGCCGGTCTCTGCAGAACAGGCGTAGCGAACGTATTGTCCACGCAAAGTAAGGCTTGGGGCGCCTTGCGATGAATCTCTTTAGCCAAGACCGCAATGTCCGTCACGGACAAAAGAGGATTGGAAGGGGTTTCGACCCAAATAAGCTTTGTCTTTGAAGTTATCCGCCCGGTCACATTGGCAACTTGAGTCGTGTCTAAGAAATGAAACTTAAGACCGTAATTCTGCCACACCCTCCTCATTAACCTAAAGGTGCCTCCGTAAAGATCCCGGCAGACCAACGTTTCGTCGCCGGGATTAAGCAAACGCAAAACAGCGTCTTCCGCGGCCAACCCCGAGGCGAACGCTGACGCAAATCCAACTCCCTCCAACTCGGCTAAGGCGCGCTCCAATCGGTCGCGGGTCGGATTTTTGGTCCGCGAATACTCATAACCCTTGTGTTTGCCGGGAACCCTCTGCGCGTAGGTTGACGTTAAATAAATGGGGGGGCTGACGGCTCCGGTCAAGGAATCGGGCTCGGCTCCGGCGTGAACGCACAGAGTGTTGAGTTTTGAGTTTTGAGTTTTGAGTTTTGAGTTCAAAAAAAGTCTCCGATAACTAAAAACTTATAACTTACCATCTAAAACTTTATTCAAGGCTCTGGTAGAGCGCGTGCACGACGTCATATTTGGTGATCACGCCGCTTGAGCCGTTGCCGGTTTGAACCAAAACAGCCGGCGTTTCTTTGGTCAACACCCGGAACAACTCATCCACAAAGGTCCCCTCGGTCACCACTGGAAGCACCGGTCCCATGATTTCCCGCACAAAAACCTCTTTCAAATCCTTGCCGTCCAGCGTCAAATTGGTCAACCGGTCCTCCGAGATCGATCCGATCACCTTAGCGTGCTCCATGACCGGCATTTGCGAAATGTCCATTTTGGCCATTTTTTTCCATACGACAAGGGCGCTTTCGGCCGGCTCGGCGTAAACGAGTTTTTCAAAATTCTTGCGCCTTAAAATCTCTCCGGCCGTGATTAAATTATCGCTCGTCCAGTACCGGTTCTCGCGCATCCAGTCGTCGTTAAAAATCTTGGAAAGGTACCTCATGCCCATGTCTGGCAGAAACGCCACCACAAAATTCTCCGGGCCGAAATTCGCGGCGGCCTTAACAGCCGCCCAAACCGCGCCGCCGCCGGAGCCACCCGTAAAAATACCCTCTTCACGAGCCAGCCTTCTGGCGGTAACGAAACATTCTTTGTCGGTCACGCAGACGACCTCATCAACGACGGAAAAATCCATGGTTTCTGGCAAGATATCTTCCCCTATTCCCTCCACGACGTAGGTATGAGCCGGACCGATCTTGCGCGTTTTAAAATAATCGGCGTAAATACTGCCGATGGGGTCCACGCCGATGACCTTCACTTCCGGGTTCATTTTCTTGAGGTATTTGCCCACACCGGAAATGGTGCCCCCGGTTCCCATGCCGCAGACAAAATGCGTAATTTCCCCCTCGCAATCCTGCCAGATCTCGGGACCGGTCGTATTGTAATGCGCTGCGGGATTGGCCTGGTTGACGTACTGATTGGGGTAAAAAGAACCAGGGATTTCTTCGGCGAGCTTCTTGGCCACCGAATAATAGCTCCTCGGGTCTTCGGGCGCCACGGCCGTGGGACACACGATAACCTCCGCCCCAAGAGCTCTCATCATGCTGATCTTCTCCCTGGATTGCTTGTCCGTAATGGTAAAAATCATCTTGTAGCCCCGCACAGCTCCGACCAAAGCCAGCCCGAATCCGGTGTTGCCGCTGGTTCCTTCGATAATCGTGGCGCCGGGCTTGAGTTTTCCTTGGCGCTCTGCCTCCTCGAGCATTGAAACAGCAATGCGGTCCTTAACGGACCCACCTGGGTTTAAAAAATCGCATTTAACATAAAGCGGGCAGTTAAGCCGCGAAGCCAGGCGATTGACTCGCACTAAAGGAGTACGCCCTATGGTCTCAAGGATGTTGTTATATTTAGGCATCAGCAATCACAACCGAGCGCCCAATGACCCGTTACTGGCGCTGGTGACGAGGTCCGCGATATCCAAAACGTTTTGAGCGGCTCCTTTAAGAAGATTGTCCCCCGACGCCCATAGAGAGATGCCATTAGGCCAAACCGGATCTCTTCTCACGCGGCCCACGTAAACGCCCGGCTTGCTATCAACGGTCAGCGGCGTCGGGTAGGAGGAATCAGAAAAATGAACTCCGGGAAACCCCTCGTAAACGCCGGTCAGCGAACCCGCCGCCGGCAAAGGCTTTTCCAGCTCAACCCAAACGGCCAAGGAATGTCCGCGAAGGACCGGGACTCGCACGCAGGTGGCTGAAATGGGCATATCGGAAAGCCCTAAAATTTTTCTGGTTTCGGCCGCGACCTTCTCCTCTTCCTCGGAAAACCCGGATTCTGAAAAACTCCCGATCTGCGGCAACACGTTGCCGGCCAAAATTTGTGCAAACGCCCTGGAGCTTTTAAGTTTTCCGGAGGCTAAAAATTTAAGCTCCTTGACAAATCCGTCGCGGGCGTCGCGCCCGGCGCCCGAAGCCGCCTGATAGCTGGCCGTCACAATGCGGCGGATGGGACTATGCTTTAGGAAAGGCGCCACCGCCAAAGCCAAAACTACCGTCGTACAGTTAGGGCTGGCGACCAGTTTGGGGGGATTCTCCCGAATCAACGAACCATTAATTTCTGGAATGATTAGGGGCACGTCGGGATTCATGCGAAAAGCGCTCGATTCATCGATAATAAACTGGCTGGCGCCAAAAAATCTTTTTAAATATTGTTTAGACCATCCGGCATCCGCCAAGCTGATTAAAATATTCAACGCCGAACGCTTGGGCGCCAAAAATTTAGCCCAGCCCAATAGAGGCACGCCGGCGCCTCTAAACTTAATTTTTCCGGAAACACCGGATTCGGTGGAAATCAGGGTTAATTGGTCAACCCATTTTTTCTTTTCCAACAGGCGCAGAAGCTCCTCTCCCACCAGACCCCTGGGACCGATAACGCCTACTTTAAGAGAAACTTCCCGCTTTTGTCGAACAGCCATATCTAGAATTATATACCAGAGGAGGCTCCTCGGTACCGATATCGTTCAGATATTCAGCTCGGATCTACTGGCAACCTTGTTTCTGCCGTTTTCTTTACAGTAATAAAGAGCCTCGTCCGCGGCGCGAATCAAACCCTGGGCATCACGGGCATCCTTTGGGAAAAAAGCCACCCCTATCGAAACGGTCGCTCCGATCTTGGTATTTTTATCTTCTTGATAAAAAATCTCGCTCTCGACGCGCCGGCGGATAATTTCGGCTTTTTTCAGCGCTCCCTCTTCGTTGGTCCGGGGAAGCAACACCGCGAACTCCTCGCCTCCGTAGCGGGCGACGAAATCGGTTTCGTAAAGAGAATTTTGAATAAGAGCGGTTATCTTTTTTAACACAACATCCCCAAACGGATGCCCCCAACGATCATTGATATTTTTAAAATGATCGACGTCCAAAAATAAAAGCCCCAGTGTAGTCTTAAAAGTTTTGGCTCGAAGAACCTCGTCGTCAAGCCGCTGGTCAAACACGCCCCGCCGGAAAACGCCCGTCAGGCCGTCAACGCGGGAAAGCTGCTCTAATCTGGCAAAACTGATGGTTTTGAGCAATCCGAACTTAAGCTCGTCGGCCACGGTGGCCGCGCAAACCAACATCTCCTCCCGCGAGGGCCAGGCTTGCCCCTGCGCGCCCTTGGTCTCCAGCGCGCCGGCAAAAACACCCAAAATTTCCTCCCCGCTTAAAATCGGAGCTACCAAAAATTCGCGGCCCGCGGCCTCATCGTAAAAAAAAGGCTTTTTTTCGATCCTGGCCTGGCCGGACAACTTGCGCTGGACCTTTTCGTCCGAAAGCCAAAGCTTGTGCTGAATTTGGGGTTCCAGAAAATCTTTCTGTTTGTTAACCACAAAAAGAACAAAGCCGCTTAGATAGGGCATGGCCTGGCGAACCTCGCGCTCCAAGACTTTTTTCATTTGCTCGAAATCCACGCATTCAGCCAAATCCCGGACTGTTGAATAAAATCTTAGGCTTTCTTGGAGTTTAGCCTCTTCGGCGGCCAATTTTAATTTCAAGGCGCTGATCTCCGTTTCAGCGTGAAAAATTTGATCATGCCTCAACTGCTGCGCTTCGCTTTTTTGACGCGTTTCCTGGAAAGCACCGGCCGAAAAAAATCTTTTAAAATAAAAAATCTCTGCGGCAGCCATAACGGCTGCCATCATGATCCAGCTCTCCCGATGAACGCCGGCCTGTCGCAATCGCTCCGGCGATTGGTTGAACAAAAACAAAATAAAAAGCGCGAATCCCGCCGCCAACAAGGCCAGCCATGTCTGAAAAATACCGGAGCGCCGAGGAAAAAATCTCAAGACGACCGGCAAAACGATCAAAAGAAAAACCGGTCCGCCTAAAAAAAAATAACCCGACATGAAACTCATTTAGTCGCTGACCACCTTATTTCTGCCCATGCCCTTAGCCATGTAAAGCCGCTCGTCAGCCGCCCGCAATAGTTGCTGCGGTGTTGAGGTCTCATCGGGAAAGCTGGCCACGCCTACAGAAACGGTGGCGCCAAGCCTGGCTGACCCATCCAGAATAAAGCCGCGGCTTTCCACCTCCTGGCGAATTCTTTCCATGATAGAAACCGCCTCTTTCTTCGGCGTTTCAGGAAACAAAACAACAAACTCTTCGCCTCCGTAGCGAGACAAAAAATCAACCTCGCGAAGAGTTTGCCGCAGCAGCTTGGCCAGCCACTCGAGCAAACGATCCCCGACCTGATGACCAAAACGATCATTGAAAGATTTAAAGTGGTCGATATCCACTAAAGCCATGGAAAGGTTGAGCCGGAACCGGCTTGCCTGACCGCATTCCTCAATCAGCCGTTCGTCAAACATTTTCCGGGTGTAAACTCCCGTCAATGCGTCATGAAAAGCCATATCCTCGACCTTCTGGTTCAAACTGGCGTTCTCGAATCCGATATTCCCTAAAAGCGCGTAAAGATCCAACACCCTAATATCTTCCTGGGTCAATTGAGCAGGTTCCTTGGACGCGACCCTAAGAACCCCAAGCCGTCCCGGCGAGCCGCCTTCATGAAAAGGCACAATGGCCAAGGAACGATACGGGCAAGATGAATCTCGGGCCAACGCACGGCGAAACCTCTCGTCTTTTTGAGTATCGGACACCAAAAGAAATCGCCTGTTTTCTTGGACCCATCGTTCAAATGAATCCAAGCCGTTATCGTTGTCAAGGTCAAACCAAAAAACGTCCGTTTCCATCCGCGGAAAATTAAGTCTAAGCGCGTCTTTTAAAGCCTCTTGGATATGCGCCGGGTTTAAACTCTGGCCGATCATCGCCGCGCCCTTGGCCAGCCTGGTGCGAAACTCGGTTTGAGTCCTAACCGCTTCTATGCGCACGCCGTAAGCCGCAATTTCGCGCCGCAACTGTGCCAGGGTTCGCCCGGTTTTATCCAACATTGCCTCATAAACGTGGTGGTCTTTCTCCCGCAGTCCCTCAAAAAAAGAGGCTAGGCTCATAACGGTCCAAATTAAAACTATCTCGGTCATCAATAGAACCGCGGCCATGTTGGTCGCAGCCGTCAAAACGGCCGCAACTCCGGCAAGGGTTCCTAAAAAAGAAAAAAGATACCCCACCTCCAGGCCCAGGACAATAACCACCATCATGCATAAGGCTGCCTGCAAAAAATAAAAAGTGGGCGCGTAAGCGACGCGCTGGATCGTTAAATAGGTGATGACGCCAAAGATGGCGGCTAAAGGCAAAACGAGCCAGCTCCAGCCTTTTTTCTTCATAGGCAGTAAGGCGTCTACTCTTTAAGGTAGCCCGCTATTGGCGCCGTTGCAAGGCCCGCGTTGCCGGCCGCAATTATCGGACGGCGCGGGTTCTCTCGTCGCGCCAAGGACGAATCTCTTCCTCTTTGAAGTGTTCGAGCGCTTTCTGTTCCTGCTGCTTGGAAACCTTGAGCCTAATGGTGAAAAAGAACTCCCGCACCTCTTTGCGGTTTCTAAAAACAAGCGTTATCAAAAAATCGTGAAGCTTGGGCACGATCATAATCTCTTGATCAAACGGTTCAATAACGTCAGCGTGCCTTGAAAGAACGGTTTTGGTCTTAGAGTGGTATTTGCCGCGCCAGGTCACCTTAAGTTGTTCGAACGGGCCAAAATCGTAAAAATTCCCGATAAACGCTGGTAAAAGCTGGTTGGGGAATCTGTTGTTGTATTGAAACATTCCGACCAAAACGCCGCGGCCCACGAATTGACTGAATCCGACCGTGTGCGCGTATTTGCGGATAAAAACCTCATAGCTGGTGCTCAAATTAACGCCCAGGCCAAAAAGCGGGGAAAACACGAACGAACCCCAGACCGGCTGAAGGTTTTGGGTCCAATGAATCAGCCTGGTTCCGGGTATCGTCGGGAACTCGTAAGCCGTTCTGGCGTAAAGACTTCCGCCAAGCGGGAACCGTCCAATTTCCTGCACGGTCAGCGTCTTGCTGTTGACGCCGCGATCAAGGGCCTTGGTGTCCTGACGCAAACTTCCGATTTCGGAACGAAGCATGTGACTGTAAGTCAACGCCAAATCAACGGGGCTCCAGGGAGAAAATCTCAATAAAAATTCTCCTCCGTACCGGCTTTGTTGTATTGAAACATGATTGATCTTAGAGAGAGCCGAAACATGGCTGGTGCTAAAAAGGCCGCCCAGGCTTCCGTTGATAAAAGAAAGGCCGGAGCGCCACGGGGTATACAGCCTGGCATTACCGGAATTGCTCCACTTTCTAAAAGGAACGTCGTCTGGAGCGGTCTTGGTTTCGTCTTTTTGACTCAAAACATTGCCCTGAAGATAAAGGGGGGTGATCCATAGTTTCGTGGGATGCACAACGCCTTCCAAGCCGGGTAAAACCCGCGTCGAGCTGAAAAACTTCTTTTTAAGTTCGTCAAATGCCCAATTTTCGGAGTAAAAAGACCGCAACTGAAAAGTTTTGTAGCTGCCGCTTAAGGCCAATGAAGATTGGAGGTTCTGCAGGACCCGCTCCGGGTGATCCTTGACATAAAGGCTGTTAAACTCCGGGGTTCTCTGAAACTTAAACGTGCCCTGGGCTGAAAGACCTGGAATGATTTGATAAAAACCCTCACTGCGCAGATACCATTGCCGGGTTCCTCCCAAACCAAACTCCGGGCGCGGCTTCTCGCGTATGGTGTAGAGATCAAGTAGGCCGTAGCCTTTGTCCGTTTCCCTGTAAATAAGCTCGGGCCCGAACCCGACTCCGGTTTTAGAAAGATAATCAATGCGCATGCGGGTATAGAGCTTGTCCTTGATCGCCGGAAAAGCGACCACTGTGCGCGCGATTTTGCCGTCACGCCCCGTCTGTCCGGGGCTGATATAAACGGTCCACAGCCGCTCCTGCGCCAAATTTTTTGAATAAAAAGGTAAATACAAAAAAGGGATCGGGCCAAAATGTAAAAATGCGTGGGTAAAGTTAGCCTTGCGGCCGGGCCAAATTTTTCCTCTCCAGGCCCAAACGTGGTAATCGGCGTGATCCCTATCGCAGGAAGTAAAGCGAACGCCTCTGGCTTGATAAGCATTCGTTTTGCCCTTAAGACTTTTGGCCTTAAACCGCCACAACGACGTTTTAAAATTCCCCTCAACTCCATTTTGCCAATGCGCTGTTTCGGAGGGAACATGAAACGTCAGGTAATTGCCTTTAAGCGTAATGCTGGGGTCTTGAAAAACCAACGATCCCGTAGCAACCGCGATCCCGGTCGCGGAGTCATAAACCATTCTCCTGCCAGTGAGGCTCTGCGTTGAGCGCTCAATCTTAAAACCTTCCTCAAAATAAATCTTTTCTTTTTTTTGGTCATAAATCAGCCGTCCGGCCTCAAAAGGAACGGCCTGCGTGGATTTAATTAACCCGGACGATTCTTGACCGTAACCGCAAACAAGCGAAAACCCCCACGCTCCCAAGGCTAGCGTTGCGACCAATCTCTTGGCGCTGCGGTCAGGTCCTTTGAGCATTAATTGAACTGGGCAACCATTGCGGCCAAGTGTTCTCCGAACGGCAAAGAGCTGGTCAAACCCGGAGAAACCGCGTTAAGCACATGAATGGAACTCCCCTTGATCAGCACCACCATATCATCCACCAGGGTTCCATCCCGTCTGACCAGTTGAGCCCTGTTGCCTGCCGGGCCGCGAACCAGATCGCGGGCATCCGCTCCGCGAACCAGCCTCAAGGCTTCCCGCATAAAAAACTTTTTAGACAAAGAAATTTTAATTTGATGAGCGGCTAACTGCCAAAAATCAAGCTTGGATAAAAGACGAAGAAACCCGGGATTGGCCGCCATTGTCAATGTTTCTCGCCATCGAATATCCCAAAACCCATAGGATTCGCGCCCCAGGGCAAGAACCGCGTTGGGACCAACGGCCAACCCTCCGTCAATTTTTTTGGTCCAGTGAACGCCCAAAAACGGGTACCGGGGATCAGGCGCCGGGTACACCATGGACCGCACCAAAGAACTTTTCTGGGCCGCCAGCTTCCAGTATTCGCCCCTAAAGGGAACAATGAAATACTCGCGGCCGACATCTAAAAAATGCGCGATTTGATCCGCGTAAAGGCCGGCGCAGTTGACCAAACGCCGCGCCAAAACATGCCTTGTTTCGTGATTCGAGACAACGGCCAGCCGAAAGCCTTCGGCTGTTTCCTCAATGCCGGCCACCTTGCTGAAAAACTGCGTTTCCGCGCCGTTTTCCTTAATCTCAACGGCTAATTTTTCAACCAACAGCTTGCTGTCAATGATGCCCCCTGAGGGCGCGTGAAGCCCAAATTTGCCCAGCGCGTTCGGCTCAAGGCTTGCAATCTTGCCTCGATCAACAATTTCAAGTCCAGGAACCCCGTTGGCCCGGCCGCGGTTAAACAGCTCTTCTAAAACCTTGGCCTCGTTGTCCGACGCCGCCGTCACCAGCGTGCCGATCCGGCGGAAAGGAACGCCCAGGCGCTGGGCGACCCCTTCAAGCACGCGGTTGCCTTCAACGCAAAACTTGGCCTTAAGGGTGCCCGGTTTCTGGTTAAACCCCGCATGAACGACCCCGCTGTTGCGGCCGCTGGTGTGCCGGGCCGCAAAGGGTTCTTTTTCCAAAACTCCCAAGCGCCAGCCGGGTTTCAAGGTTCGCAGGGCGCGCGCCGTGGACACCCCGACCGCGCCCGCCCCTACAACGACGGCGTCAAAAATTGTTGACATTAGCCTAGAGGAACAGTTTACTACACCCTATGCTCTTGAGGAATTGGGCCGCCGTCGCCCTCGTTGGCCTTGTTCTGTGCCGTCAATCGTGCCCGGCAGAATCCGGACCGGCGTCCTGGAACGCGTCGCAGACGCAACATTTTGACCTGTTTCATGAGGCCAAAAAACTGCCGACCAACGCTGTCCTTGGCATGGAAAAAATCCATTCCCGTCTTCGCCTGCAGATGGACATCCTGGCTCCTTGGATCAAAAAAACCAAAATCAGACTGTACGTTTACGAAAACCAACAAGCTTACGTCAGGGGGGAGTTTCATCCGCCTTCTTGGTCGAAGGGCGTGTCTTTCTATTCGTCCAAGACGGTTGTCCTTTACCAAACCGCGTCAATGGACGACTTTTTTGAAACCGCGGCGCACGAACTGACCCACCTTCTGGCCGTCAGTTTTTTTCAAGAAAAAAACAGGGAGCCTCCCCTGTGGCTTGAAGAAGGGTTGGCCACGCTGATGGAGGAGATGGCTTGCCCGGATTCACAAAGACGCCACTGGGCCGCCGGCGCGATATCAAAAACCTCGTGGCGGCCCGAACCTTTGGCCGAATTTTTTATCCGGCCGCCTCCCGAAAAAGAATCTTCGCGCCAAGACGCCAACAGCTGGTACCTGCAATCTTACTCTTTGACTAAATACCTTTTTGTCGCTTTTGGCAAGTTGCGCTTTAAAGTCTTTTGCGATAATCTGCGCGCCGGGGCTTCTCTTGAAAAGTCTCTTTGGAAGACTTACAGAATGCGCTCCATCGAAGACTTAGAGGAAAAGTGGCTGGGTTGGCTTAAAAATCAAAGAAGAGCGGTTCGTTGACCTACAACGGAGGGGTGCGTGAGTGGTTGAAACGGGTGGTCTTGAAAACCACTAGGGGCGCAAGCTCCTCGGGGGTTCGAATCCCTCCCCCTCCGCCACAACGGTCCATCCCGTTCTTAATGCGATAATAACCCCAATATTGCCCGTGGTGAGGTGGCCGAGCGGTTGAAGGCGGCGGATTGCTAATCCGTTATGCGTCGTAAAGGCGTATCGAGGGTTCGAATCCCTCCCTCACCGAAGTAACCATTTGTTTAATAAAGAAGCATAATTTTCGTCATTCCGGCGTAAGCCGGAATCCGGACTATGAAAACCGTAATTTCAAAAACCTGGACCCCGGCCTTCGCCGGGGTGACCGGTCAGGAAACTTTATCCCGACCGGTCATTTAATCAATCCAATGGAACTTGACTTTGCTTTCTTGGCGGACGCGGCAGAGGTAACCAACGGCAAGCTTTATGTCATAGGCGGCGCCTTTGACACTCTGTGCGTCCGGGAACTGCCGGCCAGTTGGCCGCGGCTGACCCTGGTCATGCGGTTTCTCCTGACGCCGGCCGAGTCGGGACGACCCCATGCCCTTGAAATCATAGTTTTAGACGAAGACGGCAAAAAAATCGTCAACCTATCGAGCTCTCTTAATGTAGAGCGGCCCCCCAATATGCTCTCCGGCACCAAACAGTCGGTGCCCATCGCTCTTAACTTTTTTAACGCCCGGTTTGACAAAAAGGGCTCCTACAGCATCGAAATCCTGGTTAACGGCACCAGCTTAAAAAGCATCCCCTTAAAAATTCTCCTGCAAAAACCCCCGGCCGAAACCCTGCATTAATGATGCGCTGGGCCGCGCTATCCGCTCTTCTTGTTTTAACACGGCCGGGATTGACCACCGAACTGGATATCAAGCAATCCTTCGGCCGCTCAAGCCTGGCTTTCGTTTTAGACGAGGAGGAGGAAGATGCCCGGTTTACCTTCTGGTCCGTCGGAGCCGGCCTTGAGCAAGGAGACGACAAGGCCAAAACCCGGTTTAAAGTCGGGCGCCGGGAAAAAGATTTTAAAACTAGAAATTCCAGCCTGCTAACCAACCGCGCCGAAATCGGCGCTTACAGAAAGCAAGACGCGCTTGGTGAAACGATCAGATGGGGAGGCGACCTGCTGTGGCGCTCCCGGTCCTTTGACGCGCTGTCGGTTCAAAACTATCAAGAATATACGGGACGGACGTTCGCCGAAAACTTTAAGGGCTGGAGCGCGAGGCTAACCGCTTCCCATTTCGCTTTTGAAGACTTGAAGAATGAAAATAAACTAAGCCTGGGCGTTAAAAAATCGTTTCCGATTCAGAAACGGCTAACGCTCTCCGGCGACGCCAAGCTGGAGCGGCACTGGGCCCAAAATCGCCGCAAATTCAAAAATGAGCTGGGTTCCACCGTTATCTGGAAACCCCAGATAAAACACTGGTCGCACGCCCGGCTTTCGGTTGATTTCGGACAACGAGACACCAAAGCGGTCGAGGATCGGGAAGATAATCTTGATTTTTCTTTCTGGGAAATCGGGGCCTACAACACTCATCCCTTAAACGCCGCTCACGATTTGGCGTGGAAATTAATGGTCAAAGAGAAGGACGACAAGGGAGGCTTGTTCTCGCACCGCGGAAATTCCGGAGATCTCCAGTGGCGATGGAACTTGAAAAAAGATTTTCCGGTTTCCCAACTGGCGCCGAGCGTGGGTTTAAAAAGAATGAAATTTTCCGAACTGCCCGCCTTGACCTACACCAAGCAAACCGCGGGAGTCGCGGCTAAAGCCGAGATGGCCGGATGGAACGCCGAGGCTGCGGCGCGGTTGGATTTTTACAACTTTCCCAATCAAAAAAACCGCCGGCGCCTGCTAAACGCCGGCCTTGATTTCACGAAACCCTTGACAGACAAGGCCGACGTCAGCATCGGCGCCCATCTCCGGCACTCGTTGATCAGTTTTAACGCCGCCATAACGCTTCAGCTGTAACAGCGGGCCGTCAGTTAAATCGGTGGAGGTGGCGAGAATTGAACTCGCGTCCGAAAGTTTCACCCCAAGACATTTACAGGCTTAGTCTCCAGTTTTACCTACCGGCCTCCCTGGAGACTGGAAAAGCCGAAAGGGCGCCTAGTTTGTGTCAGAACGGACTGCAGGCTGCAGGACTCCTCCGTTCTTAAGCCCTCTGATGACGCTCGATCTAGAGTAGAAGGCGTTCTCTAGGGAGCGTGAGCGAACCGCGTATTAAGCGGTTGCCCAAGCGTACCCGACGTTATCGGCAGGTACAGTTTCGGCCGAATTTTCACCTAGCCTTCGGCCAACTAGGGCCTGAAGTTTCAAGAGCTCCGCTTCCGTCGAACCCTGTCACCCCCGCTCTCTGCTCGTTACCCAACAGAGGGCGGGAATGCCGACCCATCTCTCTCTATATTCTAGCAGGGAGTTTGGTCCATTTAGCCCGATTTACTTCCCGAAATGACACTCTAATGCCACCTGGGTTGGGATAAATCAATAAAAAGGCTCTTTTATGCATGAATATTTATAAAAAATACTTGCAATTTTAGGGTTTTGGGGCTATACTAAGGGGTGTTAGGGAGGGGACCAAAATGAAGAATGCTGAGAAATTAAAAAACGCTATGGAACCAGGCCAGGTCTATAGAAGGCAGGACCTAGAGGGTCTATCAACAGCTGTGGACCGGGACCTAAAAACGCTTGTGGAAGCCGAGGAAGTGAATAGGCTCTCAGGGGGCCTATATTACCGTCCCCGAAAAAATGCCCTCGGAGCCACCCCCCCGGATAACCAGGACCTCGTGCGCGCGTTCCTTAAAACCGACGATTTCCTGCTCACCTCCTACAATCACTTTACAGACCTGGGGCTTGGCCTAACGCAGATGCACAACCACACCCTCGTTTATAACCATAGGAGAGCCGGTGACTTCCGCCTGGGTGGACACCGATTTAAGTTCCGTCTAGTTCCCGCCTACCCAAAGGCCCTTACCAAGGAGTATCTGCTCGTTGATCTGTTGAACAATTTAAGGAAGCTACCTGATGATGTCGACGCCGTTCGCAGGAATTTACAGTCTCATCTTAACGAGTTCGATCGTAAAAAAGTCCTCGAATACGCCGAACTCTACGGCAACCCAGCCGCGAAACGGACGTTGCGAGAGGTCGCACATGCCTGAGTTTTTTCACGAACGAAAAGACGCGAAAACCCTGATCGAAACGATTGCCGCCGATACGGGGCTGTCTAGAACGCTTATCGAAAAAGATTATTGGATCATGCACTGTCTGTGGGGCCTCCAGCAGTTGGACCTCTCATTTGAAATGAAGGGCGGTACTTCGCTGTCAAAAGGATGGGCCGTTATTGAACGATTCTCTGAAGACATTGATATTCGCTTTGACCCTCCGCCCGTGCTCAATCTCAAAGGCGACAAGCCCGCTCACATCAAGGCCCGCCTGGATTTCTACGACGGTTTGGCTAAGAAAATGAAAATACCGGGAGTCACCGTTATAAGAAACACGGATTACGATGATGCCAAGGCTCAAAATGGCGGAATCAGCTTAAGATACAAACCCCTGTTCGCGGCGTTGCCGGGACTCAAACCCGAGGTTCTGCTGGAAGCCGGCTTTGACAAGACCGCGCCGAACGAGCCGTGCGACTTCAGCAGTTGGGCGCTCGATAGAGTTCTTAAAGCTGGTCTCGATGTCACGGATAACCGCGCGCAGGCAGTGAAGTGTTTCAATCCGGAATACACCTTCGTGGATAAACTTCAAACGATCTGCCGGCGTTTCAGACAGCACCGCGACCGCCATGACCCCGAGAAAGACAGGCCGCGGTTGTTCATGCGGCACTACTACGACCTCTATATGCTGTTGGGCGTGGAGAGGGTCGCCAAATTTATCGGAAGCGCAGAATACGAAGCCTACAAAAAGCAAAAAATCAAAGGGACCGACGCGGCCGAATTTGAAACCCGCGAGGCTTTCATGATTTCCCAAGCCGAAACTCGTGCCCTCTTTGCGAAAGAATTCGAACTTTCAATGGGCACGCTTCTTTTCTCCCCAGGCCTGAAATTCGCCCCGGTCATCGAAAAAATCCAAAGCTGCTCTTCCAAGTTTTAACCCCGCTCCCGTGGTAAAAAACAATGCGTCAGCTTTTTCGAAAAGGAGGATGTGCCCCCAAACAAAATCGGGGCGAACGCTTATGTAGTTATGCATGTTAGCGCCGGGTGCAAACGTCAAGGCAGACTTTCTAACATCAGACAAAACGAGCGGGAAAACGGTAATCGGTCAAGAAAAAGATTATGCACGTTTTTTGATTGGCTCAGGACAACACAGCTTTGAGTCTTCCCTTTCGAGGTAAACGCCAACGACAATTACTTTTTCTTTACATCACCGAAAATCCAGTCTTCCAAGGTTTCTTTAAAAATTTTGAGCTCCTGGGCAACATTTTTCTTGTATTGGATGTCTTCCTGTCTAAAGCGTCCCAGTTCATCCCTATAATTAATGGCGCTGAGGCAGTTTTCTTCTCCCTGGGCTTCGATAACCTTGGGTTTGCACAGCTCCTTGGCAAACACATCTGCCTGGGCTATTTCTTGGCGAATGGTTGGCAGATTGGCATAGGATCGGCCCGTGGTTGCAGTTATGTAGGTTAATTGCGGGTCCGCGATCCTTGCGTGGAATTTGGTAACGAGAAAAGTTTTCCCCACGTGCGTGGGGATGGTCCGTGGAAATTAAGCGAGTTTTAAGAAGGCAAGTTTTATAATAAGAACGCCATCGGCCAGGTGGCAGAGTGGTCAAATGCACCGGTCTGTAAAACCGGCGGGCGATGCCCTTCGGGGGTTCAAATCCCTCCCTGGCCAAAGCTTTTTCAATTTGTTTATAGCCTTTTTATCCGGCTCAAAATTTCCTGCGCCGAACGGGCCCGGTTAAGCGTATAAAAATGAATACCCGGAACACCCTTAGCTAAAAGGTCGGCGCATTGGTGGGCGGCGTGCTCGATACCGATATTAACCACCGCCTGGGCGTCATCGTGAACACGGGACAGCCGGTCCGAAAGATCAGCGGGAATCTTGGCGCCGCACATGGCGGCGAACTTCTGAATCTGGTGAAAATTAGTGATCGGCATGATGCCCGGAACAATGGGCGCCAAAATCCCGGCCGCTCGCGCCTCGTCCACAAACCGGAAATAGTCCCGGTTATCAAAAAAAAGCTGTGTCGCTATATAATCGGCGCCGGCATCCACCTTTTCCTTTAGGCGAAGAATGTCTTGCTGTCTGGAAACGGCTTCCGTATGCCCCTCGGGATAGCCCGCCACCCCAATGCACCAATTGTTATTTTGACGCAGGTGGCGCACTAAATCCGTGGCGTACTTAAAATCTCTTTGCTCCAGCGCAACGACCGGGCCGTCTTTGGGGAGGTCTCCTCTTAAAGCCATGATATTTTCGATGTTTAGTTTGCGCGCCTGGGCCAAAATACCATCAATATCCGAACGCGTATGGGCGATGGAGGTTAAATGCATCACGGTTTCAAAACCGTATTTGTTTTTCAAAAGCCCGGCCATCTCAACCGTAGACTGCCGGGAAGACCCGGCCGCGCCGTAAGTTAAGGTCACGAAATGCGGGGCCAAGGCCTTAACCTCGGCCAGCGTTTTTAAAAAACCATCCTTGGCTTCAGGGGTTTTGGGCAGAAAAAATTCAAAAGAAAAAACAGGTTCTTTGTTTTGTTTATAAAACTCAATGACCCTCATAAAAATTTTCGCGCAATAAACGCAACCCCGCGCCACCCGACCGGGCGCGCCAAAGGCAAGCCGGCATGATAGAATTTTACCTGCAATGAAGCCTACCCCTCGAGTCCCCGGCGCGCCGGCGCGCCAATCTTGCACACCGGCCGTTCCCTTTATTGATCTTGCCCGAAGCCAAAAACCTATTGAAAAAACTCTGGAAGCCGCGGCGCGCAACGTCCTGCGCGCCGGGCGATTCGTGCGCGGTCCGGTTTACCAGACTTTTACGCAAAGATTCGCCCGGTACTGCCAAACCAACCACTGCGTCGGATTGGCCAACGGGACTGACGCGCTTTATTTGGCTCTACGGGCTTTGGAAATCGGCCCAGGCGATGAAATCATCACTTCTCCTTTCACTTTTTTCGCCACCGCCGAAACCATCGCGGCCGCCGGGGCCAAACCTGTTTTTGCCGATATCAACCCGGCAACCTGGACCATTGATCCCGCCGCGATCCGGCAACGTCTTAGTGTAAAAACAAAAGCGATCCTGCCGGTTCATATCTTCGGAAACCCGGCCGACATGGACGCCGTTCTGGATATCGCCCGGCGGCGTGAGCTTTTTGTAATCGAAGACGCCTGCCAGGCCCACGGCGCCCTTTATAAAGGCAAGAAGACGGGTTCTTTGGGCGACGCCGGCTGTTTCAGTTTTTATCCCACCAAAAACCTGGGGGCTTGCGGCGACGCCGGCGGACTCGTTACCAACAACAAAGAAATCGCGGATCGCGTCTGGCGGTTAGCTGACCATGGGTCCAGGGAAAAATATTCTCATCTCGAAGTCGGCATCAACAGCCGTTTAGACGACTTGCAGGCCGCGATTTTAAACGTCAAGCTTGATCATCTTGACCAATGGAATAACCAGCGGCGCGAAGCGGCCGCGGCCTACCGGCAACTCCTCAAAAACATTTCGGGTATCGTCTTGCCTCAAGAAACGCCTGGAGGCCGGGCGGTCTATCATGTTTTCTCGATTACGACAAAACGACGGGATGCCTTGCGGCAGCACCTGGGTCAGCGGCAAATCGCGGCCCAAGTTTACTACCCGACGCCGCTTCATTTACTGCCAGCCCTTAAAAACCTGGGGCATAAACCCGGATCTTTTCCTGTCAGCGAAAAACTGGCCGAGGAAATCTTGGCGCTTCCTCTATTTCCAGGAATTACGAACAAAGAAATCGAGCGGGTTTGCGGCGCTATTGGAGAATTCTTCTCTAACTAGCTCTTCAGTGGTGGCCGTTGGTAACGGCGTTTTGAGCGATGGGCTCAACGCAAGCAACGCGGTCTTTTTCCTCAAGCCGGACCAGCCGAACGCCCTGCGTGTTGCGGGAGATAACTTTAATATCTCTGGCGCGCAGCCGAACACCCATGCCGCGCTCGGTCAACACCATCAAGTCGGCCTCATCGTCAACCAGCTTAATGCCGACCACCGAACCGTTTCTCTCGGTGGCTTTAATGGTGATCAGCCCTGACCCGCCGCGGGATTGACCTCGGTATTCATCCAAAGAGGTTCTCTTGCCAAAACCATTCTCGCAGACCGTCAAAAGAGTCCTTTTATCCTCTTGCTCGGCCACTTCAAGGCCCACGACCTCGTCGCCTTTGTCAAGCCTGATGCCGCGAACCCCGGTGGCGGTTCGGCCCATGGAACGTAGCTGCTCTTCTGAAAACCGGATGGATTTTCCGTTTTTGGTGGCCAAGAAAAGCTCGTGAGAACCGTGCGTCTTTCGAACGCCCACTAAAACGTCTCCTTCCCGCAGCCCGATTGCGGTGACGCCCGTTTTCCTGATGTGTTGAAACAAATTAACGTCACAGCGCTTGACCACGCCTTTTTTAGTGGCCATGGCTAAAAATCCGGCTTTCTTGGCTTCAAAGGTCCGTATGGTCACCACTCCGGTCACCTTTTCCTCTTTATTGGAAACGATGCCGATAAACTGAATAACGGGTTTGCCCCGTGAAATTCTTGAAGATTCCGGGATTTCGTAAACCTTGGCCTGATAAACGCGGCCGCGATTCGTGAAAAACAGCATGGTGGCATGAGTGTCGGTGATGATCGCCTCTTCCACGAAATCCTCGCCGTCTCTGTTGTCCATGGCGGTGATCCCCTTGCCGCCACGCGCCTGGGCCCGGTAAACATCCACCGGCATTCTCTTGATGTACCCCTGGCTTGACAAGGATACAACCACCTCTTCTTTTTTAATCAGGTCTTCGATATTGGTTTCTTTGACTTCTTGAACGATTTCGGTTTTGCGCTCCTCGCCGTAATCCTTCTGAAGTTTAATCATCTCGTCTTTAATAATGCCCAAAATTTTCTGGGGGGAAGCGAGGATTGACCGCAATTCCTCAATCGTTTTAATGAGCTCTTTATGTTCTTCCTCCAGCTTTGTTCTCTCCAAGGCCGTCAACTGCGCCAAGCGCATATCCAAAATAGCGTTGGCCTGCCTTAAGGAAAGCCCCAGCGCCTCCATTAGGCCACGCCTGGCTGTTTCGGTATCTTTAGCTTCCCTGATGATTTTAATGACCTTATTGATCGCCTCAATGGCGATTCTCAAGCCCTCAACGATATGCGCGCGGTCTTCGGCTTTGGTTAAATCAAATTCGGTCCGGCGCCGGACAATATTGCGCCTGTGTTCAACGTAACAGCCGATCGCTTCCTTAAGCGAAAGAACCCTGGGCCGGCCGCCAACGATGGCCAGCATAATAATGCCGAAAGAAACCTCGAGTTGGGTATGCTTGTAGAGCTGGTTTAACAAAACATGGGGATTGCCGTCTCTTTTAACTTCGATCACCACACGCACGCCTTCGCGGCTGGACTCATCGCGAAGATCCGATATCTCGGTTATCTTTTTATCGCGAGCCAATTGAGCCATGTTCTCTAAAAGCAGGGATTTATTGACCTGGTAAGGGATCTCGGTGACGATAATGGCGGTTCGTCCGCCGCGAATTTCCTCAAATTCCGTTTTGGCCCGGATCACAATGCTTCCCCTGCCGGTCTTAAAGTATTCCTTAACCCCGGCGGTTCCCACCAGCTGCCCCCCGGTCGGAAAGTCCGGTCCTTTAACATACTGGGCCAGCTCATCAATGGTGATCTCCGGATTGTCAATGTACGCCGCCACCGCGCCGCAAACCTCGCTTAAGTTGTGCGGCGGTATGTTGGTGGCCATGCCCACCGCGATGCCGGACGATCCGTTAATTAAAAGATTGGGAAGTTTTGAGGGCAGGACCTTGGGCTCCGTCAAGGATCCATCATAATTGGGCGCAAAATCAACGGTATTTTTTTCGATATCAGAGAGCATCTCCTGCGAAACCCTGGAAAGCCGGACCTCGGTGTACCTCATGGCGGCCGGGGGATCGCCGTCGATCGAGCCCATATTGCCCTGTCCGTGAACCAACGGAACTAAAAGAGAAAAGTCCTGGGCCATTCGGATCAGCGCGTCATAAACCGACAGGTCTCCGTGGGGGTGATATTTTCCGAGACAGTCTCCAACCACGCGCGCGGATTTCTTGAAAGGCTTGTTATAGGCCAGGCCCATCTCGTCCATCGTGTATAAAATGCGCCGATGAACCGGCTTTAAGCCGTCCCTGGCGTCGGGAAGCGCGCGCCCCACGATAACGCTCATGGCGTAATCGATATAAGAGGCTTTCATCTCCTCTTCGACCGGGCGAATTTCGATCCTCCCTTGTTCTGAAGGGTTCAAAGGAAGTTCGCCCGGGTCTTTATCTTTTTCCTGTGCCATAACTAAATATCCAAGTTTTTAACCTCAAGCGCGTGTTCCTCTATAAAACGCTTGCGGGGTTCTACCTTTTCTCCCATTAAAGTCGTAAAAATCTGGTCCGCGTAAACCCCGTCATGAAGCTCGATTTTAAGCATCTTTCTTTTGGCGGGATCCATGGTGGTTTCCCAAAGCTGGGTCGGATTCATTTCGCCCAATCCTTTGTACCTCTGGATTCCGGCGTGCTTTAAAACAAGCTCCCGGGCCTGATCAAAAGCCTTCAGGGGATCGATAAAATCTTCGCCAATGACGTTTTTTTCATGCGCGTCTTTATACCTAAATGCCAGGGCCGGAGTGTCCTGATCTTGTTTCGTCTTCCTGGTTTTTTCCCGGTCGCCTGGCCTGGTTTCAGCGGTCCAAACTCCGGCGTCTTGCAGTTTTTTAAGCTTTTCCTGCAATTCTTTAAATTCAGCCAAATCCCTAAATTCCGGCCCCATCTCCTCCGACTCTTCGCCCAGATCAACGCCCTCCTCCTGGAGCTTCTTTTTTCTGGCTTCCAGGTATCCGGGCTTGGCTTTCAGCCAATCCCTCTCGCTAAAAAAATAAACCTTCTCTCCGCCGCCGATCTCCAACATATAAAGCGGGATTTTCTCCTGTTTAACAAAATCCAATATCTCGCTCCATAAAACCTTTTTCTTTTCCAGGTTTTTAGCCAAAGCCGCAACCTGCCGCACCGCGTCTAAAATCCCTTCCAGCCCGGCGCCCTTAAATGTTGTCTTCTCTCTGCCTTTTTCCACGACCACCAGCACATAGGCCCTGGCCATCTCCTCTTTAATCCAAGCCTCAAGACCATCTTCTGTTTCCACGTAAAACTCTTTTTTATCCTTGGTTACCTTGTAAAGGGGAGGGACCGCAATATATATGTGTCCCTTATCTATTAGTGGCCTCATTTGACGATAAAAGAACGTTAACAGAAGCGTTCGGATGTGCTGACCGTCCACGTCAGCGTCAGCCATAATCACGACTTTTCCATATCTAAGCTTCTCAAAACTGAACCCTCCTCCGTTTTCTTTGGCATCCCCGTTTTCATTGCCGATCCCGGCCCCGATGGCGGTAACCAAGGTTCGAATCTCCTCATTAGAAATAACTTTAACCAGCCTGGCCTTTTCCACATTAATAATCTTTCCGCGTATGGGCAAAACAGCTTGAAACTTGCGATTGCGGCCCATTTTAGCCGAACCTCCGGCCGAATCTCCCTCCACAATGAAAAGCTCGCATCGCAGGGGGTCCTTTTCCTGACAGTCCGCCAGCTTACCGGGCAGCGAAGAAATCTCTAAAAGCCCTTTGCGCCGGGTCAAATCTCTGGCTTTCCGGGCCGCCTCACGGGCTTCCGCCGCGTTGATCGCCTTAAAAGCTATCGCTTTGGCCGTCTGGGGATGCTCCTCAAGATAGGTGCCCAGGGCGTCTCCCACAACCGATTTGACCAACCCCTCCACCTCGGAGTTTCCCAATTTGGTTTTAGTTTGCCCCTCAAACTGCGGATTCAATATCTTAATAGACAAAACAGCCGCCAATCCCTCTCTGGCGTCGTCCCCGGAAACAGCCAGGTCTTTATTCTTTAAAAGCTCATAACGTTTAACGTAGTCATTAACCACCCGGGTTAACGCCGAGCGAAAACCGGCCAGATGGGTGCCCCCTTCCGTTGTGTGTATATTGTTGACGAAAGAATAAACATTCTCATCAAAACCATCATTGTACTGAAGCGCAACATCAACCGTCATGTCTTCTTTTTCTTTGTGGACATGGATCGGATCGCCGTGAACGGCTGTTTTGTTTGAGTTTAAGAACCGGACAAACTCAACAATGCCGCCCTCAAACATAAAGGTGTGTTTTTTGTCCTCCTTTTCATCTATTAACGTTATGCGCGTTCCGGCGTTAAGAAAAGCGAGCTCTCTTAATCTTTTCGAGAGTGTTTCAAACGAGAATTCAATATTCTGAAAAATCTCCTTGTCCGGATAAAAAGTGACCCTGGTTCCCCGGTCGCTGGATTTTCCAGCCTCCTCAACCGTGGTCGCCGGCTTGCCCTTCTTGTACTTTTGCTTATAAATATTTCCGCCCCTATAAACCTCCACTTCCAGCCATTCCGACAATGCGTTCACAACGGACACGCCGACGCCATGGAGGCCCCCGGAAACGCGGTAAGCCTTTTTCTCGAATTTTCCTCCGGCATGCAAAACGGTCATCACGATTTCCAACGCGCTTTTACCCCGCAATTTAGGATCCTTAACATCCATCATGGGATCGACAGGGATGCCCCGGCCGTCATCTAATACCGAAACGGTGCCGTCTCTGTGAATCGTGACGTCTATATTTTTGGCGAAACCGGCCAAAACCTCGTCAATAGAATTGTCCACGACCTCATAAACGAGGTGGTGCAATCCCGCCGGCCCGGTGGTTCCAATATACATAGCCGGACGGCGGCGGACCGCCTCCAGCCCCTCTATAACCTGAATCTCTTTAGATGTGTAGGCTTCTTCCGATTTACCGGGCCGATCCCCTGATTCTGATGTCTCTGATTCCATATGCTTTTAAATACTCCACCATCTCTCGTTTTCTAAGCCTGGCCTCCCAATAAAGGGCCGGGTGTTGGCTGACAATAACAAGCGCGTCTCCGTTTAACTTAAATGCCTCGGCTAAATCCCAAAGCTTGCCCAGGGCCAGCTTTAAGTCGCTAAAAAATTTTGGCGTCAAAATACGCAAAAAACCCTTGTTGTCCGCCAATTGATACCCTATTTTACCTAAACCCCTGCCCCTATTTGGCGTGACTGTGCCGCCGCTGTCCCTATTGGGACCTGGTGGGCATGACGACATAAGAGTAACGGGGGTTCTCCGGGGTAGCAAACAGCGCTGGATTCACGCTGGTGGTTAGTTGAATTTCAAATTTATCGGCTGTTATGTTTTTCAAATAATCCATGACATGGTGCGGGTTAAAGGAAATTTCAAAGCCCTCTTCCCCGTCAAAAGAAACGCTGTCGATCTCTTCCTCGAATTCATAGTGCCCGAGAGTTTTGGAGGTAACCTGGCAGTGATTTTTAAAAAATTTATACCGGCACGTTCCCACTCGGTCCGAAATGCACAAAGAAGCCCTTTTGGTAACGGCTAAAAAAGGCTCGACGCGCACCGTCGCCTTAACGCCGGGCTTGCGGGGAATAACCTGCTCCCAGCCCGGAAAATTGCCGTCAATAAGGCGCGAAAAAATGGTTGTACCGTCAATGTAGAACCCGGCCCTGTTTTCCGAAATTTCAACCAAAACCGGCCCGCTTGCGGAAGGATTGCCAGCGCTCCTTTCGGCGACCCGCCCCACTTCCAATAGCGCCTTAGTGGGAATAATAGCCTGAAAATTTTTATCCGAAGCCACCCCTTCCGAATATACAGCCGCCAGCCGCCTTCCGTCTGTGGCCACCAAAGAAACCTTGCCCTGATTTAAAACAAACAAAACGCCATTTAAAACATATCTTGTTTCCTCGTTGCTGGCGGCAAAAACCGTTTTTCGAATCATATCCAAAAGAACCGCGCTCGGAAACTCAATCGCCTGGTCTTTTTTGAACTCCGGCAAGACAGGGTAATCGTCTTTGGGAATACCCACGATCTGAAATTTAGAATGGGCCCCTAAAACCTGAACGCGGTTGTTGTCTTTTAATTCCAAAACAACGTCGGACGATCCGTTGGAAGGCAGTTCGTGTAAAATTTCACCCAATTTTCTAGCCGGGAGAGTGATTGATCCGTCTTCTTCGACAATGGCGTCTAATGAACTTTTAATTCCAACCTCCAGGTCGGTTGACGTGATCCATAATTTCCTGGCAGACCGGTCGGTTTCGAGCAGGTAATTGGAAAGAATGGGGAGGGCGGATCTTTTAGAAACCATGTTTTGAACAATTTGTAAACGCTCAATAAGATCTTTCTTATCTAATTTAATCTTCATATTAATCACCATGTGGATAATTTTAAATAGGCCGATTCCCCTCTGGAATCATTGTGGATAAACTGTTGAAACATATAAACAGTATCCCATATTTGTAAACACTGAAATCAAAAATCATTCGTTTTGCGGATCTCTTCCTCAAGCTTGTTGATAAATTGAGACAGATACGGATCGGTCCGCGCCAGGCCGCTGATTTTGCTCACCGCATGGACAACGGTGGAGTGATCTTTGCCCCCAAAGGCCCGGCCGATCTCCTCTAAAGATTTTCCGGTCAGGGTTCTGGATAAATAAATGGCGACCTGCCGGGGCAAAACCTTGCTGGCTGACCGGCCCTTGTCTTTTAAATCGGCGGCGTCGACGTGGTAATGTTTGGCAACCACCTCTTGAATCTTGGCGATCGACGGGGAAAGCGCGTGGGATTCGGGAATTTCTTCTTTGAGCTGTTTTAGGATTTGATCAACCACGTCAAAACTAGCCGGACTGCCGGTTAAACAGCAATAGGCGATAAGACTGTTTAAGCTTCCTTCGAGAACGCGAATATTGGAGCGCACGCTTTGAGCCAACCGTTGTAAAACCTCATCAGCCAAAGCAACCCCTTCAAATTCACATTTTTTCCTTAAAATGGCCAGCCGTGTTTCAAAATCCGGCGGTTTGACATCGGCTACAACCCCCCATTCAAACCTGGAAACCAGCCGGGTCTCCAAGGGCTGGAGATCTTTTGGGGCTCGGTCGCTGGTTAAAACAATTTGACGGTTAAGATCAAATAGGGAGTTGAATGTATGAAAAAATTCTTGTTCGGAATGTTCTTTACCTATCAAAAACTGAACGTCGTCAATTAAAAGGCAGCCCACTTTGCGGTAGCGCTCGCGGTAATTGTCCATATCCTTGTTTTTTAAGGCGTTGAGGTATTCATTAACGAGGCTTTCGGCGTTGACGTACGCGACGGTTAATTGAGGGTTATTTTTGAGCGTGGAGTGACCAATGGCGTGCAGTAGATGAGTTTTTCCGAGGCCGGAGTTGCCGTAAATAAACAACGGGTTAAACTGCTTTCCGGGATTCTCCGACACCGCCAAGCAGGAGGCATAGGCGAACCTATTGGTGGGACCCACGACGAAACGATCAAAAATGTATTTGGGATTAAAACAGGCCGCTTGGCCCGGCCGGACGGTGGCCGTGAAGCCCGTTTCCGGGCGCAAATGCCAAGAGCCGGCGGCCCCTTTTGGGGACGCCAATTCGCTCCAAATAAAGTCGAGCTCCATGACCCCGGTTTCTTCCGGACGCAAAAAAGAAAGCACGCGCTTTTTGACATTTTTTTCGAGCCAATCCGCGTGAAAGCGGTTCGGGACCTCCACCGTAAAAAGCCCGTTTTCCAAAGACCTCGGTTTTAACGGAGAGATCCAGAGCTCGTAATCAGACGGGGGAAGGGAAGTTTTTAAATAATCCTGCGTTTTTTTCCAAACCTCGGAAACCATCGTACCCTCTGCTTGTAAAAGGAAAGTAACCTATTTTAATTGAGCGTGGAAAGAAAGTCAAATTTCACAGCTCTTTTTCCAACGACAAAAGCGCGTCCGCGTCTTCCGGAAACTGTTTTTTATTTTCTCGCGCCGTTCTTTTAAGGAGATCTGCGGCCTCCTTTTTCAAGCCAAGCATGGCTAGGGCTTTGGCTTGAACCCGCGCCACGGCCAAACAATTGGCGCCATAACATAATTCGCGGGCTTTTTTGGCCAGTTCAAGAGCCCGCGCCGGCTCCTGATGTTCTTGCAGGTATCTGGCGAACCGGTGATAGTAAACGTACTCTGCCGGGTATTGCTTGATAAGCTGGGGGTAGAGCTCGCGAACGCGCGGGTCGTCCTTGGCAAGCTCCAGAAAAAATCGAAGATCATCGTCCCTGTTTCGATCCAAACCAACGCGGGGCGCGTCTTCCCGCAGGGTTTTGATGGTTCTTAAGACAAGGCGGTTTTGTTCGGCGGTTAACCCCAGGTCTTGGTAAAGATTGAGCAGCGCCTGTATGGAGGAACGAAAATCGGCGCAACGAAGTTCTTTGCCGATAAACACCTTTTTTTCGATAAGCCGTTCAAGCGCAGGACGCGCTTTTTGCCAAAGGGCAAGACGTTCCCGGAGGGCCAGATCAAGCAACGCCTTGCGGGCGCCGTCAAGGTCGTAAGCCAGTTCACAGCCGGCTTCTTTTTCAAGAATCAACCGGAAGGCTTGGGAGATTTCATTGGATCGCCGGTTTTGAATCGCTTTTTTTAGTTCAAGCCGGGCCGTTAGCGCCTGCCAGTTCGCCAGGTTGTTTAAAAGCGCGATTTTTTCTTGGGGCAGTCGTGAAACGAAAGCAGAAGCGCCGGCCAAATCGTTGGTTTGCAGGTAGTTCTGCAGAAGATCAGCCTCCTGTGTTAATAAAACGCTTCGCGTCGCCGCAAGCAGGCGCTTTAGTCTTTCCAAAAATTCTTTTTCAGGGCGCTCTCCCACCAGGCGCCCCAACTCGCGGCCCGCGTGGTCCAAAATCAGATAGGTGGGCAGATAGGAAATCCCGTATTTTTTCTTAAGCCCCCGGCCTTCTTTTTTATCCACGTCTTCTTTCACGAGGACCAGCCCGGCCGCCGCTTCGCGGAAAGAGGCTTTATCCAGCACGCGTTGGTGCATGTAATAGCAGGAATAACACCAGGAGGCGGACAGATCAAGAAAAATCAGGCGTCCGTCGGATCGCGCTTGAGCCAGGGCGCGTTTGAAACCGGTTTCCCAGGCGGTGTTTTCGGTGAAAGCAGGACTGGCAAGAAAAAGAGCGGCAAGGAGAGCGGTTTTGGCCGGCAACGCCTTTTTCATCTTAGTATTATAGTCTTGGTGAACAGTCCTTTAACCACGGTTGTCTTAGCGGGCGCAGGGGTTTGTTTTTTGATGAAAACCCAAGCGGCGGCCATGGCGGCCGTGCCCAAGCTTTTTAAAATTCAAAACTCCGGCGTTTATCTATCAGGCCCAGGCGGCTTTAATTACCCCGATATCCTTAAATATCTCGACGATCAGGACCCCAGCATTCGCGTGGCCGCGGCTAAGGCGCTCAAGCCCTATGTTCATTATTCCGAGGTCAGGCATAAGTTGATGGCCCTGGCGGAAAACCGAGCCGAACTCTATAGTACCCGGGCCCAGGCCATTAAAACATTGTCATTGGCCCTGGAGTTCGACGGCTCGCGTTTCGGCTCCGGCAAGGTTAGGGAACGGATTTTTAAAATGAGTTTTTCCAACAACGCTCCCGAAGACATCAATATCCGAGCCCTGGCTGCCAAGGCCCTTTTTGATCTAAAAGATCAAAAAACATGGGAGGAGATAATCGCGGCCGCAAAATCTCCGGACTATCCTCTGGAGGTTCGCAAGGCGGCCACTTGGGCGCTTTTCGGCGCTTTTGGAGGCCCGGCGCACAACATGGCCCGGCAGGCTCTCCTTGATCTGGCCGCGGATAAGGATTACCCGGTTTTTTTAAGAATGGAGGCGCTTAAAAGCCTTTTTAGCTGGATGGTTTTTTTTGATGTTTATCCTAAAGTCGTAAAGCTGGCCGGCGATCATTCCGAGGACGACCGGTTGCGTTTAATCGCTTTTTTGGCGCTGCGTCCGGTCAGCCATTTTGACGATGTTCATCGTTTTTTGGTTCAAACCGCCGATACCGACAGCGACGATCCGGATCAATTGTTTTTTCGCTGGGCCGCGATCACGGCTTTAAATCCGCACCTGGATTTGGAAACAGCCAGGTTTTTTCATCTACGAGCTTACGGCGCGACGGCCATTGATCCGCTGGAACCTGAATAAAAAAGAATCAAGACGCGGCATATATCCCAACGACGATCCTATATATTGTGCTTCGGGCGGCCCTTCCAAGTATCCATGGCCGAATGAAGCCCCAAAAGGTCGCCTAGCCGGTCGGTTGTTTCGATTCCGCCTAAACCCTTAATCGTCGGTATAAGCTTCACCATAAATGGTTCGCGCACGTAAAGACGGTTTTTTAGGACAGCCTGAAAAATTTTTTCAGCCAGATCTCCTGGATTAAGCCAGGGCGTCAAAGTCGGGGGTCGGACGCCGTCAAAGAGGCCTGTTTTAATGAAGCTGGGACATGCGATGGTTATTCCGATTTTTTGTTTTCCGCGGCGTTTGAGCTCCAGTCGCAACGATTCCGCAAATCCTATCAAGGCGTGCTTGGAAGCCGCATAAACCGACATCCCCGGCACGCCGAGCAGGCCGGCGGCCGAAGCCGTCATCACGATGTGGCCGGAATTTTTTTCCATCATTTCGGGCAGGAACGTTTTAGTGCACCAAAGAGCGGCCAAAAAATTAACCTCAACGGTCCGGATGATCTGCTCCTCGGACAAAGAAAGAAAATCGCCCCCGTAAACAATCCCGGCGTTGTTGTTTAAGATGTCGATAAACCCGACCTCTCTTTTGATCATCTGTGCCACGGCCGACACCTCGTGCCTGTCGGTGATATCAACGGGATAAGCGCGAATATTTCCCAGAGCGGAGAGCTCTTGATGCGCGGCCGCAAGCGCGCCGGCGTTAATGTCCCACAGGACGACCTTGGCCCCCTGTTTTAAGAAGCATTCAGCCAGCGCTTTGCCCAGGCCTCCGGCGCCGCCGGTTATCAGGGCTGTTTTGCCGCGAACATTCATTGTTGGCTAGGCGGCTTTATTCCAGGGTAGTTTGGAGAAGCCCCAAGCCATGGCGCAGCGGCCGCTGGCTCCGGCGAAAACAAGGCCCGCTCCGACCAGCGCGGCGAGCCACCACAGCCCGGCCATAGAACCGATTAAAACCAGACTTCCCGCAGTAATTTGAACTTGACGCATAATGGGGATCACTCCGCCGCCCCGCTGCACGGCGTAACCCGCTCTTTTCCAGGCTTCGAGACCGCCCTCCACGTTGCAGGCGTGAAAGCCTTGATCGGACAACGTTTTGGCCGCCCGGACCGAGCTGATGCCCGCCTGGCAGAGCACGTAAAGGGTTTTATTTTTTGGCAGGGATTGCGCCGCGGCCGCCAACCGGCTTAACGGCCAATTGGTTGTTCCTTCAATATGTTCATACCGGTATTCCGCCGGCTCGCGAACATCCAACACTAGGTTCGCCGGATCTCTTATGAGGGTCTTAAGAGCTTGAGCTTGAATCTGTCCACCTTGCGCCATGGCCGCCTCCTTTGATTTCAAGAATAGATTATTATAGATACATCGTATGAAACAAAGTCGGCGCAACCGGACGTGTTTCGTGGGTATTGCGGGAGGTTCGGGCTCCGGAAAAACGACGTTTGCGCGGCGCATTATTGAGGGCTGTAAAAAAATTGGCATCAACGGCCAGATTTTTTCATTGGACAGTTATTACAAGCCTCTCGACAATCTTAGCCTCGTAGAGCGCCGGAAGTACAACTTTGATCACCCCGAGGCCATTGATCTGGGTTTAATTAAGACGCAGCTGAAAGCTCTGGGTTCCGGGCGGAACATTCGCCAGCCGGTTTATGACTTTAAAATTCACACCCGCAAAAAACGAACCGTTTTGCGCCGGCCCGCACCACTAATCGTCGTGGAAGGCCTTTACGCGCTTTATTTTCCGGAACTGCTTTCTCTCTACGATCACAAATTTTTTCTTTCAACCGGCATCGCCACCGCGGTGTTGCGCCGCATCGAGCGCGACATCCGGGAACGCGGCCGCGACGTCCAGGGGGCCAAACGACAGATTCTAACCACGGTTCTTCCGATGTATGAAACTTACGCCAAGCCCACCCAAAAGAACGCCCATTTTTCCATCAACTGGGACGGCCAAGAGGTTCCGGAAAAGGCCACCGAAGGCATCGTGCGCATGCTGCGCGATTTTTTTCGATAAAAAGCGCCAGCCTGCTCTTGTTTTTTGAAATGTTGGTTTCTCCCCGAGTCCAACGCTGATCAAAACCTGATTACCCTCTCGGATGAGTTTGGCTTCGGAGCAATCTTAACTTACCGTGGTCCCAAGCGCCTGCTTAACGAGGAAAGCTATCTGGTCTATAAGAGCAGCCGCGAACCACAACCCAAGCCGCCCAAGATCCAAGAGCTTTTAAAACTGGCCATAAACCTGCGGCAACGCTTCCGACAAGAACCCGGACTCTCCCGCCGCGCCGCTAGTCTGGAGCTCGGCCTGTCCCATGCCCGGATTTCCCAAATCATGAACCTTCTGAGGCTGAATCAGCAAGCTCAGCGCCGAATATTAAAACTGCCGCCATGCGTTGGCCGTTTACCGGCAACAGAGCGTCAGCTAAGACCACGACTGCTATCCGGCAGGCCATCATAACCCCCAAGCTCAACAAATCGGCGTCTATTGACGATCCGGTACCGGATGATGTTAATGCTGGTTTGAGCGGCCTTTTTGCTGTTTAAAACCGAGGAAAGCATGGCAATGCCAGTCATGGTAAAAGCATATATGGGAGTAGGTCGCTTGACGCCGGTTTTTGGCAGTTCTTGGGCATCTTGCTTTGAGAGTCTAAAAATAAACTCCTTAGCAAAACGGTCGATATTTTTTGAAACGGCTGCTCTTAATGTTCGCGGCTGTACTTGATAAAACTTCGCTGCATCCGTATCAAGTAAAACCCAGTGACTGCGTACGAGCAGCGCCCTTTGCTCGATACTTTCTAAGGGGTCAGGTATTTTCCCAAATTTTCGACACGCAGATCGTTTCGATGCCATTTAAACCCACTCCAAAGGTTTCTTGATTAACTCGCCGCCGCCTAAATCAATGGTTTCGGGAAGTTGGCAGTTTTGGAGGTGTTTTTCCTTAATCTTGCTATAAAAATCGGCGTTATTTTTTATATCTTCCGCACTACGTGCGATGGGAATCACCACGCCGATTTTTTTGGCCGGAAAAGAAGCC
>JACQJO010000043.1 GCA_016205025.1 Elusimicrobiota bacterium
ATATTTGTCTCATTGTTATTTTAACCTTACCGGCGAGGGATCTCGGGGCTAAAATTCAAAACAAAAGGCCTGTGAAACTGCTTACGCTGTTTTTAGCGGGTTCAATGAGGGAGTTGGTTTAGGTTTACGGAACTGCTGATTTTTGCCGCGTGTCCCATAGGGTTACTTTTACAATTTCGCGGTGCGTGTCCTTGACGGAAATCAGGATATGCTATACAATGTATTACGTTATGTAATACAAAATATGTGAGGTGACAGATGAATCGTGTTCTTAACATTCGCCTGCCTGAAAATCTTCGCGTAGAGCTCATGGCCTTAAGCAAAGAAGCGCATGTTCCTTTCAGCGCGCTGGTGCGAGAGTCGCTTAGGGAATTTCTGGCCGTCCGCCGTTTTCGCAGTCTTCGCGAAAAAGTTTTTCCCTTTGCTCAAGCGCAGGGTTTCTTGACGGATGAAGATGTTTTCAAGAAGCTTTAATGCGCGTTGTTTTCGATTCCAACGTCATCATTGCGGCGTTCGCGACGCATGGGCTTTGCCATTCTCTTTTTGAGCTTTGTATCCAAGGCCATCAGATTATTATTGGCGACGTTATTTTGGGTGAGGTGAACCGAAAACTTCTTCGAAAAATCAAAGTCCCTGCGCCTATTGCGCGAGATATTCTTTCTTTTCTTAAAAAACACTGCATTTTAGGCAGGCCTGTTCCGGTCCCCAAAGATGCTTGTCGCGACCCTAAGGATTTAGCAATTCTGGGTCTGGCTGTCGCATCTCGTGCCGATGGGCTAGTCACCGGGGACGCCGATTTATTGGTTCTTAAGCGCTATCACGAAACCGCCATTGTCACGCCACGCCAGTTATACGAGCGCTTGCGCCTAAAGAAGTCCTAATGAAACCGCTTTCTAGGCAATGCGCGCGGCCTTTGTGGTGATCCATTCAAGGCAATGGCGCAGTTCGCTGGATACGGCGCGTTCTTGGCAACAGACGGTGCGCCTCTGGCCCTGATCTTCAACAGTCAGTTCGTAAATGAATTGGTCCGGCGCTCCGGCAAGGCTGTCTATTTCAATCCGCGAATCCAAAGGCGGCGGCCAATACCGCCTAAAGCCGCAAGCGCACTCCATGTTTCCCGCTCCGGCTCATAGCCCTTTCCCCTTAACGCGCGCATAAATCGGTTAAGATGGCTCTTGGGCGCAATAATGATGACGCAATTTCCCCATCTCTGCACTTGTTGAGCCCGAAAATTTCTCCACATCCATTTCTGGCCCAAGCGAGGGGAAGGCTGATCTTCCCACCCTGGATAGCGTCTTCCATAAACACCCACAACGGCTAAGCGGGATTTTTTAACCTTGTGCCCGCCTTCCCAAATCTGATCCGCGTAGCTTTTTATCCGGACAACTTTGGTGTCCCGAATCCACTGGGGCACATCAGAAATGGAGCTTCCCGCCCACGAAAATACACTCGTAGACAGATGGGCCAACGCCACTAAAGCAATTAATTTTTGTCGAGTAGACATTTTCATTCGAAACCTCCGTTTATTGCTGGCTTTCCTCGCTGGAATTATCCCACGCAAGCGCACCCACCGCAAGGGTCTACGGGGCACAGAACAGGGGTCCAGAAGTCCTAGGCCGATATAGAGCTAAAGTTGCTAAAGTTGCTAAAGTCCAAAGTCGGGATCCTGGCTTATAATTACTCTATAATTTCCATACTCCATACTCTCATTGACAAAGGTGGATTTGGAGGGTAATCTTAGATGGAAATGGAACTCAATAAATACCATGTGGTCTTAGAATCGGAGCCAGAAATGGGCGGTTTTTCCGTCTATGTCCCCGCCCTGCCTGGATGCGCCAGTCAGGGAGAAACCGAAAAAGATGCCCTGGAAAATATCAGAGAGGCTATCTCGGTGCATCTGGAAGGGCTAAAAAAAGATGGCATCCCTATCCCCGAAGACCGCGAAGTAACCACCAAAGAAGTCGAAGTAGCCCGGGCTTGAGCAAACTTCCCCAAATATCCGGCGAACGCGTTATGCGCGCTCTCAAAAAAGATCGCACGCCATCCTTAAGGGCGCAAGAATCCCTTGGGAAAGATTTCTGGAACTTTTATAAATGGTTTTAAGCGGTGCGGTCAACGGCTGTGGTGATCCATTCAAGGCACTGGCGCAGTTCGCTGGATACGGCGCGTTCTTGGCAACAGACGGTGCGCCTCTGGCCCTGATCTTCAACGGTCAGTTCGTAAATGAATTGGTCCGGCGCTCCGGCAAGACTGCCCGTTTGAGAGGGAAGAGAAAAAAATTTAGCTGCCTGAAGAAGCCCTTTAAGCTCGGCCCTCTGGCCGGAGCCGAGCCTGCGCTCATCAAGCTCCCACTCTTTTGCCAGACCGGCTAGTCCACCGGTTCGTTTGAGATGAACTTTCATTGGTTTTAATCCTGATCCCTACTCCTGCCCAACCTTCCTGAACCGCTTCCTGTTCCGGGCTTTTAACACCGAATAGCTCTTGGGCTGCGGCCACGGTTAAACGAGCCGCTTGCTCAAAATTCGTCTCCTCACTTAATTTCTCGGTCAAGGCAACATACCAGATTCGTCCGGTCTTTTGCCACGCATAACCGCCTAGACGCGCGGCCGTTTCATAAAAAGCCTTATTGGGGATGCCGGAGTTGATATGAACCCCGCCGTTATCATCGGATGTCCGCACATAATCTCTCATATGGGCCGGCTGGGGATCGCGGCCAAGAATGGGATCGTCATAAGCTGTGCCGGGATTTTTAAGAGACCTTAAAGCCCGGCCTTTCACTTTAGAGGTAAAAAGACCCTCGCCAACCAACCAGTCAGCGTCGCCGGCTTTCTGCTTATTCGCGTACTGTTTGATCAGGGAGCCGAAAATGTCGGCAAAAGATTCATTTAAGGCCCCGGATTGATCCTGATACGCCAGGTCAGCCTCAAACTGAACAACCCCATGAGTCAGTTCATGCCCGATCACGTCTAAAGCGCCGGTAAAACGCCCAAAAAATTCACCGTCACCGTCGCCGTAAACCATCTGATGGCCGTTCCAAAAGGCATTATCGTAATCACGCCCATAATGAACCGAGCCGTCCAAACGCGCGCCCCGGCCATCCAAAGAGTTGCGCGCGTAAACATTCTCATAAAAATCGTAAACAACGCCGGCGCCCGCGTAAGCTTCATTAACAGCGGCATCCTTGCCGTCTCGATCTCCTTCCCCGCGGACCAAACGGCCGGGCAGTTGAAACCTATTTTTGGCGTCATAGATGGTACGGCGCTTGCCTCCGGTGGGAACGGCGGCAAGCCCCGCGATCCCAGCCAATGCCGAACGCCGGCCACGAAACTGCTCGCTAACAGCCAGGGTATTAAAAGCGCACTCTTTCTGCGACATGCTGCCCCTTTGGGCAATCTCTTTAAAAATATGGGGCGGAACAATGCCGTAAAACTTCATTTTACGGCTCGGATATATCTGGTAAAAACTTCCATGGATTAGAATTCGGGAATACGCACAAACCCGAAAATGGAAAAGTGTTTGTCAAAGGAAAAGGCGTCACGGATTTTAAGCGCTTGCATCCATACAAAAGAGACGGCGTCCACAAAGCTAAAATCCTGATCCGCATATTTTTTAAGCACAGCGTAGGCTTCTTGCTCCAAATTCTCCGGGGTGAATAATTTCTCCACTTTGGCGTTTTGGCGCACAAGGTTCATAAACTTCCAGGCCGCCTCATGACCGAGAGCGCAGCGAATGAGAGTGTAGGACTCCCCCAGGACATGATTGGAAACAACCAATCCTTCGTAGCGAACAATGAGTTCGGGAAAAATTTTCCAGGAAGCCTCGTGGTGCCTGTCGCTTTTGTCCATGAGAGCGTACCAGGCTGAAGTATCTACAAAAATTTTACGCGGCACGCTTTTTGCGTTTTTCGGCTAGATACTCGTCGTGCGCTTCTGAAATATTGGTTTTACCGGAGCGGCCGGCATACGCGCGAAGCTGCAGAAGCGGATCCTGACCAGGGGCGCTCCTTTGCGCCAGGAGCAAACGCAAGCCCTCCCGAATCAGCTCAGATTTCGACAGGCCCAAGACCACGGCCATGCGGTTTAATTGCCGGCGCATAACGGAATCCAGATAAATTTGCATCCTCTCCATACATCACCTTGTATACATTACTGTATCCTTACTTATACATTATATCCTAATGGGTATTTCCGCCAGGGTACCCGCGCCGTTTATTTGTGCTGGGTTAAAGATTAGGCATTGCCCAACACCGCATGAATCATCGAGGCGGCCACAATGGGGGCGGTTTCGGCGCGCAAGATCTTTCATTTAAGTGAGTAACTTTGCTCTCAAAAAAGAACGTATTTCTTGAATTGCTTTTATGGCAAGTTGCGCCTCGCGTTTAGTGGCCTCTTCTCCTGGATAGCGAAAATTAACGGCGTAAGGTTCCAATCGCCTAAGAAGATCGTAGATCAAACTTAAACGGGATCGAGCCGCTGGCCTAATTTAAGAAGCTCAAGGAGGCTGTGTGTTTTGGGAAAATCCGCGCCATTAGCCGCCAAAAAAGCTTTTAAATATTTCTCCGCGCATTGCTGGCTAAGAAAACAGACAACATCATAAACAGCTTTTTTTGTTCCGCGAGCAAGAATAAGAGCGCTTTGATGGTCTTCTTCGGCTTTTTTAAGCCACTCTTTAATGAGAGCGCCGGACATAAAGGGGCGTGCCCTTTTCCATGATATCTCTAATAAAAAAATCGCCCAGCTTTAAGCGTCTTTCAACTTCTTTGGGTGTTCTGACAATAAAATCAAGAGGAAATGGAGCCGGGTAAATAACATCCCAGATATCCCTGACTCTCTCGGCGGGCCGCTTTTTGCTGGGCATGACGACAAAAAGATCGACATCGCTGTCTGGCGTCGGCTTCCCATAAGCATGGGAGCCAAAAAGAATAATTTTTTCCACCGGAAAAGCCGCGGCAACGCGCCGCGCCAAAAATTTTATGGCTTTCTTGTCCGCGCCCCTGTTAAATTGTTTGTTGGACATTGATAACTCCCGCATCATAATAACAGACTTTCTTATCGCAGGAAAGGATACGCAACCGCGATACAGCATCGGGTAAAAATGTATCGAAGGAGTGTCTTGCTTGTTATAAGCCGCGTCTGTTTCTATCTTTCCCGGGAACGGGAATAGTAAAAATACGCCGCGCTGCCTAAGGCAATCAGGGTGCCGGCCATCATCGCCACGGTATTAATGGCACTGGGAACCGGTTCGATGCGATCAATAAAAAGGGTAGCTTTGTAGAAATCTTGGATCTTCCAGCCTACCTGGGCCGCCGAAACGTACCTCCTTGCCGACATTAATTCGGGTTTGGGCCATGTATTTTTAGCCCAATTGACAACCTCTTTTAGGCCTGTACCCATAGTAATACGCGAGTCGTTGAGCCTATCCGTGCCTACTATGAAGCGGCGCGAACTTAGGCGTTCACCATCCATCTCATAATAATCAGATTGCAGTCGAATACCGAAAGCGGGGGTTCCCCACCGTTGGCCGGCGCCAAAACGATCAAAAACCCTCCCGATCCGTGTTTTGACTTGCTCGATCCTGTGATCCCCATCGTATAAATTAACATGGGTTTCATCGGGACTTAAAGGAAGGCTAAGCTTCTCAACCTGCCGGCTTCTATAAACCAAATTCGAATCTACAGACCCATCTCTATAAGTCACTGCTGATTCATAACCAAATAGACTTGCGGCTCCACCTGCAGCCGAAAGCGAGCCGGCAAGCATTCCACTTATAGCGACCCTAGCGCCCCATTTCTGATCTTTTCGCCGCTCGGCCAAAAGCTCTTGATTTGGAATTAATAAACTCAAAAACAAAATACTGGTTATCTTTAACATAAACCCTCCTGCAGCGTTGTTTTTTTGATCCACTCTTTTTTTTAGTTTAAACCAAGAGTCTCAATTTTACCTGGGCCTTTAGGGTAAAAAATTTAGGAAGAAAGTCCCAGGATCAAATTAGGCCGAAAGACTAAGCAAAGCATGGATCATGGAGCAGGCCACGATGGGGGCGGTTTCGGCGCGCAAGACATAGGGTCCAAGTCCGACCAATGAAAACCCGGCCTCTTTAGCCATCTCGACTTCCTTGATGCTCCAGCCCCCTTCCGGTCCGATAAACAAAGCCACGGTTTGGGCCGCGCGGCCCAAATGAGAAAGGTAAGGGTTTAGCGCAGGGGAGTCACCCTTGCCCCCAGACCCGAGAACCAGTCCCGACGGTTCTCCCCGCGTGCTCGCGGGGCCCCTCGGAGCAGCGCCTCTGGCGCCCCAGGTGCCGCGAGCTCTGCGAACGGCCTCCGCTACTGGGTTCAAGGGTGACTCCCCTGCGCTAAACCCCTTTTTAGAAAGAATTTTCCATATGGGATCCGCTGTTTCGGATTCCCACGCAAAAAGCTTTAAATCGCTTTCTTTCGCTTGGGCCAAAGCCTTGGCCGGCGTCATGGGCAGCTCCACGCTTGGGATCCAAGAGCTTCCGCACTGCTTTGAGGCCGCATTCAAAACCGCCCGCCAACGCTGCAGTTTGCGCCCGACATCCGCGGGCGCGATTCGGACGACCGTTCGCTCTGATATCAAAGGAATAAAACGAGAAACCCCTATTTCGCAGCCCTTTTCTAAAACCCAATCCCATTTGGCGCCCTTGGGCAACGCCTGATAAACATGCAAAGCGTGCGGCCATTGTTCCTGATGAACCCCGGTTCCATCTTGAATGATTTCACCCTGAATGCCTTCCGGGGCGGACTGCGTGATTCTGCCCCACAGGATAGCGCCCTTGCCGTCAAAAAGACGGATCACGTCTCCGGTTTTTCTCCTTAAAACCTGGGCGATGTGGCGCGCCTCGTCGCCCAAAATTTCAAAACGGCCGGATTTTTTATTGTAGCTGGTTAAAAGAAACTGCATAAAAAGTGCGTTAGTATTTTTAAGGACTTTTTTGGGGGAATTGGCCATCCAACGCGTTACGGCAAATCGCGGCGAGTTCCGGAGATGTTTTTTCGGCCTCCATCAGCCAAGCCAGATAGTCCCGGTCAACGCGGGCGATCTCTTCTAAAGACCGGCTTTTGTATTTGCCAAAACTAAAATGAGCGCGGCCGTAACGCCAGAAAAGCTTGCCCTCGTTGTCCACGAATCTGGCGTCGGTTGCGGTACAGTAGCCGTGAAGCCCCTCCACGTCGCGCGGAAGGTCCGGATACTTTTCCATCTGCGCCAAAAAAATATCCTTGGCCGCCACCGCGTCCGCCTGGGCGCCGTGATGACCTTCCAGCTTCTTCTTGCAGTAAAACTGATAGGCCGCGGCCAAATCCCGGCTCTCCTTTTTTTGAAAAATCTTCATCACGTCAACCACCCGGCGCGCCTCCATCCTTAAGGAAAGACCGGCACGCTCAAGCTCTCTGGCCAATAAGGGAATGTCGAATTTCAACAAATTGTAGCCGGCCAAATCGGCTCCATTAAAAAGCTCGGCGACACGGGGAGCGATTTTTTTAAAAAAAGGCGCATCTTTCACGTCGTGATCGCTGATTCCGTGAATCGCCGCCGCCTCGGGAGGAATGGAGATTTCAGGATTAACGCGCTGGGTCCAGACTTCTTCTTTCCCATCCGGATCAAGGCGGACCAGCGCGATCTCCACGATACGATCCGTGTTGGTATCAAGACCGGTGGCTTCAAGGTCAAAAAAAACAATAGGCCGGTTCAAAAACGGGATGCTGGATGCTGGATGCTGGATGCTAGTTTGCAAATCGGAATCTGAAGAAAATAAGGGACCGTAGGCATCGCGTTCGCCTTCTCCCCTTTTTTGTTTTTTCATTTTATATCCAGCATCAAGTATCTAGCATCTTTCTTATTACTCCCGCCCAAAGACTCTTTTGAAAAATCCTTCGCCCGTTTCTTCTTCAAAGCTTTGCTCCAGCTTTTCCAAAAGATCTCTCTGGGCCTCGGTCAGGTGTTTGGGAATTGTGATCGCGACGCGCACAAAAAGATCGCCGCGGCCGCGGCCCTGAAACCGGGGAAGGCCCCGTTCGCGGATGCGCAAAAGAGTTCCGTTGGGCGTTCCAGGCGGAATCTTGACCTTGGCGCGCTCTCCGTTTAAAGACGGGACCTCGATTTCACAGCCCAAGGAAACCTTGGGAAAAGAAAGCTTAATCTCATGAACCAAATCATCTCCCTGGCGCTCGAAACGCGGATCATCCTTGACCATCACCGCCACATAAAGATCGCCGGCCAAAGAGCCCCGTTCGGCCGCGTCGCCGGCTCCGGTGACCCGAAGCGTTGTTCCCGAGGGAATGCCGGCAGGAATCCGCAAGCGCACCTCAACCTCTTTTTCCATCCGGCCGGAGCCGCGGCAGTTAGGGCATGGGTGCTCCACCACCTGCCCTTCTCCATGACAGCGGGAACAGGTTTGAGAAAGAGCAAAGAATCCGTGCACCATCTGCGTTTTTCCGGTGCCCCGGCAATTGGCGCAAACTTTGGGCGCGGTTCCGGCCTTGGCTCTGGCGCCCTGGCATTTAGAACAGGTTTCGCGCTTGTTGATCTTAACGGGCATCTCCGCTCCTGTGAACGCCTGTTCCAGCGTTATGGTCAGGTTGTAACGAAGATCAGCCCCTTTCCTGGCGCGCCCGGCGCGCCGGCGCCCGCCGCCGCCGAAAAAACCCTCCAAGACGTCCTCAAAAACATCCCCAAAATCCCCGAACCCGCCGAAGTCGCGAAAAACATCCTCGCCGCCCGGCCCGCCTCCCGCGCCGCCCGCTAAACCGGCAAAGCCGTACTGGTCATAAATTTGGCGTTTCTTTTGATCCGCCAAAACCTCGTAAGCTTGATTGATTTCCTTAAACTTCTCTTCCGCCTCTTTATTTCCGGAGTTTCGATCGGGGTGATATTTTAAGGCCAGCTTTCGGAACGCGCGCTTGATTTCATCTTCCGTGGCGTTCCTGGGAACATCCAGAACCTCGTAAAGATCGCGCGGCATTTTTAAGTAGGCAGGATACGGTAGGTAGTAGGTAGTAGGTAGTAGGTAGGAAGAGAGAATAAAAAAATTTTTCCCCCCTTCTTATCCCTATCTACCGTATCCTTCATCTTATCACCCCTACCTACTGCCTACTATCTACTACCTACTTGCTTTCCTCCTCCTTCTTTTCGTCCACCACCTCGGCGTCCACCACGTTGCCTTCTTTGCCGTTGGTTGGGGTCTGGCCGTTGGGCGCGGCGCCCTCGGCGCCGGGCGCTCCTTTCTTTTGAGCGTCTTTATAAATCGCTTCGGCTAACTTATGCGACGCGGCCAAAAGTTTCTCTTTGGCCGAACGCAGTTTGGCGGCGTCTTCTTCTTTTAACACAGTCCGGCTTTCTTGCAACTCTCTTTCAACACCCAAGCGCTCTTCTTGAGAAATTTTGTTTCCATGCTCTTTGAGCGCTTTTTCGGTGGCGTAAACCGCGGTGTCTAATTCGTTTTTGGCCTCAACCACCTCTTTTCTTTTTTTATCCTCGTCGGCAAACTGCTCGGCCTGCCGGACAAATTTATCAATCTCATCTTTAGCCAGCTTATTGGGAGCCGACACTTTGATGGACTGCTCTTTGCCGGTGCCCAAATCTTTGGCCGTCACGTGAAGAATGCCGTTGGCGTCAATGTCAAAAGTCACCTCAACCTGCGGAACGCCCCTGGGCGCCGCGGGGATTCCCACTAAATCGAAACGGCCCAGAGAAACATTGTCCTTGGCCATTGGGCGCTCGCCCTGAAGCACATGAACCGTCACCGCGGTTTGGTTGTCCGCCGCTGTTGAAAATACCTGGGACTTTCTGACCGGAATCGTGGTATTTCTATCTATCAAAGGCGTAAAAATGTTGCCCAAGGTTTCGATGCCCAGCGTCAGCGGCGTGACATCCAACAACAAAATATCTTTGACCTCGCCGGTTAAAACAGCGGCCTGGATAGCCGCTCCCATGGCTACGCACTCCATGGGATCAACACCGCGCTCCACCTTGCGCCCCACGTAATCTTCCACGAACTTTTGAACCATGGGCATGCGCGTGGGACCCCCCACCAGAATGATCCTGGAAACATCGGAGGGTTTCAGTTTGGCGTCCGCCAAAGCCTGCTCCATGGAATGCTTGCAGCGTTTGACAATCGGCTCCACCAGAGTCTCCAGCGTCGAACGGGTCAACTTCAACACTAAATGCTTGGGTCCGTCCGGCGTGTTGGAGATAAACGGAATGTTGATTTCAGTTTCAAAAAGATTGGAAAGCTCGATCTTGGCTTTTTCGACGGCTTCGCGGACTCTTTGGCAAGCCTGGAGATCGCCTTTAAGATCAAGGCCGGTTTCCTTGCGGAATTGTCCCGTGACATAATCCACCAGGGCGTTGTCCATGTCGGTTCCGCCCAACTGCGTGTCGCCGGAGGTGGACAGCACCTCAAAGACGCCTCCGCCGAACTCCATGATGGTCACATCCAGGGTTCCGCCGCCCAAATCAAAAACCAAAATTTTCTCTTCCTTGCCCTTCTTATCGATTCCGTAGGCCAAACAGGCGGCGGTGGGCTCGTTGATGATTCGGACGACCTCCAAGCCGGCGATTTGTCCGGCGTCTTTGGTGGCTTGCCGCTGGTTGTCGTTGAAATAGGCCGGAACCGTAATGACCGCCTTGGCGACCGTGTCGCCGGTGAAAGCCTCGGCGTCTCTTTTGACTTTCTGCAAGAGATAAGCGGAAAGCTGCTGGGGCGTGTACTCCTTGCCATGAATTTTATAGTGATGGTCTTGACCCATCTTTCTTTTAAACGCGCCGACCGTCCCCTCCGGGTTGGCCACCGCTTGGCGGCGGGCGGGTTCGCCCACCAAAAGCTGGCCCTCTCTGGTGAAGGCCACGTAGGACGGGAAGGCCTTGCCCCCGACCGTGGTTCCCTCTGCGCTCGGTATAGTGACCGGTTTGCCGCCTTCCATAATGGACGCCGCGGTGTTAGACGTTCCTAAATCAATGCCGATAATTTTGCTCATAACATACCTCCATATTAAAGTGCTGAGTGCTGAGTAGCGAGTGCTGAGTTACAAAGAGAAATATAAGAAAATTTTCTCCTTAACTCAGCACTCAGCACTTTATCACTCAGCACTTTTCTTTGATACGACGACTTTCGCGGGACGCAGTACGCGATCACCAATGCGGTATCCCGCCTGCTCCACACGCAAAATTATTCCATCGCCATCCGCGCTCTCTTCGGTGGCCACAACCTCATGGCGCGCCGGGTCGTAACGCTCGCCGGGTGCGGCCGCCACCTTGGACAAGCCGTGGCTTTCAAAAATTTTGGTCATGTTGTTTAAAACAAGAGTAAAGCCTTCTTTAATTTTAGAATCCGAATGTCCGGCCGCGGCCAAGCTGTCCACCGCGCGCTCCATCTGTTCTAAAACCGGCAAAAATGACCCCAGGGCTAAAACCAGCAATGAATTTAAAGTTTCGGCGCGCTCTTTCTCCGTTCTTTTGCGAAAATTCTCCATCTCGGCGCGCGATCTCATCCATTTATCCTTGTAGTCCTGGGCTTCTTTTTCCTTGCTCTCGAGCGCTTGGCGCAAAATTTCCAGTTCCGCCAATTTTTGTTCCCGGGCCGATTCTTCGAGTTGGCTGTCCATGGTCAGACCCCTATAGCCTTCTGCAGGGCGCCATAAATCGCCTCCACCAAAGACACCATGCGGCCGTACTCCATGCGCTTGGGGCCCAAAATCCCCAAAACGCCCACGGTGTTTTTATCCGTTTCGAAGGCCTTGGCCACAACGGATAAATCCCTTAACTCCGGCACCCGCGCCTCATCGCCGATCACGACGGACACTCCTTTTTTGGATTTAGATTCCGCCTTCTGAATTTCTTTCTTCAGCAAGGCCAGCATTTCCTGTTTATCTTCCAACGTTTCCACCAACCGCCGCATCGAACCGACTTGCGAAACCTCGGGCGTCGATAAAATATTGGCTGTGCCTTCCAACAGCAGTTCTTCTTCGGTGTGGGTTTGAAGCATCTCTGCAATGGGCTCGGCAAAGGACTTCAAAATCTCCTCCAGGCGCCCGGCTTCCTGCCAGATTTGATCTCGCATCTCCCGATCGAAATTACCGCAGAGGTCTTTTAGGTTTTTGCCTTGGAAGCGTTTGTTGACCCAATGGGAAACCCGGCGTAATTCCTCCTCATTGAACAAACCCGGCGAGCGAAGCAGGCGGTAGCGGATAAAACCATTCTTGGCCACCAAAACTAAAAGAATATGGGTGTCATCGCAAGCGATCAACTCCATTCTCTGAAGCGTGCTGACCTCCATTTTCGGCCTTAAAACAAAGCCTGCCTGGTGCGAAAGATAGGCCAACATGCGGGAAGTGCGCGAAAGGATCGTTTCGATTTCTCCCAGCCGGCGCTCATACTCCTGCTCAATTTTTTGACGCTCCTCGCCCAAGAGTTCTTGCAGATGCAGCAGATAATCCACATAATATCGATAACCTTTATCCGTCGGCAGCCGCCCGGCCGAGGTGTGCGGCTGGGTCAAAAAACCCTCCTTTTCCAGTTCATGGAGCATATTGCGCACGGTGGCCGGCGACAACTGCATCCCTTCGGTATGAGAAACCGCTCCGCTGGCCACGGGGCTGGCGGTACGGATATACTCCAGAATAACCGTCTGCAATAAACGGTTCTTGCGGCGCTTTTTCTCTTCCTGTTCTAATACACGCATTTGACTCTAGCTAGAAGCATTCTCTCCTGCTACCCTAATAGTACCTAAAATAGTCAAAATTAGCAGTCAATTCTATTGAGTGCTAACATTGTAACAAACATAGCCACGGGAGGGCAAGAGATTGCACCGAGATTCCGCAGTTGGATCGTCACCCCCGCGAAGGCGGGGGCCCAGATTCCGAGGAGGTCTGGACCCCGCTTTGGGGCGGGGTGACGGAACAAAAAAATCCAAGGGTTCAGGCGGTGAAACCACTTCAACTGTGGAATCCCGGTTGAAAGCGGTGATCGCTCTGGCGGTCTTGACCGCATCGCTCGCGCCCCCTATTAATGCCCTGGGTTTAAAAACCTCCACGGGCGAAATCATGTTCTCCGGTATCGAACCAGGCAAGCTCTGGAGGTTGCCAGGTTCCTCAAAAAAGGGCTTCTCTTTGCTGAACACATCCCCGAACCCCGAAACGGTAGAGTTGAGCATTGGTTCTCCCGGAGCTGCGGACCAACTGAAAAACGGATTCCTACCGATTCCCAGGGCAGGGTGGATATGGCTTGCCAACCCCGTGCTAACCCTGCCGGCTCATTCAGCAGGCACAACCGACATCTATGTGTTTATCCCTGAAAACATCGCTCTTAACGGAAATACATTCCAGGCCTACCTGACCGCGCGCCTGAAACTACCCGCCAACTCCACCGCCGTTTCTGCCGGGGTACGCGTTCCCATCCTTCTTAAAACAACGGGCAGCCAAAGCCAAAATTCCCCATTTACGTTTTCGGATTCTTCTATTACCCTTAAAATTCAGAGAGGAAAAAAATTGTCTTTAACCAAACTCGCCGGAAAAGCCGTTTCGCTGACCAATCAAACCTCGCAAACAGAGGCGGTCGAACTGCGCTGGAGCGCGCCGTCCGGCGAACGCCTGGCCGCTTGGGACCGAACCGGTTTGAATGCCGGTGAATCCTCCTGGGCTAGCGCGAAGTCTCCCGTGGCGATCAAAACGCGTCAAACAAAAAAAGTCGACGCGTACTTGCAAGTTTCCTCTCAAATAAATCCAGGGGGCTACGCCCTTATTCTTGAAGCCGCTCCCTTGGAATCTCAATTAGCGTCGGTTGCCGAGCTTTTCGTGCGCTTGGACGTCCAATGAGCGCGGGTTACACCATACTCATCGTTGAGGACGATCAAGACAGCCGGGAACTGCTGACCGCGATCCTTCAAGCCAAAGATTACTCGGTGCTCGCGGCCCAAGACAAAAAAAGCGCCCTGGAATTAATCTCAAAAACCCGGCCCCACTGCGCCGTCATTGACTGGCTCCTCGGAAAAGATTCGGGGTTGGATCTGGCCGCCTTTTTAAGACGGGATCCGCATCTCAAAGGGCTTCCCATCCTGATCATCAGCGCCAAAAATATCCGGCCCGAGGAAATGGCGCACGCGCTTGAAACCGGAGCGGATGATTTTTTGGCCAAGCCCTTTAGCCCGCTTATTTTAATAGCGAAAATCCAGGCGCTGATCAGGCGCTCTTCATGGGCGGACAATACCAAAACGCCGGCTCAAATCCTGCGCTACCAGGAACTGGCGGTCAATTTGACCGCGCGGGAGGTTACCCTGCATAACCGCCCGGTCAAGATGACGTTCACCGAATTTGAACTTCTGGTTTATCTTCTGCGCCACCGGGGAGAGGCGCTAGACCGGCAAACGCTCCTGGCCGCGATTTCCGTTTCCCCGGATCACGTTCTTCACCAGGTCGTGGATAAACACATCGAAAATCTGCGCAAAAAATTAAATTCCATCGGCAACTCGATTGAAACCATCCGCAACGTCGGCTACCGATTGGTTTAAAGCGATGAGACCGGTTGATTTTTCCCGAATTGATTTTTGGCTGCTGGGTCTTTTGGCCGCGGTCACCCTTGTGTTTAACTCTCAACTGGCCGCTCCTTTTGATCTGCCCAAAACTCTGCTTCTGTGGAATGGAACACTGTTCTTGCTTGTTTTATTTTTAAAACAACAGCGCCAATCCCAAGATGTCCCGCGGTTTCGCTATCACCCCTTAATCGGTTTTTATTTCGTCATGGTGGCCGGGTTTCTGCCTTCGCTGACTCAAAGCCTTGATCTTTATGCCAGCCTGTTCGGCGCCTATCCGTTCTATTTCGGCGGCTTAATTTCCTGGGTGTCTTTCGGGCTGCTTTTTTTTCTGGTGCTCCAAAAAGCCGATCACCTATTTGCCAAGCGTCTGATCACCGTGGCCACCGGCGTCACGGCCGTCGTTTGCCTGTATGCTCTCACCCAGGCCTTAGACCTTGACCCCATTAAATGGTCTTCCAGCCCCCGCGAACCCTTCTCAACGCTAGGAGGAGCCCTGTTTCTCTCCGGATACCTGGCTATGACTCTGCCTCTAGTCGTAAGCTTTGTTTTGCTCGAGCAACGCCGCGCATTCACTTTCGCGGGTTATCTTTTGTTAGGTTTGATGGTCCACCTGATTTTGGTAACGCTGGCGCGGAGCGCTTGGCTGGGCGCGCTAATCGCCTTGTGTTTATTGATAGCGCTCTTGGGCCCATCGCAGTGGTCGAAATACTCAAAAAAACTGGCCATTTTAGGTTGCCTACTGGGCACGCTTTTGACCTGGCATCTTTTTTTGGCGCCGCTCATTAAAAAACAGCCATCCGGCGTGCAGAACAGGGCGCAAGTATTCTTAAGCCCCAACGAAAACTCTTCCCGGGCGCGTCTGGAGATGTGGCTGATCGGGCTGACCATGTTTCTTGACCATCCGCTTTTGGGAATAGGGCTCGACAACGTTGAACAAAAATTTTGGGCTTACCGCTCCGAAGAACACATGCGTCTAGCCCCGCTGGCGGCCACAACATCGCCCATGCACAACGACTTTCTGCAGATTTTGGTCACCACGGGGATAACGGGCTTTGCCGGCTATATCTTTTTCCTGGCGGTTGGAATCTTAACGCTATGGCGTGTCTTGAAAAAAAGCCGGGACCAAGACAGACTTCGCGTCGCGGGACTCATTTCAGGCCTGATGGCCCTGGGCGTCTTCGGTCAATTCAACTTCAGCCTTTTAGCAACCAGCGCTTGGGCGATTTTTCTGTTGGGGTCACTGGCGGCGCTGGATCAAAAAATATCTTCTCAAACAGCGCGCGGCATGCCCAAGCTTGCGCCGATTGTGACGGTGGCGGGATTTTTTTTTCTGGCGCAAAGCGCGCGCATGTACCTTGCGGACCAGGCTTTTGCCGAAGGCAACTTTCAGGCTCATAAGAAAAATTTCGACAAAAGCGCGGCCCAGCTATCGTTGGCCATCAAACTTAATCCCCGCATCAGGCAGTATCGCTACAGCTACAGCACTCTGCTGTTTGCCAAAGGCAGGGCCGTAAAAACACCGGCAAAAGACAGGCCCCTTTATCTCGAAAAAGCCGTTGAAACCATAGAGGAGACAGCGCGGCAATTCCCCTGGCATTCGCTGACTTGGCACAACTTGGCCAAAGTCTTGGCTTATCGCGCTTTTGAAATCAACCAGCCTCGCTTAGCCGAGTCAGTCAAGCAGGCTCTGCGCCGGTCCATGGCTTTGTTCCCCGCATTTCCCGCCAACTATGAATACTACGGAGAAACTCTTTACCGGCAGGGGCGGCGCTTTGGCCCCAAGGCCCTGTTTGTCAGGGCCTTGGAAATTACCCCCCATGAGATTTCCGCTAGAAACTGGCTGGAGGTTTATAAACCCGCTAGTTACGTCTATTTTTTCAATCAAGACCTACGCATTGCCCAAGCGTCCCTGGGGAAAACTGTTCCCCGGTGTCAACTTGATCTCGTTAATGACCGGCAGCAAGAGGCGGAGATTGTTCTTGAGGTTATCCAAAAACCAAAAACGATGTTTCAAGATCTGGGCGACTATTGGGATTTAGCCCAACTGGGCTGGGTTAAACTCAAGGAGGAAAAATTCATTCTAGCGCCCGACTCCGTGAAAAACGTGGAGCTTGAGATCGCTGTTCCCGACTGGCCATGGTGGCGCGGAAAAAAATTCGTCGCCATCGTCCACGCTAAAGACAAAAGGGTTAATTATCCTTTCGGCGCCTACGGCCGGATATTCATAGAAACACAAAAATGAAAAAAATAGGGGTCAGGGGTCAGCGGTCAGGGGTCAGGGAAGGCATTTTTTTTCTTTTATTTTTTCTCACCCCTCACCCCTCACCCCTCACCCCTTCTTTGTGGGCCATCGGCGTAAAATCAATTACCGGAAAAATCCACGTGGAAAACGTCCCCTTGGGTTCCACGGTGAGCCTTCGCAATATTTCGGGAAAAGTTTATCGAGTGATGAACACTTCGGAATCTCCCTATGAGTTCTCCGTTGATCTGTCCGCTCCGATCGAAGGGGACCTGATCGGGGATTTTGAGCCTTTGCCCAACTTCGAATGGGTAAAGCTGGCCAAGACCGATTATCACCTGGCTCCGGGCCAGGAAGCGCTGGTGGATATCGTCTTCTCTTTCCCGAATGATGATAAGCTGCTGGGAAAAAAATTCGTTTGCTTTATCGTCTCCGGCAATGTGAGCAAGCCGGAGGAGGGTATGGGCGTCGCCGCCCGGGTTAAAAGCAAATTCACCATGACGCTGGCCAAGGACCGCCTAACTGACGAACAAAGGGAAAAAATAAAAAATATACGCCAGCGCCTTGAATTTAATGTCGTGCCTTCCATTTTAGACGTTGAGGGTTTTCCCAAAGGCAAAAAAACGGATCTCAAAAAACTCTCAAACAAAACATTCAAAATCATCAACCCCAACAATGAGCCCATCAAGATAACCCTGGAGATCGTCAAGCCTTCGCAGGCGGGCATGAAGCCAAAACTGGATTTTATCGAGGGTCCGCCTGATTGGCTGACCCTGCACAATAAGCGCAAAATGACGGTGATCGTCAAAGCCGACACCATCTACAATATTCCCCTGGAACTGCTGATCCCCCCAGCAGAACAAAATCGAAAATTCCTCTTTGGCGTCAAGGTGACCCTGGAGGGTTTTGACGTTCCGGTGAACAGCTACGGCAGACTCTATATAGTCGCCGAATAAGCCCAGGGCTCGCCCAACCTCTTCGTCTAATCTTCGTTTTTCCTTCGTCTAACCTTCAAGCAAAAAAAGATGGTTACTGGTACACATATTAGGTAAACCTGCCATGCGCAGGCAATTAAGGGGGTAGTCAAATGAAACAAGTCTATCTATTAGCGATCCTGGCTCTGTTGGCGACAAGCAACAGGGCGCAGGCGGTCATCTCCGCTTCGACCTTGATGAGCGTTGACGTGAGCGCGACGCTCAACATCTCGGTCAGTCCTAGCGCCGTGGGATTCGGCAGCTACGGCATGGGGGCCGCGGGAAGCCTAGTCACCACCCCTATTGTGATCACCAACCAGCCCGGCGCCCTGGTGTGCGATATCCAGATATCAGCCACCAGCTTCGGTGAGCCTGACGGCAATTGGACGCTAGATGCCGCGGTTGCTGGTCTGCCCGGACAAAACGAGGTGCAGCTGGAAGGCGTCTTTGTCAGCGCTGGAGCCTCCAACGCAGGCGGTTTCATCGTCTTCAGTGATGGCGCTGATTCAGATAACGACACTATCACAACAGCGTTCGTAGAAGCTAGAAATGGTGGCACGGGTGGCGCTTGCTCAGCTGATGCTGTTTCTCAATACTGCATACAGAACGCGGTCTATCCTGCCCAAACTCCCTACTTCTTGGGTGACGGGCAAAACCTTAGCCCAGGGGAAGCCATCAGCTTAAGGCTGCATTTTACCCCTCCGGCTTCTTCAACGTTTGACACCGTGACCGTTACCTCAACACTCTATATCACCGCAACGGCCGGCGGCGTCGAAGAGTAAAGAGGGCGCTTAAGCAAGAAGTGTGATATGACTATGCAAAAAACACTTAAAACGCCCTCTGGAAACAGGGGCGCTCTGATTTCGAGGGAAAAATTATAGGGTCCTTCTAGAAATAGAAGGCGATCCCCGAGCCGAAGGGTCTCGGGGGGGCCCGCGGGTTCCAAGCCGAGCGAGCGCCAGTGAACAGAGTCAAGCGCAAGCTCCGAAAATCTCCCGACTAGAGTCGGGGGCCCTCAAAAGTAAGGCGAAACTAGAACAACGAATGGTTGTTTGGCACATTGTGTTTAGCCTTATTTCGACCTACCTGCGAGCCTCACGAACTAAAAAACCCTAGAAACACGCACTTTCGACGCGATCTTTGAGAAGTTCGACGACCATAAGCCCCGAGCCCGTGCTCCCGCAAGCAGTGGGAGGAACCCGCAGGCCCATATGGCAAAAATGTTCGATCGAACTCTAAAGAACCTGCGCAAAGTGATAGGGAAGGGCTTTGCCCCAACCCTTCTTTCTGCTTGCTCTGGGCTTTCTCGCCTCTTCAGAATCAATAGAATAGTCAAAGAGAGGGGAACCTCTGTCAATGGCAAGGGCAGTCGCGTTTGGAACCCGCGGGCCCTAAAACCAGTACCCAGAGCCCCCTCTCTTTGCTTTTTCTATTCCTCGATTATCATCCTCGAACCCTTAATCCGTCTTGTTTTTGGCCGCACCGAAAACTCTTCTGGCTTGCGACTTGGAACCCGCGGGCCTAAAGCCGGTGCGGCCTTAGTTTTCAGCCGCCTGTGGAGAATCATTAAGGAGCTTGTGGTTTGGAACCCGCGGGCCCTTAGCTTCCG
>JACQJO010000049.1 GCA_016205025.1 Elusimicrobiota bacterium
CAGGTCCCTTTGTCAACCCGCTTTCCTTATAACGATCGCTCGTTAAAGGAGGATTCAGCCTACAGGGGCGAACGGGAAATATCCCCTGGTTGGTACGTGTCAACCAACTAGCCTTGTAGAGCATTATTCTGGACACACGGGAGATTAATAGCATGGAAAAAAACATAGTTGTATCGAAACTAAAAAAACTGCAAGAAAAAATTCCCGATTTAAAATCAAAGGGGGTGCTCCACCAACAAACAGCCGATTTTGAGGACTGGTTTGAATCAGTCTCTAGCTGGCTCACAAAGGGCAAGCCCTACGCTACGGACGAAATTGAAAGATTCAAAAAACTAAATTTTTCCAGCATTACATTTGGCTTGGGCGGGCGCAGTTTCAGCCAAGACGATCAGAGGCTATACAACAAGGCCTTAGAAGGAGCCTCTCTCATATTGGATGCAGCTATTGAAAATCTCGAAGAGGGATGGTCCGCTCCTTCAGATGATTCTAGAAATGGTGCTGTCGGCCCTAATGTAAAAGTCGGGAATGCGCAGGCTGTTATTGTAGGCGATCGCAATACTACCAGCATCGCAAACACTATCACAGTTGGAGATTTTCTAAAGGTTCTGGAAAGACAAGTTCAAAATGCTGAAGGAGACCCCAAACAAAAAACGGAGCTTGCGCAGAAGCTAAAGGATTTCGCCAAGCATCCTCTTGCCGTTACAACAATCGGGCAAACCCTTGGGCATGTTTTAAGAACTTTCTCTGGACAATAGCCAACCGGGGTAAACTTTTCGCACTTTTTGCGTGCTATATTCCCTGGGATATTCTCGGGTTTCCCCAATGCTTAATAAGGGCGACTTAAATAGATCTTCGATAAGATGAAAAATTGGCACTCCAGTGCCCCTTTTAACCTTCCGTTATGAGACACTTAAGATGCCCCCTTAAGTGATTTTGCTGTTGCCTGCTGCCCATTTTCCCCGCGCTTAACACAACAGCAATTCGTTCAAAAGAAAACGGGGATGATATAATTCGTTCATTGCGGCTATAAACCTCTGCAGGCAAGCCTAGAAGTTAAGGCTTGTTCACGTTAAAGCTAAGGTGTTATAGCCGTTGGTTCTTTAGACAAAGCTAAGTATTTAGCCTTGCCCACAAGGGGTCACGCCCCTAACTGATTAGGTGGGAATCCAAGGTTGCCGCTATGGGGCGGCAGCTACTCCTGGGTTTCCTAATCAGTTACCGGGGTTTAGTTTGCTCGCCCCTTTTTTGTTGGGCAAGACGACCAATAAACTTATGGAAGTTAAGCCCAAATCCTGCATTAAGTGTTCATCTCCTATTCCGTTGGAGAGGCTTTCCATTCTCCCTGAAACAACTATCTGCGTAAGATGTCAGCAGTACATCGAAGATTTGGGCAAAAGGCAAGAAATTCGTAGAGCTGTTCGAGAAGTGGTGGAAAAACAAACCGAACATTTTTCCACTCAGAAACCATGCCCTCAATGCAGGTCCAGATTGACGGTACGTTTAAATAAAACAAGAAACACCTTTTTCTTAGGTTGCCGGAACTATCCCGATTGCACCTATGCGGAAAATTTTAATAACAACATTCGCTGTTCTAGGTGCGACATACCAATGGTTCCCAGGCAGGGTCGTTTTGGATATTTTTGGGGTTGCCGGAACTATCCTCGTTGTAAAAAAACAGTTCAAGCTACATAACTAGGTACGGTTTCCAACCGATATGAGCTTAACTCTTTCTAAATACCCAAATAATTGGAATGAGATACGCCGATTGGTCCTAGGTCGTGATCAAAATAGATGCGTCAGATGCGGCGCCCCAGATCATCTTCATGTGCATCATATTGTGCCGATATCCAGAGGTGGCAAACATGATCCTTCAAATCTGATCGCCCTATGCGAAAGGTGTCACGCCCATGCCCATCCCGATATGCAGGTATCCATTGCCCAGAGATATTTACACTATTCGGCATGGCGACTTAGAAAATTTCTGGTCAAGTTGCGCTTGCACCTTAATCCTTACGATACTTATTACGGCCTCTTATATTTCGGCTTAAAAAACTTTCGACTCGGACAAGAACAGATCATCAACTCAGTTCTCCAAGGAAAAGACACGCTGGCCGTATTGCACACGAGTGGGGGAAAATCTCTCTGCTATCAGTTGCCTGCTTTATTGAAAGACGGCACCACTCTCGTCATCTCACCTCTTATCTCTACAATGCGGGATCAAGTACAGGGTTTAACAGAAAAAGGGATCCCGGCCACCTGCATAAACAGCGGATTAACAAAAGATGAAAAAGAAAAACGGCTGCAACTTATGAAGCAAGGTCTATTCAAGTTGGTCTATATTGCTCCCGAGCGCTTTCGCTACTCGCCAAAATTTGTAGAAAATTTTAAAGAACCAGTTAGTTTTTTCGTAGTGGACGAGGCTCACTGTATTGACGCATGGGGCTATGGATTTCGACCTGATTATTTAGAGCTTGGAAAATATGTCGAGAGTTTTGGAAGCATTAGGCCGCCCATATTGGCCGTAACAGCTACTGCAAGTCCCAAGATAAGAGCAGAGATAGTGTCGAAATTAAAACTAAGGGATCCGAATATCTACGTCTATGGATTTAATCGCACCAACATCTCATTCAATGCCAGAACGTTTAGGCAAAAAAATAGAAAATTTCATTACCTGCTAAGCGTTATTCGAACATTAAAAGGTCCAGGAATAATCTACTGCCCGACAATCAAAACAATTGAAGGATCCAAGAGGCACGAGTACCTTGACGGTCTCAGAAAAAATTTGGAACTAGAGGGCATTGATTGCTCTGTTTATCATGGCAAAATGGACAGACTAAAAAAGGGAGATGCCCAGGATCAATTTAAAAGAGGACATGCGGGCAACATACTTCTAGCGACAAAGGCATTCGGAATGGGTATAGATGTTTCAAATATCCGTTGGATTGTATTTTATGGTATTCCAGCAAGCATGAGCGATTTGTACCAAGGTTGGGGACGAGCCGGAAGAGATGGGAATCCCGCCACTGGCATTGTTCTGTACGCAAATGGCGATGAAGATATCCAGTTCCACCTTCTCGATCTGACATATCCCGACAATGAAAGAATGAAAACCGCCTGGAATGAAATCAAGAAAATGGTTGGTTTCAAAAAAGATGGCGACATAAATAAAATTGGCAATGATGAAGAAAGAGCTGTTTTTGAATCCTGCCTGAAAATATTTAGTCGTTTTGGATATTTGAATTTTAAAAACGTTCCGAACGCCTTTCGTGTCAATATTATTAGAGAGCCTGCTTTCGAGGATTGGAAGGCGACATGCCATCAGATCAACGAAAGAAGGGGTAGGGAAAAAGGAGAGATTGAGGAATTGCTTAAATGGCTCAAAAGCCCATCATGCCGCCGAAAGTACCTGTTGAATTATTTTGGCGAACCTTACCCCAATTCTCTTGGTTGGTGGGAAAGGATAAAGATGTGGATGCTCCGATGGTTTATCTCAAAAAAAAACACCGGTGCCCCCGAAGATCGGCATTGCTTCCCCTGCTGTGACACATGCCTAAAGGGCCTGTTGGCAATCCCGGGTAGCCTGAGATTGAAAAAATAAAAAAATTTTGAGATGGTGGAAGGGTAACCACTTAGGCTTTCGAATTTCTTATCTTTCTAATTATTCGGGTTAACTTCTCTTCTATGCGATTCCCCCTCCGTTCAAAAGGTAACGATTTCATTGCTTCCTCAATTAGCTCTTCATCAGTATAGAGTCGACCATCGGATAATATCCATTTAACGAGTTGTGTCAATTCTTGGTTTGAATAATCATTAATTGATGCGCGTATAGGTAGTTTGGGTTTCGTTCCACTACGTTTCGTGATTGCATTTGAAGCGGAAGTGATAATGGGCGGTGATTCCATGATGTGGTCTGAGCTGTGCAATTCACCCCTAGCATCAATAGAATCAGAAAAACTGACCGCATTCTTAAACGCGGCCATTGTTCTCTCTATCTCATCAGACTTTCTTGTAAACCAGTCCGTTGACCAAATTCTATGAAACCGCCAACCCAAGGCTTCCAGATGCTGTTGCCGAAGACGATCGCGATCTCTTGCGGACTGAGCAGAATGATACGTTGCACCGTCGCATTCGATTGCCAGTATGAATCTACCTGGTTGCTCCGGGTGCTGAACTGCCATATCCAATCTGTATCTGGATGTGCCCAACTGCGGGACTAGTTTCAAACCCTTGGATTCTAGAGATTCAAAAACATCTCGTTCAAAATCATTCAATGGGATTCCGGCTTGAATTTCTTCATCTATAAATTTACCGCCACTAATTGCGTACGCGATATATTCCCTCAGCAACTTGACGCCCAGGGAGCGACATTTCTGAGGATCCATATCGACGTGAGTGAACGATGAAACTAATGTCAATCTTCGTCTAGCTCTTGTAACGGCTACATTAAGCCGTCTGTGCCCACCATCAAATAGAAGGGGCCCAAATCTATATAGCAAGCGCCCTGTTCGATCCTTGCCATAGCCCACTGAAATAATGATTGCGTCCCGCTCGTCTCCTTGTACGCGCTCAATATTTTTTACGAAAAACCTTTCTTTTCTATTGGGATCAAAGAACTCATCAAGCCCTTCATGTCGCGGTAATTCCTCATCGAGCGCAGCTTCAATTCGTCTCATGTGCTTGATACCCATGGTAATTACTCCCAAGGATTCGCGAGGCCGATCTTTGGCGTGTTGTATCACTAATCTAACCACCTCCCTGACCTCTTCGGCGGAGCTTTCCTCGGCCTCATCATGTTCAGAATTAAATGGAATCAGTTTATGAGTTAACACTTCGCTCAATTTCGGATTTGGAAACGTTAATAGCCTCTTGCCATAAATATGTCGATTAGAAAATTGAATTAAAACTTCGTCAAAACTTCGGTAGTGCCAATCCAATGACCACAAATCTAAGAATGAGCTTAACACGTCCAATATGCTTTCAAAACCTTCCGTTGGGTCAGACATTTCTTCCGTGGAATCCTCTTCATTCTCACCGGCTACAAAAAAGGATGTCGGTGGTAGTTGGTCCCTGTCGCCAGCTACAATGGTAGTTTTAGCTCTTAGAATTGATGGAATGGCGTCTTCTGGCAAAATTTGGCTTGCTTCATCAAAGAGCACTACATCGAAATATGTCTTTTCACCATCCAGAAGATTACTTACCGATAAAGGACTAGCCATCCAACATGGGCTAATCGACAACAAAACATCTCCTGCTCGCTGAAGCAGTGTTCGCAGAGGTAGCTGTCTTTTGCTTTTTGATATTTCGCGCTTAATGAGATTTGCTTGATCGGGGTAGTTGTTCATCACTTTAAAAACTTGCTCGGCATGACTCCTGTGAACCTGCATCCGTGCGATTTGAAGTCTCTCCCGATCGCATTGCTGAAAATCTTGAACTAACTTATCGTGAATACGACCGTTAAATCCAGCGATCTCCTTATCCTCGAATTGTGCCTTCTCCAAGCACGATGAAATCCAGGCAAAGTCGAATGAATTGACCCAAAATTCACCGTCGATATTTGCTCCAGCTCTAAGATAATTTATCAGCTCGTCAATGCCATGGTCAACAAGTTGCTTCTCTATCCCCAAGAGCTGTGGAATTCTATGTGGGGTAATGCGATCCCCACTCAGTCGCGCCGTTAAGCTGATCAATGTCTCCAAATCGACTTCAGGTAAACCATTGCGGCACAAGTATCCATTAAGCTGTTTTAAATTTTCATACAGTTGGCGAAGTAGGTCAGATAGTTCTACTCTTTTTTCCGAAATTGATGGCAGACTCCCTGAGGCAACAGCCATCCAGCGGCTTTTTTGTTTCGCTGCTTGATTAATTTCTTTGTAAAATTGAGCAATACTGACCGGACCCGCCCTGCGAAGCAGACGGAGCCTATTCCGCATTAATCTAAACTCTTTGTTTAGACACCACGAGAAAAAAACAGAAAGGAAATTTGCTCTGGCAGGCCGTAAAATTTCCATGATCTTATCGAAATCTTCCTGGAAAAGTTCGTTATTGTAGAGGATTAGGGTTTGGGCCACATCTTCTAATAGACGCGATTGCTCCATGGCTGTCGATAGATTTTTTGGGGACAATAATTTTGTAGTAGATGAAATCTCCTTAAACGTTGATAGGAATGTGGGGATTAATTTTGTGGATAGAGTGGTTGCCAGATCTAAGGCTTCTTGCGCTTGCTTCCCGTCTTCCAAATTGGCGCCGGTCCATGGAGACGCATTTTTTCTTAAGAATAAGCCCTCAAATCCACTGGCTTCCCTTAGAAGATCATGAATCTCGTTTACACTTTCATGTGTTAAGCGGTCGAGCATCTTGCCTCTCCAGCGCACGGGATTTTGAGCTCCCGATGGCAGTCGCAATAGACGACCCTGCATCTGGTGTACGCTCAAGCCCGATGGCAAGCGAGGTTGGTGCATTACCTCAACATGCTTGTTGAGGCGGGATCGGCGATTTTTATATCTAGCGTATAATTCATCGGCGTCCACAGATGAGCTATTTTTAAGCTGAGAAATTGTTTCAGCAACCTTGGCCATTAATTCCCGGCGAGAAACGTCGGCGCCATGAACATCCAGAACCAAATGTCCAAGCCCTGCCTGCTTCAATCGATCTTTAACAACTTCCAGCGCGGCTCGCTTCTGTGCTACGAATAGCACCTTTTTGCCTTGAGCGGCTAAAACTGCTATTAAATTGGCGATCGTTTGACTCTTTCCAGTGCCAGGTGGCCCATGTATTACTCCATGTTGACCTTTAAGCGCCGCCAAGATTGCTCTCTGCTGACTGGCGTCAGCATCAAGCACTCCCAGATCGTCGACTGGTTTTGCTTTATCTATCTCTTCAACAGAGATTTCAACTCGTTCCCTCTGTAGGATCTCACGTGATGGTCCATAGCCAGCAATCGCAGCTACTAGCTCATGTTGACCCAACTGGTTGGCATATTTTTTGATGTCATTGACCATTGACATTTTTTGGAAAGAAAAATTTCCAATGACAACGCGAGGTTTAATTGAAAACTCTGGAATCTTGGAAGTCCTACTCCCCAATTCTCTATAGATGAACTCCAAATTTAAGGCCTCTTGCTCGTCCTCGGAATCGGGCAATAAGTCTTCTTGTGAAATCGAGACATTGAAATCGTCTTCCAAGATATGCAGCAAGGCTGAATTGATTTGGTCGTCACCTGCTCGTTGAATGCTTATTTCCCTCCCTTCGCGCCCCAATGGTTCAATTTTAAGTGGAACAAGGACGATCGGAGCCTCTGGTGGTCTCCCCTCGTCAGAAGCGTGCCAGGTGGCCATTCCCGCGGCCAAGAATAGGGTTTCCAAACCACGTTCTTCCAGATTTGACTGAGCGCGCCGACGGATTTCTCTTATTCGAGCCGCGATCTCGGTTTTATCCTTTTGTTGTAGCAGGTTTCCTAAGGAAACTTTTTCCCCTGAAATAAGATCCTCGAGCAGTTTTTTGTTGTAATTTTCTAAATTCAAGGTACCAATTCGCAAATCACGATAATAAAGAAGGTTGTTCCTGCGTGAGGTATCAATTAAGCGCTTCATCCACGCTATACGCGCCCGATCGACAATTAATTGTTGTTCTGGATTACGTTTCATTAGTCTTGAGTTTTAACCGAAAATCGTATTGAGTTGTTATGTAAATGCTCCAGAGGCAACGCCTACATTTAGTTTAACAGAAGTTCGAAGTGCTTTCGACTCAATTTTGAAAATAAAAAATAAAAAAATTGTGAAGGTGGTATGGGTAATATGCTGGGGCTAGCTTGGGAGGTTGGTGGTAAATCTAGATAAAGTTCACCACTTCCTGTAGAAAAGTACCGCTGTCAACATCGCGCGTTATTTTTATGTCTTCCCCAAAACCATTGAGAGTTCCTTTGGTAAATTTTTCTGGAATCGAGTGCTTGGCAAAGTAGGTTCCAGCCACAAATTTGCCCCCGAGTTTTGACGGCTTAATACGTTGCATGTTTTCCTTGTGGTATCCGAATCCCAAAAAAAGAACTATATTGGCTCGATTAATATGATCTGTTGCTAGCTCAAATTCAGGTGACCCACTGCTGAACTCGCTAAGTATTTTAATTGCCTTGGCACTTTCTGCCGCTTCTTTCCAATGCCCACTGCCATAGTACAGTCTCTTGGGGTCGCCGTATTTCATTGTTTGCCACGGCAGAAATCCAGCTTGTCCGTAGACATGGACAATCCTTAATTGATTAAGCACCTCGGCGCATTGCTGTTCTGATACGTTGGGATACGTATACTTGGCTGATTTCATAAAAAATTCCTCAAGCGAGCGATCGTAATTGAAAGTAACGATCCGAAGCCTATTGCTCAAAATACCGTTCAGTTTTTTCGTTCCCTCGGTCATTCTTTGCCAAAGCGTGTCATACCACTTCCTGTGCCAGATAAGATCGGGTTTCTCCTGTTCCCCAATTACATAACAAATACAAATCTTACCAGCCTCAACGATTTCCGCCGGCTGTCTTTCCAACCATTCGTCAATTGATGCCAATGACGAGCCCTTTAACCCTTGGGCCATATTCTTAAAATTTTCTTCCGGTACGCCAGTTGCTTTTGATATATCTTTAGATCTCACGGTATCGGCTTGCACTGCATTTACTACTGCATCCTTTAGCTCTAGGCCAGTTGGTAAGCCGTATTCTTTGCTAGCACCTGCGCCTAAAACAAGAACCGTATCTTGAGTTATCATAAATTTCGGCTAATGATGAAGTTTGGGCGGATTCTGGCTCATGATGCGTATATTTTATGACAAGGTCACCCCTGGGCCGCACTCTTTTACTAGAGTTCCGTCTCTGTGACCAATTTGTGACCAGAAGGGGTTCAGAAAGCCTCAAAGTGGGATTACAACCGTACATCCTACGGAAAGGTTTTCGGAGGGAAGGCTGGCTTTTCCGAGGGAGCCAGGCTCGCTTATGAGACGCTCGCTCTGCCACTGAGCTACGCCGCCGATTGCTTGCTCGAATTATACCCTCTTGTCCTTTTGGTATCCTAATTCACCAAGAATATATGAATCAAAAAAACGCAGTTTGGCCCTACGCGCTGCTTGTTTTTCTGGTTTCGATTGTGGTTTATTCCAATACTTTGGGGCATGGGTTCATCTATGGCGACGACGAGCACGTCATCGTCAAAAACCTTTATCTGACAGACTGGAAGTACCTGCCCAATCTCTTAACCGAAAACTGGAAAGCCGGGTTTGGACAAGTCACGAACTACTACCGGCCTCTTCATCTGTTAATCTTCGCGACGATCGTGCATCTATCTGGAGCCATTCCCTGGCCCTTCCATCTTTTCAGCATCCTTTGCCACGCGGGCTGCGGCGTTCTCCTTTTTCTTTTCCTTCGCCGGCTGTTTCCCCAAGCGAGGCCCTGGATGGCCGGCGCGGCCGCCCTTCTTTGGGCGGTTCATCCGATCCAGGCCGAAGATATCAACTGGGCCAACGGCAGCGCCACCATGCTGCATACCTTTGGAATGCTGGCCAGCTTGGTTTGTTTTTCAAAATTTCTGGAAAAGGACGAAAAGAAATGGTGGGCATTGAGCCTGCTTGGATTCGTCGCCGGACTTCTCTCTAAGGAAGGGGTGATCGTGCTTCCGGTTCTGCTGCTTGGCTTTCACTGGACCCTGCTGCGCCTCGACCCGGCGGCTCAACCGAATCTTGGCCGGATGCTCAAAACTCATGGCCCGTTTTGGGCTGTCGCCGCCCTTTACGTTGCGGCCAGACTGACGGCGCTTAACTTCGGCGGGACTTTAAATTTCTACGCCCAATCCAACGTTTACACCGGAAATATTCTTTATCGCTTCTATACGCTTTTATCAGTTCTTGGTTACGCGTTCAAAATCATGATTATTCCTCAAGGACTTCACCCGGAACGAACCTGGCCGGTTTTCACCTCCTTCTTTTTGAAACCTGTTTTTCTTTCTTTTGCGGCGATTACGGGGGCGATCGCGGCTGGAATTTGGTCTTACCGCAAAGAACCCCGCGTTACCCTCGGCATTTTCTGGTTTTTCGCGGCGTACGCGCCGATGAGCAATCTTGCGGCCAAAATCAACGCAATCTTTTGGGAACACTGGCTCTACGCGCCTTCCATCGGCATCGCGATCGCGATCCTGGCCGCGGCCGTAGCCAAGCCCTGGGCCGAAAAAGCTTTCGCGGGCATGGCCTGCCTGGCCGTTCCCGCTTTCGGCCTGCTCACTTATCAACGCAACTGGAACTGGAGGGATTCGGAGGCTTATTACCAATACACGCTTCGATATGAACCCAGGCAGGCCAAGCTCTGGACCAACTTGGCGATGGCGGTCGCGGAAAAAGGAAAAAACGAGGAGGCGATCCGTTACTACCAGGAAGCGATCCGGCTAAGCGACACCTACCCTGAAACGCGCCACAATCTGGCCCAAACCTACCTGCAGATCGGCCGGGTGGATTTGGCCCAAGAGGAATTAAAAAAGGCGGTCGCGTTGGATCCCCGGTTTTACCACTCCTATCTGACGCTGGCCCAAATCGCTTTAAACCAAAACAGACCGAAAGAGGCGATCCCTTATCTTGAAACTGCCTTGGCAATCTACCCTTATATGCCCCAGGTCAAACAGGCGCTTGAGACTCTAAAAAGGGGCCAAGCGCGCGGTAAAGTGCCTTAACTCTTTGGGGGCCCAAACGATTCGAAAGCCCTTTAACGCTTTCTTGCGGGCCGCGATCTTGCCGAAAACCTCGATGATCCAGTCCACATGGCTTTGGGTGTAAACTCGGCGCGGGATGGCCAAGCGGACCAACTCCATCTTGGCCTTGCCGTTAAACATCAGGCTCCCCAGTTCGCAGGAGCGGATGCCGGCCTGGCGATAAAGCGCGACGGCTAAGGCGTGTCCGGGAAATTGAGAAACCGGGATATGGGGCAGAAAACGTTTCGCGTCAACATAAATCGCGTGGCCTCCGGCCGGGCGCACAATGGGGACTCCGTATTTTTGCAGTCCTTCGCCCAGATAAGCGGTTGAGCGCAGGCGGTACTTTAAATAATCCTCCTCCAAAACCTCCAGGAGCCCCTGCGCGATCGCTTCCAGGTCGCGGCCGGCCAGGCCGCCATAAGTCACGAACCCTTCGGTTAAAATCAGGGCTTTTCTCGCTTTTTGAGTAAGCTCTTCGTTGTTTAAAGCCAAAAACCCTCCGATATTGGCGAAGGCGTCTTTTTTCGCGCTCATTAAGGCTCCGTCCGCCAAAGAAAAAATTTCTCCGGCAATCTGGCTGACGGATTTTTCGGCCATGCCATCTTCGCGCAACTTAATAAAGTAAGCGTTTTCCGCGAACCGGGCCGCGTCAATAAACAGCGGGATGCGGTATTTGAGCAGGAGACGGCGGGTTTCCCTTAAATTTTGAAGCGAAACAGGCTGGCCGCCCAAAGCATTATTGGTCAGGGTCATTAGAACCAGAGGGATGCTGCGCTGTTTTTTCTTGATCACCTTCTCTAAGGCAGCCAAATCAATGTTGCCCTTAAACGGGTAATCGCTTTGAGTATCGGCCGCCTGGCGGCAAGGCAAATCCAGCGCCGCGGCCCCCGAAGCCTCGATATTGGCGCGCGTGGTGTCAAAATGAGTGTTTCCGGGAACGATTTTGCCCTTGCCCCCGACGATGGGGAAAAAAATCTTTTCAGCGGCCCGGCCCTGGTGAACCGGAATGATGTATTTGTATCCGGTTAAATCCCGGATTGTTTTTTCAAAAACAAAAAAACTTTTGGCTCCGGCGTAGGATTCATCGCCCCTCATCATGGCTGACCATTGCAAAGCGCTCATGGCGGAGGTGCCCGAATCGGTCAGCAAATCAATCGTGACTTTGTCCGCCGGGATATTAAATAGGTTATAGCCCGCTTTTTCCAAAAGTTTTTCTCTTTCAGCTTCGGTGGTGAAGGCGATGGGCTCCACCATCTTGATCTTAAAGGGCTCGATAATAGTTTTATAGTTCCATTCGTTCATGAAAATTCCTATCGCGCTTCGGGCGGCCGGCGCGAACAATGCCTGACATAAGCCACCTCAATATGGCCATAGATAGTCACCTTGTAAATAATTCGAAAAAATTCCACAACAGTGCTGTGGTAACCCAGAAAGGGCCCACCCAGAGGAACGCCGAGATCTGGAAATTCCCGCAGAAGCTCAAGTCTTTCGATAATTTTGGAAAAAAGAGGATCGTAAATCTCATCTAGATCTTTTTGGGCTTGGGGGAGTAAAATGACTTGGCGAGCCAATGGCTATTATTAATGGCGCGAACGTTTTCTGGAGGCCAAATAACCCTCCAGCGATTTTCCCAGACCCCTCTTCGATTCTTTTTGAGCCTGGGTCAGCCGTTTTTTCCAATCAGAGTAAATCATCTCATCCTGGGTTGCCCTATGGCCCCAATAGGAATCATAGTCCACAAGCACGCAGGCTGTTTTTCCTCTCTGGGTGATGACAATGGGCTCATGAGTTCGCCGAACCAGATCAACGTACTTTTTGGCCTTGCTCTGGAGACTGCTGATCGGGATAATGTTATCCATATATTTAAACCTCAATCTAATTATAGGTCCAAAACTATATAAAAACAAGGGGCCAATATCGCATAATCTAGCTATGGCGCTTGAAATCGCGGTTTTAATAGTCGCTTTGCTGGCTTTGGCAGGCATTATCCTGATGCTGATAAAACCCCAGGCGAAGACGGGCACAACCGACTTTCAGGAAACTCTCGATAAGCTGCATAAAAATTTGATCGAACTGGTCACTAGATCCTCCGGAGAAACTAAACAAGCCGTATCAAGCGCATTCTCCAAAGAGTTCGTCGACATCTGGGAAAAAATCAATAAACAACTTGAAGCTGTGCGCGAAACCGTGGAAAAAAAGCTGGGCGACATCCAAAAACATAACGACACCAAGCTGGAAGAAATGCGTAAAACCGTGGATGAAAAACTCCACATGACTTTAGAACGCCGGCTCGGGGAATCTTTTCAACTGGTTGGCGAACGCTTAGAACAGGTCCACAAGGGCTTAGGGGAAATGCAGACCCTGGCCGCTAGCGTGGGGGACATTAAGAAAGTTTTAACGAATGTCAAAACCAGAGGCATCTGGGGCGAGGTGCTGCTGGGCAATCTCCTGGAGCAGATTTTGACTTCGGAACAGTACCAACAAAACGTCGTCACCAAAAAAGGGGGCAACGAGCCGGTGGAATACGCCATCCGGCTTCCCGGCAAGGATCAAGATGACGGCCAAACCGTTTGGCTGCCCATTGATTCGAAATACCCGAAGGAAGACTACGAGCGGCTTTTAGACGCCCAGGAGCGCGCGGACAAAACGGGAGCGGACGAGGCAGGCCGGGATCTTGAAACAACGCTTAAAAACGAGGCCAAGGACATCCGCGACAAATACCTTGATCCGCCGCACACCACTGATTTTGCGATCATGTTTCTTCCCTCCGAAGGACTTTACGCGGAAGCGGTGCGCCGGCCGGGACTATCCGAACGGCTTCAGCGCGAGTACCGGGTATCCCTGGCAGGACCAACGACGCTAACCGCCATCTTAAACAGCCTTTTGATGGGGTTTAGAACCTTGGCGATCCAAAAAAGATCGAGCGAGGTCTGGGCGCTCTTAGGGACCATTAAAACCGAGTTCGGAAAATTCGGCGATCTGCTGGATAAGACCCATAAGAAACTCCAGGAAGCGACGAACACCATTGAAGACGCTTCCAAAAAATCGCGAACCATCGAAAGGAAACTCAAGGGCGTCGGCGAACTGCCGATCCACAAGGCCGCCTCCCTGCTGGAACTTGACGAAGAGCAGGACGTCGAAAGCCTGAAAGAAGCTTAATTGGGCCCGTCATCCACAATCCGATTTCCCAAAACTCTCTCCTTTTCCGTCACACCGGCGAAAGCCGGTGTCCAGTCTATCGGATAGTCGCCGAAAACCTGGATTCCGGCTTTCGCCGGAATGACGAACTGGGGAAGTCGGAATTCTCCAGAACTCAGCGAAGAGAAGGTAAAATCTTCTCGTTCTTATAGTTGCGGGGTGGTGTAATGGTAGCACACGGCCCTTTGGAGGCCAGAGTTTGGGTTCGAGTCCCAGCCCCGCAGTTCGACTCGCCTGCGCTAAACTCCTTCGTTAAGGAACGATTTCTTAAAAAATCAGCGCAGAAATCGTTAATCCTGTAAAAAACTGCGGGCGCCGGGTCAATGTAACCCAATCCATATTTTTTCTGAATCTGACGGTTATGACTGTCATCAAATCGAACGGCGAGCTTGGTGTAGATATTATTAAAAGCCAGCCTTTCTTTAAGCTGGCGCTCGATTAAACTTTCCTTTTTTAATTCCCGGACAAAATGAAGGCCTTTCAAACCCACGTGCTCTTGAGCCCGGTCTAAATAGTACTGCAAAGGATAACCGTCGGGGTGACAAAGATGAAAAATGCGTTGGGTGAGAGCGCGCCGGCCGGCTTCCTCTATGATGTTGGCTATGCATTCGGCCACATAATCAACGGCCACCACGTCTATTTTCAAATCAGGATCCCCCACGAACCGAATATTAAGCTTTCCGGCCGTTGGCAACCTGCCCAAGCGCTCAAGATCCTGGCGCAGTCCGTAAACCGCCTTGTAGGTGTTGTAGTAGCCCGAAAAATTGATGGCATAACCCGTTTTACTGGAACCCACCACAACGGATGGCCGCAGAATGTAAGAACGCCCTGCCAAATCAGAATCCATCAGGAAAGCCTCTGCCTTGGCCTTTGAGCTTTCGTAAACATTATTTAAGCGGGTATCCTTCGGGTGAAGGACTTCGGCAATCCTTCCGGTCAACCGGCCGCAGACATAGGAGGTGCTCAAATGAAAAAGGCTTCGTCCGCCAACCATCCGAAATACCGCCAAAACATTTTCGATGCCTAAGCAATTGGTTTTTTCAACGGACACTCGAAGCTGTTCTTTAAAATTAAGATTGGCCGCGCAGTGGATAAAAACGGCGTCTCTCAAACCCTCGATTTCCTGGCGTCCGACTCCCAAAAGATCTTGGGTGATGTCGCCCTCCAGAACCTGGACCCTTTCTAAAGGTAAATGATCAAAATCAGGAATACTGGTCAGGCAGTTCCAAACAACGAATTATCCATTGGGCTGGCCAAAAAGTTTAAAATGAAACGGCTATGAAAAAGAAAATATCTCATCCGCTCGCCTCTTCTTTAATCTTAGATGAACTTTTCGCGCTAACCCTGTACGAAGAATTCGAGCGCATGACCAAAGGCGACTTGAAAAAAGCGATGCAGGAGCTGATTTCGGTCGAGAAAGAACACGTCGTGTTTTGGCAAGAATTTTCGGGACTCAACACCAATGAGCTAACCGCGGCGCTTAAACTCAAACTCTGGCTGTGCGTCGGGGCGGCCAAACTTTTCGGCGTTACCGCGATTCACATGGTCATTGAAGCCATCGAGGTCCACGGGGTGCATAAATACCTCGATTTATGGAAAAGCAACCAAGACGCGCCGCTTGGGAATGCGGTCAAGGAAATTTTGCTCGATGAATTCAAGCATGAAGATGAAATCGTGGCCAGCATGGCCGAGCGAAAGATTAACCCAGAAAAAGTGCGCAGTCTCCTATTCGGCTTAAATGACGGGTTGGTTGAAATTTTAGGGGCGGTGAGCGGATTTTTCGCGGCATTCGCCAAAGCCGAGATGGTGCTCATGGCTTCCTCAACCGTGGCGGTGGCCGGCGCCATCTCCATGGCGGCCGGCGCTTATGTCGCTTCAAGCTCGGAGCAAGAAGTGCGCAAAATTGAAGAAGGAAAGGCTCATTTTCTCAACAAAATTAAAGAAGGTCCGCGGCCGAAAACCCATCCGTTTAATTCAGCGTTGATCACGGGGATCAGCTATTTTTTTGGCGCCATGGTCCCGGTTGTTCCGGTGATCTTCGGAGCGCGAACCATGGCGGTACCATTGATCACGGCCGGAGGCATGATCATCTTGGTTTCCCTGGTGCTTGGATTTCTTTCCGGAATGAACGTTAAAAAACGCATGGCCGTTAATCTTTTGGTTATGGCGCTAGCGGTCAGCGTCACCTACGGCATCGGCACGCTGGCCAAAAGCATATGGGGGATCAACTTATAGCCGAAAAATAGACAACTTTTTTTGGGCCAGCCAAAGTTTTGCCAGATAACCGCCAAACCAAAAGGTTGCCTGCAGGGTTGCGGCCAGGCGGCGGCGGGGTTCCTGCAGAAATCGAAACAGCCATTCCAAAGCGAAGCGCCGCCATAAGCGGGGCGCTCGATTCGCCTCGCCCGCCAAAACCTCAAAACTTCCCCCCACGCCCATCATAAAAGGCAATCCTAAAATCTCTTTATTTTGATCAAGCCAAATATCCTGCGAAGGGCGGGGCAGAGAAACAAAAAGCAGCCGATCCCCCCTGGAGCGCATCCGGCCGGCCAAATCCGAAACAAAACCCTGCCCCTGGCGCCACAATTCGATCGAACAAGACAGGTTTGAATAAAGGTCTTGGCAGCGTTTTTTAAGAATCTCCAAAACGCGGCTCCTGGCCCCAACCAATGTAACGCCCCATCCTTGCGGGCCGGCCAAACGAAGCGCCAAATCCATAAGATCGACTCCGGGCAATTGGCTCCTGGTGGGAAATCCCAAAAGCCGCCTGGCCATTACAATAGAAGCCCCGTCCGCTGTCACCAAGTCCGCCCTGGTCAGCGCTTTCTTAAAATTTTCATTGCGCGAAGCCCAATAAAGGGCGCTGGCGTTTAGCGAAACGTGGCAAGCCGGACGGTGGGCGCCAACGAAACCAACTAAAAACTCGGAAAAATCATCAAAACCGCCCTGATAAAAATTTGGGATGGTAAAATCTTGGGTCAAGCGAAAGGCCTCCAGGCTTTTCATCCTTATATTATTGAAAAAGAGTAAAATTTTTTCATGCCCGGCGACCTAAAGCTCTACACCTTGTTCGTGCCTGAAATTAAAAGCTACCTGCGGGCTAAAGATTTCTGGACTCTAAAAAAAATCTTGATCGAAATACCGCCCATTGAGCTGGCCGAAGGCTGGCCCGAATTCGGCGAGGAAGAAAAAATTATCATTTTCAGACTCTTGACATCCAACGCCGCTCTGCAAATTTTTGAGGAACTGGAAGAAAAAGAGCAGGAATTTCTTTTGGCAAACACGCGCGAACCGAATCTGGCCAAATGGATCAGCGCCATCGCTCTTGAAGAACAGTTAAGGCTGTTCGGATCGAGGGGGGAGCGCTTTTTTAGACAGCTTCAAGCCCAGGCCCACAAAAAAAGATTGTTTTCCCATCTACCGCAAACTCAATACTATCCGGCGGGATCGGCCGGAGCGCTGATGCGCCACGAATTTTTCTGCGTGGATCCAACCTGGAAAGCCAAAATGGCCCTGGAACGCCTGCAGGCCACGGCGCGCCTAAAAAATGTGGGTGAACTCTACGCTCTCTATGTGACCACAGAGAACAGGCTTCTGGGAATTCTGTCGCTAAGAACCTTGATCGCGGCACCGCCGGACAGCCGCGTGGCCGAGATTATGTGGCCCGCCGGACTTCTCAAAGTCCATCCTGAAATGGATCAAGAAGAGGTGGCGATGCTTTTCTCCAAATACGATCTGGCCAGCGTGCCGGTCGTCAACCAAGACAACAAACTCATCGGCACCGTGGTGATCGACGACGTCTTAAACGTGCTTCATCAAGAAGCCACCGAAGACATCGCTAAGATGGCCGGAACCGAGGCCGCTGAAATCACCAAAATGCGAATTCGCAACGTCGTGTTCCTGCGCATGCCTTGGCTGGTCATCACCTGCGCCGGCCAATTCCTGGTATCTCATATCATCAAATCGTTTGAAGGGACACTGACCCGGTTCATCGCTTTGGCCAGCTTCATGCCCTTCATCGCGGCCATGGGCGGCAATATTGGAACGCAATCCTCCACGATCGCGGTGCGGGCTCTGGCCACCGGGGAATGGAAAAGCTCGGACTTTGGTCGGTCGTTAAAAAGAGAGTTCGCGGTGGGAGGAACCCTCGGCCTGGTTTACGCCATCCTGGCCGGAACCTTGTCCTTTGCTCTCTACGGAGACCGCTTTGGGCATCTTTTTCCCTTAACGGTCGCGGCCGGCATGATGACCTCCATGGCCACCGCCGCGATTCTGGGAGCCGTGGAACCTTTTATTTTTCATCGTTTAAAAATCGATCCGGCCACCGCCACCGGACCACTGGTCACCACCATGACCGACTTAATCAGTGTCGCCACATACCTCTTTGTCGCCTCAATCGTCCTTAAATAAACCGCTTGACTCGAAAGGGTTTAGCGCAGGGGAGTCACCCTTGAACCCAGTAGCGGAGGCCGTTCGCAGAGCTCGCGGCACCTGGGGCGCCGGAGGCGCTGCTCCGAGGGGCCCCGCGAGCACGCGGGGAGAACCGACGGGACTGGTTCTCGGGTCTGGGGGCAAGGGTGACTCCCCTGCGCTAAACCCTTACCCTGACTGCGTCAAACGCGTCTTGGTGGTTAAGCTCTGTTGTATGGGCGACATCGTCCAGATGACCCCTGCCATCCGCGCCTTAAGACGCCGATTCGATCAAGCTGAAATCCATTTTTTATGCTCCCAATGGGTTTGGGAAACCGCTTGGCGCGTGCCCGGCGTCACTCGGGTTATTTCATGGGATGAACCGACGCAGAGCGGCTCCTGGATCAAAAAATTCCTATCTTTTTTTCGAATTCTGCGGCAGTTGTCCAAGGAGCGATACGACATCGCATTCCTGGGCCACCGCTCCGCCATTTTCGGTCTCTTGGTTTTCTTAGCGCGCATTCCGGTTCGGGCCGGGTTTGCGGCCCCCTGGCCGTTTCTGCTGACCCACCGCCGGCCGTTTCAACCCAGCCAGCCGGAAGTTGACCGGTATTTGGCCGTCGCGGAAAGCTTGGGCGCCGCGGCCCAAGGAAAACATTTTGAGCTCGCGGTCACGCCCAAAGACGAAGAGACGTTCCGGCATTGGAGCGAGCAAAAAAAATTCTCTTGGAATAAACCCCTGGTCGCCCTTCTGCCGGGAGGAGGCGACAACCCGCTCACTTCCATGAAAATTAAGCGCTGGCCAAAAGAAAAATTCGCCGAGCTCGCCCGGCGGCTGGGCGATACCGCTAAATACCAAGTCCTGATTTTGGGCGCCGCGCCGGAATCCCAGCTGGCAGGTTTTATAAAACTCAAGACGGAAAACTCCAAAGACGTCTTCAACCTGGCCGAACAAACCAACCTGGCTCAACTTTTCGCGCTGTTAAAAAAATGCCGGCTGGTTATCGGAGGGGACTCGGGCCCCCTATATCTCGCCGCGGCGCTGGGGACGCCCACTTTGACGCTATTTGGACCGTCGGACCCGCGCCTGGTCGCCCCATCGGGAGAACGGCAGCGCTATCTTTGGAAGCAGGTTTCCTGCGCTCCCTGCTACACTCCGCAAACTATTTACGACCAGTCCCGATGGCGAGACCGGGAATTCATCTGCTGGACCAAAACCCACGCCTGCATGGAAGAGCTGACCGTCAACGAGGCGGCCGAAGCGGCTCTGGAGATGTTGGGGAATTAAAGAAGGAGATAGTAGATAGTAGATAGTAGATAGTAGATAGTAGATAGTAGATAGTAGATAGTAGATAGAATTTTAAAAAAATTAGGAACGATGCAACTGAAAAAATTTGTTTCGAATTCTGAAGCAGAAACAATCAAAATTGCCAAAGAAATTTTGAGAATCTGTAAAAGAAATTGTATTCAGCTTTTGCTTTTGTCGGGAAACCTGGGCAGCGGAAAGACGGTTTTTGTCCGAGGTTTAGCTAAAGCGTTAAAAATCAAACGCCCGGTTAAAAGCCCCAGTTTTGTCCTGATTCAAGAATACCCCTGCCGCTCAAAAACTCTCATTCATTGCGATCTTTACCGTCTCAATAAAATAAGCGATCTTGAAAACCTGGGGCTCTCGGAATACCTGGACAATCCCAGCAATCTCGTCACCATCGAATGGGCCGAACGGCTGGCGAAAAACTGGAAAAAATCATACCCGGCCATCACCGTTAAATTTAAAACCGGCTCAACCAAAAATCGAAGGGTTTTAAGCGTTTCTTAAATGAGCCGCCCCCGCGTTCTTTTGGTCACCAAGCTCTACCACCCCTGGATCGGCGGCGTCGAGCGCCACGTCCAAGATTTGGCCGAGAATCTGAAAGAAAAAGGCTACGACGTGAAAGTCCTGTGCTGCGAGGAGCCCAGGCAAAAGGGGTCCGAGGTCAGGGGTCAGGGGTCAGAAAATAAAGAAAAAAATTCTTTTACTCACCCCTCACCCCTCACCCCTCACCCATTAATTATTAGCAACATTCCCGTCTACAAAGCCCCCTCTTTGGGCATCTGCTGGTCCATGCCGGTCAGCCTCACTTTCCCCTTTTGGCTCTCTAAGCTCGCCCGCGAAGCCGACATCATCCATTTCCACCTCCCCTTTCCCCTGGCCGTCCTTTCTTATTGGCCTACCTACTACCTACTACCTACTACCTACCATCCCCGCCTAATCCTCACCTGGCACAGCGACGTTGTCCGCCAAAAAATAGCGGATGCTCTCCTTCGGCCATGGACCCGATGGTTTTTGAAAAAAGCCGGCACGATTTTGGTCAGTTCAAAAAATCTTCTGGAATCCTCGCGGGCGCTGAAATCTTGGAAATCAAAATGCAGGGTCATCCCCATGGGAATCCGGGTAGAAAACTTTATCCTGACGCCGCCGGTCAAGCGAGCAAGCGAGCGCATCCTGGAGGAAAACGAATATAAATTTCTGCTTCTTTTTGTCGGCCGCCTAATCCCCTATAAAGGCTTGGAGCATTTAATTAAAGCCATAACGCTATTACCCGCTCAAATCAAACTGATCGTCATCGGAGACGGAGCCATGCAAGAATCCCTCAAGGGGCAGGCGGCCGGCCTGGGGTTAACCAAACGGGTTCTTTTTTTAAACGGTTTGAGCGGAGCCGATCTCGTCGCCTATTACCATGCCTGCGATCTCTTTGTTTTGTCTTCCGTCACCAACAATGAGGCTTTCGGGTTGGTCCAAATCGAGGCCATGGCATCCGGAAAACCCGTCATCAACACGTGGCTGGCCACCGGCGTTCCCGAGGTCAGCCTGGACGGTGAAACCGGCTTGACCGTTCGTCCCGCTGACCCTTCGGCTCTGGCTCAAGCTGTTGAAAAATTATTTAAAAACGAAGAACTGCGAAAAAGGCTAGGGCAAAACGCTCTCAAAAGAGCCCACCGGTACTTTTCCCTTAAAGAAACGGTTTCTCAAATTGAGGCGGCCTATAACCGGCTAGCCCAATAATAAGAGGCGGCCAAGACCACGACGCTCGCGGCCATAGCCTTGCAACGGCCTTCTTTGATAAACCAGGCGCGCATCATCATGATCAACGACTCCGAAGCCACGGCTGTCATGGCCGCCGCGGCCAAGCCCCAGACGGGAATAAAAGCGACGTTCGCGACAACGCTAAAGCTAAGGCCGGCCAATGAACTGGCCAAAATAAGCTTCTCCTGATGCTCCGATAAAAGACGGCTGGTTGAAACCATATTAACCGCCCGCGGGATCAGAACCCAGGCGTAAGCCGCGATCAAAAAGTCAGCCGCCTGATACTTTGTTCCAAACACGAAGGGCACCCCCCACAACCCAAACCCGACCAAAAAAACGGAAAATCCAGCGGCCAACAGGATGGTCATCTTCATGCTCTGGCGGTATCTCAAGGAACGTTCGCTGGGATGCCGGATAAAGTAGGCCAGGGAACTGTCCGCCGCGGCCGCAAAAACGAACAGAGGCGCCTCAACGCACCGCTGCGCCACCCCATAGAGGCCCGTTTTCGCAAAATCAAGCAGATGGGCGATCAAGACGGTGTCGAATCGGGACACCAGAACTCCCAAAAGCTGGGCCGCCCAGACAGGCCAGGCGGGAATCAGATGATCGCGCAAAACTTCCTTGACTTCAAGTAGATTTTGCCCCGCGGCCAGCTCCGGCTCTCTTTTTCTCAAAATCAGCCAGAACACCGTGGCCTCCACCGCGCGCTCCGCCGCGAAGGCGAACAGAAATCCGGGCAAACCCCAAAACCGGAGTCCCAAATAAGCCGAAAACAAAAGAGTCACTTCCGCCAGGAAACCCCCGATCACTAGGCCCTTGGGATAAAGAAGGGTGTTTAAAAAACTGTAAGCCAGTTTTCCCTGCATAAAGAAGAGATGCCAAAGGCCGAATAAAACGGCATAGGGCCAATCCAAAACAAAAAACCCGGCCGCGACGCCGGCCAAAGCCAGCAAAAACTTGAGCGCGATCGTCTGGCGCCAAAGAACAGGCCAGCGCGGGCTGGTCTGATACATCCTGGCGCCAATGACGTCCAAGCCCGCGCCAAACACATGGTTCCAGATGTCAATTAAGGAGTAGATGTAAGAAAACTGCCCGAAAGCCGCCGCGGCCAGAAGTCTGGCCCCGATCACCTGAACAAAAAACTTAGCCAACCGGAACACAAAAAGGTTTAAAGCCAGATAAGCGTTGTGAAGATAAAAACCCATTGCAAAAGATTCGTAACGGTTTAGCGCGGGGGAGTCACCCTTGAACCCAGTAGTGGAGAGGGGCCCCGCCGAAGGCGGGGAGAACCGTCGGGACTGGTTCTCGGGTCTGGGGGCAAGGGTGACTCCCCTGCGCTAAACCTTTTCAAAGATTCTACTGATTACGAGTGTATAATACCCGCATGAAACCTCGAGTTGCCGTCATCGTCCTTAACTACAATGGCGCAAAAGACACGATTGAGTGCCTAAATTCTCTCATTAAAGTGAACTACCCCAACTTTGAGATTATCGTCGTGGACAACAAATCAACCGATGATTCCTGGGCACAAATCCAAGGTTGGATAACCCCTCACCCCTCACCCCTCACCCCTCACCCCTTTTCTTTAATCCAATCCGGCTCCAACCGCGGTTACGCGGCCGGCAACAACGCCGGCATCCGCCAGGCCCTGGATAACGGCGCGGACTATGTCTGGATACTAAACAATGACACCATTGTTGATTCCAACTGCCTCAAATTCCTCATCGAAACCGCCGAGTCCGATCCCAAAACCGGCATGGTGGGCGCCACCACTTATTATTATGACCAACCCGACAAAATCCAATGCCTGGCCGGCGGCTACATCAACCGCTGGCTCGGCACCAGCCGATTTGCCCTGCCCCCAAAAAAATCATCTGCTCCTGATAATCTACTATCTACTATCTACTATCTACTATCTCCCCTGGACTACATCAACGGCGCCTGCATCCTAGCCAAAACGGCCATGATCCGCGATATCGGTCTTTTAGATGAACGATTCTTTCTTTACTGGGAGGACACCGACTGGTCTTTTCGCGCCCGCGGCGCCGGATGGCGCCTTGCCTGGAGCCCAAAAGCCGTGATCCGGCATAAAGAAGGGGGCCTGGCTAAAACAACAGCCACATTTATGGATTATCACCATGCTAAAAGTGCCCTAGTTTTTTTCTCCAAATACCCGCAAGCCAGCCGTTTCAGCAACCCAGCCATTCTCATCACCACCAAGCTTTTGAGCCGCTTGTTGCGCGGCCAATACAAAAAGCTTCGCGCGGTTAGCCAAGCGGCCGCGGACCGCGTCAACTCCTGACATAAAGTATAATCAAAACCTGCGGATATAAATCAAAACATTAAAGGAGAACGCTTATGAACAATGACTACCCCGGCTCTTTTTATGGTGACGAATTTATTGACCTATCCAAACTTTTACGTATCGGCATTAAATATTTGCCCGTCGCTCTCGTGGGAATCGCTATCGGAGGCTCGATAGGGTATCTGCGCAGCCAATCCAAACCGGTTTTCTTCTCAAGCTTTACTCTGTCCGAATTTAACCCGGCGCCTTTGACCAAAATCATGGATCCTTTGGAGTCCGAGCCCGAAAAACGCAAAGCCCTGGCCAGCCAGCAGGAGGTTGAGCCTTACCTCATCATCGCCCGCAGTCAAGGGGTCATGGAGCTCACCAAAACAAAGCTAAAAAACAAGGGGATTGACCCGGATGCGGTCGGGTTCTCCATTAAAAATCTGCCCTCAACCAATTTCTTGGCGTTTGAAGCCAGGTCCCTTGATAAAAATATCGTTCCCAATGCCGCAACCATCTGGGAACAGGCCACGATTGAATACATCCATGGACTGGCTTCCGAGACGTACCAGGCTGGTTATTCCACCGTTTTAAACCAATACCAAAACAATAAACAAACCACCAATAACCTAAAAACTCAAGTCGAAACCATTAAGCCGGAGCTGGAAATGAAACAAAAAGAGTTGGAAATAAAAAACTCCAGCCTATTTGAATACACGGCGGAACTTGAAAAAATGGAAAGCTTGATCAGCAATGCCCAAATCGCTTTGCCTGTCTTAAAAGAACAAATAAAAAAATACCGGCCGGCGGGGCCCAAGGAAGACAAAAAAGAATCCGTTCACGCACAGCTTGAACGCGAAATCAATGAACAGGAAATCCTGACCAAAACCCTTGAGCCCAGAAGAGCAAAATTGCTGGTTTTATCCAAACAAGCGCGCCAGGAGATAAGTTTACTGCAACGCTGGGTCAGCGAGCAGACCGTTAAATTAGAATCGATGGAACGCGATCTTGAAATGGCTCAAAAAGAGTACGAGGTTCTTTATGGCAGGCTGGGTGAAAACCGTTTCGTGAGCGCGGTATCGCCATCTAATCTGCGTCATTTCAGCCCCCCGACCGCGCCGCGGCCCGTCCCTCGATCCAAAATGCCCATTTTCCTGGGAGCGCTGGCGGGACTCTTCCTGGCAGCTCTTGCCCTGTTTTACCGGTCTTCCCGACATTCCCTGGCAACGGAACCCCGCATGCCCATCTCCCCACGGGAAAGACCAACGCCAAAAATAGCGGTCAATTAAATATCCTCTCGTTCGCTAAAGCCCTAAAGCGGGGCTAGCTATTGCCTACGAGCTGATACAGGGGCGTAATAATGGTGCTGTTGTTTTTAATCGGAAGGGAAACGGATTCATCCGAAAGGGTTAAGTAATTATTGTAGCGGACATCTTTATAGTCTGCGATCAATCCATTTTCAACGGCGGCTTTGATCTGTAAAATGCCCTCCGCCGGTTCATGTAGAGGAAAAAAATTCAACGCCTGGCGAATCTTGGCAAAAGAAACGCGGTAATTCCTTTTATCAACGTCATCACCGCGATTAATAACCTCGGTTCCGGGGATAAGCTTTTTAATTAATTCGCCTATCTGATCAATACGATAATTTTGTTCGTCGGAACCGGCATTAAAAATCTCACCCCTCACTTTATCAACAGGAGCCTCTAAGCAAGCGATAAGAGCCCTGGCCGCGTCTTTAACATGAATAAAGGGACGCCATTGGGAGCCTCCCATAATGGAGATGTTCTTTTCACGAACCGCGCGCGCGGTCAATAAATTAATGACCAGGTCAAAACGCGGACGCGGGGATAACCCATAAATGGTGGCAAAACGCAAAACCGTGGGAGAAAAATTGTCGCTGCTCAAATCCATCAAAACTCTTTCTGATTCTAGTTTTGTTTTAGCGTAAAGCGATAAGGGGTTGGTGGCTGATTTTTCACTTAACATCTCGTCAGCCGCGCCATAAACACTGCAGGTTGAAGCAAAAACAAAGCGCTGTACGCCGCAGCCTCGGGCTGTTTCGGCAATCAACCGGGTGGCCAACAGGTTGATTTCGGTGGTCAACTTCTCATTTAAAGCGCACGCCGGGTCGCCTACCAGAGCGCCCAGCTGAACAACGGCATCGGTATGCTGCAAGGCATGCACAACGGTTTCAATATTGCGCAAATCGCCTTTAATAAACTCAAAGCCCGGGCGGCCATAGAGCTCTTGCAGGCCGTCATCGCCGTATACCAAGGCATCCAAAACCGTCACGTGGTAGCCTTTCCTTAAAAGCTTGCGGGTTAAAGTGGAGCCGATATAACCGGCGCCTCCGATCACCAAAACATTGCGAATGGTCCTGGTCTTCGGCTTGCCGCGAAACTTTGCTTCCGCCCAAACAGTGGCTTGCCAGAGCCTGGCCCAAACTCTTAAACCCGATACCAAGGCCGCGGTTAAAATCCAACTCGCCAGCCAGACGCTGGGCGCAAACCAATACTTAGGACCGGAAAATAAAAATGCGGCCGCGCCAAAGATCAAATAAACCGCGCTCACGGCGCCCGCGATGACTAAAAACCGGTGGCGTCCGCGGTAGGCTTTCCCATGCGTGTAAAACCCGCTTAAGTAAAAACATGAAATGCTTAAAGGCACAAGAAGGGCGGCGCCTTTAAGATACCCAAAAAATGAATTGCTGAAAACGCTCGCCAAAAACACCATGCTGACCCTTGGATCATCAATCCAGCGAAGCCAAAATAAAGCCAAAAAACGGGCGACAAAGGCGGTGGCAACGGAGAGATTGACCATCATGGCGTCCGCCACGATGCGCTCAAACATTTCCCAAGTCAAATGAACATTCGATCTTCCGGGAAGTTTGATCAAAGTCATGATTTTGTTATTACCCCCACTATGTTGGAATGGAGAGGTTTTAAAAAAGGCACACTTTGAACCAATTTATGGAAAAGAATAAACAAAAAATGAATGGGCGGCGGCAGAAATCTGGTGTATCCGGGAGCTTCCATGGTGGTCAATATTTTATCAATCTTAAATCCCGACTCCTCGCAGAGGCGGGTGATATCACGGATTGAGTTGATTTTATAAGTAGTGGGATAAAGATCCATTTCGATGGCCGGATTGCCCAAAAGGCCCGCCACCCATTTATGAAAAGACATCGGAGTGACGGCCGCGATCAGGCAGGCGTAATAATATTTGTTTGGAGTGGCGAAAATCAGGGAACCCCCGGGTTTAAGCGCCCGGCACGCTTCCCTTAATATGGCGCCGGGATTATCCAGATGCTCAAAAACATGATCGGAAATAATTAGGTCAACGCTGTGAGAGCGGAAGGGCAGGCGTTCGGCATTAGCCGTCATCTTAAGGGGATGCGGGTTGACTTTCAGGCGCTCAAGCTCCAAATCAAGCGCGACCACTAAGCGGCCGTTAATATCCTGGTTCGCGAAAATGGCCGATCCGTACAAAACCAAGCCGCTGCCGGCGCCTAAATTAAGAACCGTCCGGCAATGCGGCAGTTTTTCCGCGATGAAATCCTTGTATCTTTGGTAATACAAACCATCATGGAAAAACCGGCCATCTAAACGCCGGTTGATTTGACGAAAACGGGCCAACATATTTAGTGCCAACCCACAGCATAAATAATTTTATAGCTCCCAATGGGCGCGGATGCGTCCAAAAAAATTGGTTTAACATACGCCGGCTCACCGCCGTTTAACTCGGCAGGCAGCATCGTTAGTTTGCCCAAAAAGAATCGCTTCAACCATTCTTTCCCCTTCATGGTTTTAGGTATGACGCCCAAGGAAACCGCCGCCCGTTTGATCAAAGAAACAGCGGCATCCTTACGTGAAGAATTTTGCGTGGGGAACGCGCCGTAAATTTCAGCGCGAAAACCGTTGTCTTGCAACAAAACCTTGAGCTCTGCCGATGAGTAATACTTTGTGCTCAACGAGCTGGGGTTAAAAGCAGACCACTCTCGATTGACTGTCGAAATCAAGACCGCTCCGCCGGGACGCAAAACGCGTCGGCATTCCTCGAGAAACCGGGCGGCGTTAGGAAAATAATAGATCGCTTCGCAACAAACGACAACGTCAAAGGCGCCCTCTTTAAACGGCAATAACGCGGCGTCTAACCTTAGCAAAGGAAGCCGGCCCGCGTAATGGCCGCGCGCCTGTTTAATTAAATAATCAGTGTAATCAGCGCCAACTAAAGACTTGGCTTTGCGGGCCAAATAACCCAATCCCATGCCCGCGCCGCAGGCCACCTCCAGCACGTCCTTGCCCTGGCAATAAAGACCGGAGGTCTGATAGCGATGATAAACCATGCGCAGTGCTTCGTTGGAAACATTGATTCCGGGAGCTTCGGTGACACCCGTAAAATCGTTGGTCATGTCAATTAAACCTAGACAATCGCTCGCAGGCTTGGGCTAAATCACCGGCGGATTTGGCAAAACAAAACCGCAAAAATCGATCCTTATTGGGACCGTCAAAGAAAGCCTCTCCGGGAACAGCCGCGACTCCAGTTTTTGACAACAGATACATAGCCTTTTCTTTGCCGGTTGCGCCAGGAAGGCGCGAGGCGTCGGCTAAGACATAATAAGAGCCGTTCGGAACGCATGGGTCGAAACCGGCACGATTGAGCGCTTCGCAGATCTGCGCGCGTTTAAGCGCGTATTCCTGCCGGATATCGCGGTAATATTGCTCCGGGAGCTCGCTCAAACCTTGGGCCACCCCCCTCTGCAGGGGAGCCGGGGCGCAGACATAAACTAAATCATTCAAATAACCGATTGTTTTGGCCCAGTCACTGCGGCAAACCGAGTACCCGATTCTCCAACCCGTGATGCTGAATGTCTTGGAAAAGCCCGATATCGTGACTGTCCGGTCGCGAACCTGGGCCAAGGTGGCGGGACTGATGTGACGGGCGCCATCGTAAACAAAATACTCATAAATCTCATCGGTAAAAATAATAAGGTTGTGCTTGATAGCGATTTCGGCTATCTGTTCTAATTCCAGACGGCTGAAAACTTTGCCCGAAGGGTTGGCCGGCGTGCAAACCATGATCGCTTTGGTCTTAGGGGTTACGGCAGCTTCCAAATCTGCCGGACGAAAATCCCAATTCGGGGGTTCAAGCGACACAAAAGAACAAACCGCGTCAACAGCCGCCAGGGTATTTAAGTGATACCCATAATAGGGCTCAAACAAAATTACCTCATCACCGGGATTAAGCAAAGCCAAACAGGCGCAATAAAAAGCTCCTGTTGAGCCGGCGCTGACCACGATCTCGGAATCAGGATTAACCGACAGGCCATTGTCCCGTGCCAGCTTGTCAGCGATCGCTTGTCTTAGCTCGGCTAATCCGTCATAACGGGTGTAGCTATTAACCCCTTCATCCATGGCTTGGGCCGCCGCGCGGCGGATGGCCAGCGGAACCTCGGTATCGCAAACCCCTTGAGCCAAATTAATTCCACCCGCTTTTTCGCACTCAATCGTCATGGCGCGAATTTCAGACTGAATGACCAGACTGCTTAAGCGGCTGGACAGGGAAGGGGCCGGCGGATTAATTAAAGAAGTCACGAACAGCTCGCGCAATGATCCCGACATCTTCCTCGGTGACTTCGGCATTCATGGGCAACGACAGCGCTTCGCGGCAGATGCTTTCGGTTTCAGGCAGATTCCACGGTCCTAAATTAAGCCCCTTGTGGTGCCACATGGGCGTGGGCCAACTGACCAGGGTTTCAATCCCGCTGTCTTTTAGGTGGCTGCGCAAATCATCCCGGCGTTCGGTTCGAATAACATAGTTTTGATAGCTATCCTGATGCTCCTGGCCTAAAAAATGCGGCAACGCCACTTCTTTGACATCAGCCAGGTCTTCTTGGTAGAGACGGGCCAAGCGCCTGCGGTGAGCGACCCAAAATGGAAAATGGCGCAATTTCACGTCCAAAACAGCCGCCTGCACATTGTCCAGCAGAGCGGTTTGACCGTGATAATAAAATTCACCCGTGTCGCGGTCCTCGCCGTTGTAGCGCAACAGCGTCACAATGCGGGCCACATCCGGATCATTGGTCGTCACGGCTCCGCCATCGCCAAAACCGCCCAACGCTTTAAAGGGATAAAAACTAAAGCAACCCGCGTCGCCGAAAGCTCCGCCCATGGTCCCCTGAAATATGGCGCCCAGGGCTTGAGCCGCGTCTTCGACGACCGCTAAGTTATGCTTTTGGGCAAGGCGCATGATCTCATCCATCGGGCAAACGCGGCCATTTAAATGAACCGGGATGACCGCCTTAGTTTTCGAAGTGATCGCCGCTTCAAGCTTTTCCGGATCCATATTGAAATCCTTGGCCACGTCCACCAAAATAGGCACGGCTCCGCAATGAACAATGGCCGACACCGTGGCCGCAAAAGTATGGCCAACCGTGATTACCTCGTCGCCGGGACCGATATTCTTGGCGATCAAAGAGAAAAGCAGGGCATGGTATCCGCTATTAACGCCCACGGCATACTTGGTTCCTGCGTAAGCGGCTAAATTCTTCTCAAAATCAAAAAGCTGCTTGCGATGAATCAGATCGCCGTTTTCCAAACAATCAAAAATAGCGCCATCAATTTCGGCTTTTAACCGCCGGTAATGCTCCTGCGGGTTAACAAAACGAACGCGGTATTGGCCGCCCTCCAATCGGCTTTTAACAAGAGTTGCCGCTTGAGTCATCGATCCTCCTTGAAATCAACCGCGAATCAACCAACGTGGCCAGTGTTGCGGCCAGAATCTTAAAATCAGTTTTCAGAGACCTGTTCTTAACATAATCCAAGCCCAGCCTGATTTTTTCAGGACGTATCAGCCGCCGATAAGCCTCGTGAGGGTCTTTGCTTCCCTTTAAAATCTCGCCCTCATTGTGAAATTTCATGGAAGCGTAATCGGTAATTCCCGGCCGGACGCTAAGCAGAAACTTCTCTTCTTCGTTGTAGAGAGCAGTTTCCTCCGGCACCTCCGGACGCGGCCCGACAAAACTCATGTCGCCCGTCAGTACATTAAACAACTGGGGCAGTTCATCAAGCTTATATTTCCTCAAAAAAAGGCCGGTCGTGGTCAACCGGGGATCGTCATCGGAAGTGGAGGGGCCGCCGATTTTGTCCGCATTAACCACCATGGTGCGGAACTTAAAAATTCGAAAGGATTTGCCGCCCAGCCCGCTTCTTAAACCGCGATAAAAAAGGGGCCGGCCCTCTTTGATCAACATCCATAACCCAAGCGATAAAAAAATCGGAGCTGTTAAAATTAATCCGGCTGCCGCGCCAAAGATGTCGAACAATCGCTTCATGTGCTTAGCAATATTTCCCAGCAGTAATACTCAAATCGAATTTTACCAGATTTGCCTTATCCCCCCGCTCCCGGTCAGCGAAGCCTTATTAATCTAAAATATTGCCCAACATGGCTTTTGCCGCAAAAGATATGTTAAAGAAAAAAATTGGATTGTTGCTGCTGTCCTCTTTGGGTACCCTATTTTTCTGTAATGCAGCTCTAGAAATCGCCTCTGAAATTCAAAATAGGGATTACCGCATAAGCTGGATGGAAGGATTAGAGCTTGAAACCAGACATACCGGGGTCCCTCTGGACCGGCGAACCAAGCTGCAAGTGGTCAAAGACATGCGAGCTGCCGGCCAATGGGTTTATCCCGCGGCCTATCCCCATCATTTTTTGGCTCATCTGACCAACGACCAAAAAACAAACGGCCGCTCACTGGTCCCGCTTGGCTTCATATCAAAAGCCACCTACGTTCAATGCAACGAGCTAGGCCAATGGTCGGTCTTCACGACCGACCGCTACGGATTTCAAAATGAGGATTGGGTTGTGGGCCCTAAAAAAAATCCAAATGACAAAACCGCGATCCTAATGGGCGATTCGATAGCGGAAGGCCAATGCGTTCAAAAAGGGCAAGATATTGCTTCGCGACTGCGCGAAAGAGGATTACGCGCCATCTCCTTGGGATCGGCGGGCGGCGGCCCCCTTCGCGAACTGGCTATCATGAAAGAATACGCCTTGCCTTTAAAGCCAACGATCATCTTTTGGCTATTCACTCCTTGGAATGACCTTGACGACGCGGTCGTAGAGAACGAAGATCCCTTCCTAACAAAATATCTCCAAGATGGGTTCACGCAAAATTTGATCCACCGACAAAAAGAAATCAATCAGGTTTGGAAAAATTTCCTCGAAAAACGCATTGACGAAGAAGAGGACCGACATCAGCAGGCAAACACTGGGGTAAGATCCATTACCAGCCTCCTGAAGCCCTATGTTACGATATATCAGATCAGAAAACGCCTGGCGCTGACCGCTGGGCATGCTAGGAACCAAAGAGGAGCGAACCTGCTTGGCGATGCCTTGCGTCAAGCCAAAAAGCTATGCGATGATAACGGCATTCAATTGATTTTTATCTACCTTCCCCAAAGGCCGGGTTCCTGGATGTCGGGAAAAACGGTCAGAACCCAGATCAAGAGCTTGACGGCAACGCTTAAAATTCCAACTATCGATCTTCCCGAAATCTTTTCCAGCCGGAATGACTACTTGGAATTCTTCCCCAAGCCCAAAATATTTTTCCATCTGCGTCCCGCCGCCCATGACGCCACGGCCGAAACGCTGGCCCCTTACGTTAAATAGCAATGGGCGCCGTCGGCTTGCCTTTTAATGCAGCGGCTTCACCCTTGAGATAAGGCAAAATGGCCGCGCGGATATAGGGATCCCGGAACCGGAAAAGATACCGGTCCACAAAAAAATGCGCCCAGGTTAAACCGATCGCGGGGAAAAGCGGCGAATAGACGGAGCATGCGGTAACAAAAACGCCGTAACCCAATAGAACCATCGCCATAGCTGAAACATTCTGGGATAGGAAGGCCAAGATTGGAGAAGACTGGCCGCGCGTTCCCAGCGTTGACCGGTACTTCTGATGCTGGATAAGCCAAGTCAAACCCAGGTATTGGGCGTAATGGCCCATCAAGCTCGCCATAAAAGCATCCACAAAATTATTCACATACACGAAAGGAAGAAAAAGCGCCAAGGAAGCGGAATTAATCAAAAACAAGGGCAAAGCCCCGGCGCCATGGCTCTTAAAACGCCCGAAAGATTTTGCGGCCCATAAAATGAGACACGCCAATAAAGCCGCCTCGGCCGCGCGGATCACCAGTCCCGCCAGAGGCGTCTGAAAAATATATTCGTAACCAAAATCGGTGCGGATTTGGCATCTCTTAAACAAACAGTAAGTTGAAACGCCCAAAATAGCCGCCTCATCGATCAAGCGGTCCCAGCGGGAGCTGATCCCTGCCCGGAAACGATAAAGGTTCGCCAAGCCGGTACTTTGTTTCATCACATGAAAACCGCTGAACCAATAGGTGATGATTTGGATCCACTCAAACTTTCCTAAATACGCCAGAAGAATGGAAAAACCGACCAGCATGCCGGGGATGTAAAAAAATAATGTCCTTTTGGTGTGAAAATAAGCCCGGTGATCAGAATCTAGATAAAACAGCCAGGTGGCGCCGAAATGACCCAATCCCAGTGTCAAATAAATCAAAGAATTCCCCAAAAATGATACCCCGGGGAACAGGTTCGTTGTCAGGCCGTAAAGAAGACCGATAAAACAAAACAGGATAAACAGAATGCTGTCATAGCGCCGGTTAACAATCCAGCCGTTGTTCATGAAATCTTAAGAGGCGGACCGCTTCTTTCCTATAACGATAAAAAATCCGCCCTCCCCACCCGGCCAAAACAACATCGAAAATTCAACAGCAAAGCGCTGCCAGGCATCCCCCAGGGGCTGCGGCCGGAAAAGATGAGAAAGGCCCTTTGAAAAATCATCGGGAGTGGAGCGGGGGATGCTGGAAACAAAATCAAAACCGTTTTCATTAAGCCACGCGGCCGCCTCGCCGATCGTGTGCTTGGATTCCTGCGGGTTTTTATATTGATCCGCGAACCACGCCGCCTGCTTGGCCGCGCCCAATCTGCCCGGGCGCAGCATGGGATCGATCGCTTTAAAACGGTTTCGCGTCATATTAAAAATAAACCGGCGAACATCGGTCGCGAACCTGCCGTATTTATGATAGAGCCCCGCTAAGATATGCCCGCCCGGACGCACCAGCCGCGCGATGGAACGAAAGGCCCGCCGCGGGTCCGCCGTGTGGTGGAGCACGCCGTTGGAAATGACCAAATCAAAACTTTCCGGCTTTAAACAGGGATTAAATAAATCCATCTGGATGAAAAGAGGTCTGCGTAAAGAATTTTTTTCCTTAAATGCCTGGCCCATTTCAAGTGACCTGGAAGACAAATCCGCCGCGACCACCCGCCGGTTGGCCAAGGAAAGAAAAATGCTTAGCTGGCCCGTTCCGCAGCCGGCTTCCAATATGTTGATCCCCGCCGGCAGTTCTTCGTTTAAGACCCTGGCAAAAATACTCTCCTTGGCTTTTTCGATCAAGCTGCCCACGTTATCAAAGGAATCATAGTCGGGAAAAGGATTGGTTTCGTAAAAATTCTTGATCTTTTGCGTGACAGCGCTGGCAAGGGAGCCCGGAGGTCCGGAAATTCTTAAAAAACGCGGGATATTGTCTTTAACGTCGTAGTTTTGGCCGCAGTTTGCGCACAGCAGGCGATATGTCCGAATGTCCAGAGCGCCCGCGCAAGCAGGACAGCGCAATAGCTCAAGATAATGTTCAAGATCTGCGCCGGAGCGCTCAATTGTTTTGACAATGGACAACGGCATTTTCCAGGACCAGCATATCCAGCCCGCTTCGATCAAAAGTGGCCAGGGCATCCGCGGGAGAATTGACGATGGGCTCTCCCTTAAGGTTAAAAGAGGTGTTTAAAAGCATGGGAACTCCGGTCATGCTTCTAAAGCGTTCCAAAAGACGCCGGTAGCGGCCGGCGCCATCCGGCACCGCTTGGATGCGGCTGGTGCCGTCAACATGGGTAACGGCCGGGATCACGGTGCGCTTGTTTTCTTTAACCGGCACGACATACATCATAAAACGGCCGGGCTGGCGCTCGCCTGAACCGGAAAAATTAAAAAAAGTTTCGGCTTCTTCGGCCAGGACGCTGGGGGCAAAGGGCCGGTAAGGTTCGCGAAATTTAACCTTGGTATTAACCGTATCTTTCATTTCGCCGCGCCGGGGATCAGCCAAAATCGAACGCCCTCCCAGGGCTCGAGGGCCCCATTCCGCTTTGCCGTGCAGCCAACCCACGATCTTTCCTTGCGACAACGCCTCGGCCACGCAGGAAAGAAGGCTCTCTTCGTTTTGGAAATACTCAAACGCCCTGGACCGGCTTTTTAAAACGCTTTGAATTTCATCGTCAGAGTATCCTTTACCTAAATAAGGATGCTCCATCACAAAACGGCGGCTGTTTGGTTCGAGCGTATGGTAAGCATAAAGAGCCGCGCCGATGGCGCCTCCGGAATCCCCGGCAGCGGGCTGAATGTAAATATCCTTAAAAATCCCCTCCGACGCGACGCGCCAGTTGGCCAAGCCGTTTAAAGCCACGCCGCCGGCCATGCATAGATATTCGCAACCTGTGACTCTAGCCGCTTCTTTGGCCAAACCTAGAACAGCCTCTTCGGTTACTTTCTGGACGCTGGCCGCAATATCGGCGTAGCGTTGGTTATCACTGCATAAAACTTCATGATTGGCGGACTTAGAACCAAAGTAAGAGGGGTAGGGGGTGCTGCCGGTAAAAAACGGCAAGCCCGGCCGGCGCGCCGGTCCCAGCATGGTTTCTAGCAGCGGTGAATACATCTTTTTGGTGGAATGGTGAAAAATAAAATAGTCCGGATTAAGTGCGAAGGAGCCGTCTTCGAACAAACGGATGGTGCGGCGCACTTCCTGTTCATATTTAGGCCGGCCATAGCCGGACATGCCCATGACTTTATATTCGCCCTCGTTGACCTCGAACCCAAGGTAAGCGGTAAAGGCGGAATAAAAAAGACCCAGCGAATCGGGAAACCGGATTTCCTTTAAGAGCTTTAACGTTGTGCCCTCGCCGACACCGATAGCCGCAGTGGTCCATTCCCCCACACCGTCGATCGTTAAAACGGCCGCTTTCTCAAAATGAGAACAAAAAAAAGCGCTGGCCGCGTGGCTCATGTGGTGTTCCGAAAATAAAATTTTGTGCTTGGGAGTGCCCAGCTCTTTGCGGATCGTGTCCACGATCCAAAGCTTATCGCCAAGCCAGTTGGTGGCGACAGTCTTAAACAGCTCGTGCGAAAAAGGATGGGTGGCCAGGATTGTTTTTAACAGGCGTTCCAGCTTAACGAACGGCTTTTCGTAAAACACCACCCAATCAATATCCTCGGGCTTTAAGCCGCTTTCTTCCAGAACGAACCGGATGGCGTTGACCGGAAACGAGGCGTCATGCTTTTTCCTGGTAAAACGTTCCTCTTGAGAAGCGGCGGCCAGCACGCCGTCTTTGACCAGAGCGGCGGCCGCATCGTGATAGTAACAGGAGATGCCCAGGATGTTGGCCATAATTAAAAGGGTTCTTTAAGATCCTGGGCGGATAACGCCGCGCCATCGCGGGCTTTCCAGGCGGTTTTATGACGTGGCGCGTACGCAAAAGGCAGGGGGTTGGCAAACAAACGGAACACCCACGCCGTGGGACCTACCACCAAAAAATAAACCATGGCGAGCAGTAAGCGGCCTTGATAGTGGCCAAGACGTATTAAAAAAAGCCGGATTAACTGACCAAAGGCTCTCACGGGTTTATAATCGTTAAAACAGGGCGTAGATGAAAGGCGCGGCCGGACTGCCCTGGGTAAGCACCAGGAGAGCTCCCAATAGCAACAGGATTCCCGTCATGGGCATCATCCACCACAGCCTGTTGACCCATAAAAACCGCATCAGGTCTTTGGAAACTTCAAGGCGGGTTTGAATGCTTTTAGGAAAATCCATTGGCGCGGTCACTCAACCACTGTGCGCTGTAAGCGCACAGGATGGGTCGCCGCCTAAAGGCGGCTTAAGACTTCCCAATCGTAAAATTTTCATCATCTTCCTTTGTATGATTCTCAATGTAATCCCTGATCTGTTCTTCGGTAACGACTCC
>JACQJO010000044.1 GCA_016205025.1 Elusimicrobiota bacterium
CGCGCGGGGCCGTGATACGGGCCAACGATTGCTCAAATGAGAAACAAGGAAAGAAAAAGAGAGCGGGAAGGCATGACTGTTCATTTTAATGCTGCCGGTTTCTAAAAATAATGTTTTTCACCGGGAACTAGTCTAAAGTCCCGATTTGGTCTTCCCTCAAAGACCCTGGATATTCCTAGGGATAGAGTGTATTTCCTACGTAAGAGGCATTGGGTCATGTGGTTGGGAAGACCTCGTTTGCGCCCTCTTAGCTTCTTGCCTTCTTGGCTACTTAAAATCAGGAGGAGTACGATGAATAAAATTACAACAGCGTTAACAGCTTTGCTGTTGACAACAGGGATGACTTCAGTGCAAGCCGCTAAAGGCCTATATGGCGGCGGGTTCACCGCGAAAGATGGCCAACGGTTGATCGAGATCATCCAAAGAATTGGCGAGCAGGATCCAAGCGACGGGGGAACCAAAGGGGTCTTTGTTGTAGATGGAAAGCTTGTGAATTCCGAGGAGCTTGGCAAAGTGTTTGAAGGATCGGTCAAGAAGGCCGACATCAATGTTGCCATTTATTCTCCCAATGCTCCCCAGGAGTTTGGAGGCGGACCAAAGATAGGCGTTGCCTCCTTGAGATTCAGGGGTAATGTTGCGAACTTAAAATCCTTTAATCTTCTAAACTTGGGGGCAGCTTTGGAATCAGCCGTTGAGAGTCGAAGCGTGCCAACCCCGGAACAGATCCCGCAGATTAAGTTTCGAGGACTTATCGCGAATCCTGTATCAGGAGAGCTGTCGCATGCCCTTAGGGCAGCGACGAGTTTTCCTAGGCAGGATTTTCAAGCCGGCTTAACCTACGGGGTCAATACTGCCGTTGGTTGGAGCCGCACTTTGGCCAAACAAACGCTAAAACTCTTGGTTCGTCTTAGCAGGGGAACCCGAGTTTAGTTTTTGCAAAATCAACAACCTTAATAAACCCCCGCGTTTTGGCGCGGGGGTTTATTTTTTTTGCGTGCTCTCGCCATGGCGGGTCAAATATCGGAAAATGGATGAGTGAAGATTATTTCTGGAGGACAAACGGGCGTTGACCGGGCGGCGCTGGATGCCGCAATCGAGCTGGGCATCCCGCACGGCGGATTCGTGCCCAAGGGCCGGCTGGCCGAAGACGGGGCCATACCGTCACGTTACCTTGTATCCGAGATCTCTTCGTCGGATTATGCTTTAAGAACCGAGATTAATGTTTTGGCGGCTCATGCCACCCTTATTTTTTATCGGGAAAAATTAAGCGGCGGCACCTACTATACTTGGATTCTTTGCAAGAAGCATAAAAAGCCGTTTTGTTTGGTTGATTTGGCGGTTCAGGGTTCCCCGGCCGCGGCCGGGGAGGTTGTTCAGTTTTTAAAAAAAGAGAAACCCGGAATTTTAAATGTCGCGGGCCCAAGAGAATCCAACGCCCGGGGAATTTATAAGGAGGCAAAAACAGTGTTATTGGAGGCGTTGAAACCAGATCGCAAGCCGTTGAAGTCCCGGGGCCCCAATTCGGCCGCGGCTACAAATTGAAGAATTTTAAGTTCCCCCGGCGTTTTTGGGGCACCACTTGGAGAAAATTCCGGCAGGCGGCCGGGGGTTTCATCGCGCCCGGAGACCGCGTGTTGGCACTGGTTTCGGGCGGACCGGATTCAACGGCCTTGGCCCATTGGCTGGCTTTACTGTCTCGGCAGATTTCTTTTCAATGGGGTATTGTTCATTTTGACCATGGACTGCGAGACGATTCCCACCAGCAAGCTCAGGCTGTCCGCCGGCTGGCCGGCAGTTTGGGCACTTTTTTTTATTTAAGAAAACTGCCCGTGGCGGGTTTGGTTAAAAAACGCAAAACAAGCATTGAGCACGCGGCCAGGCTGCTCCGGTATCGCGAGGCGGCCCGTTTGGCGCGGCGTTTGAATATCAATAAGGTGGCCACGGCCCATACGCTTGAAGAGCAGGCTGAAAGCATCTTGATCAATATCTTAAGAGGCGGCTCCGCGGCCGGCCTTTTGGGCGCGCGCGCCGCACGGCCCATTTTTTACGGATCAAAAATTAAGCTGATCAGGCCCATGGTTCATATCCGCAAGAAGGAAGTTTTGGAATTTCTTGACGCCGGAGGGATTCCTTATTTTCGAGACCCCATGAATAGCGATCCCCGGTTCCTGCGCGCTCGGGTGCGCGCCGAGCTTCTGCCCAAACTGACTGAACTGCATCCCAAGGCCTTGCAACATATCACTGGCTTGGCGGAGAAATTCGGGGTAAAATAACACCGAAAGGCCGCCGACAATGCCGACAATAAAAATTAGCAATAAAATTTCAGCTAAACGCAAGGGCCAGGCCGCTGCCATGGCTCCCCGCGCGGTAACCCAGATTCTTTACAGTGAAGATCAGATTGCCAAGCGAGTGGCGGCGCTGGCTAAAGAAATCAACAAAGATCATCAAGGCCGGCATCTGGTCATTGTCGGGATATTAAAGGGCAGTTTTATGTTCATGGGAGATTTGGTCCGGCATCTCCAAGTGCCCTGCGAGGTGGATTTTTTAAGCGTTTCTTCTTATGCCGGGGAAGTTTCGACCGGCATCGTGAAGCTGAACTTTGACATAGCTACCGATATTCGCGGCTGCGACGTGTTATTGATTGATGACATCGTGGATACCGGGTTTTCGCTGGCTTTCGCGCGCAAGCATTTGCTGGCCAAAGAACCCCGGAGCCTTCAGGTGGCGGTGCTTTTGGATAAGCCGCAGAGGCGCAAAATTTTCGTTCCGGTCAAATACACCGGATTCATGGTTCCCGACCGTTTCGTGGTGGGTTACGGCTTGGATTATAACGGGCGTTTTCGCGAATTGCCCTATATAGGGGTTCTGCGCGCGGACAAGCTGGCGCCATGAAAATTTTACAGAGTAAAATTTTCAGTACTTTAGTACTTAAGCACTTTAGTGCGTTAGTCAATGAAAGCAATCCCCTTCATTGCACTCACGCACTCAAGAACTCACGCACTCAAGAACTTATGTCTGCGCATAGAGAGGTTAATAATGGATAAAAAAGCGGGCCGGCAGTTGGCTCTTTGGTGTTTGGTGTTTGTCTTGACCTTTTTTTTGGTGCATGCCTTCCAGCGTTTTTCGGTTCAGGACGTTTTGGCCTATTCCGAATTTAGAAGGCTCCTGGCGGACGGGCGCATTGAAAGCGTGATCGTTCGCCAAGAAATCATTCGCGGCATTTACAAGGATAGCGCGGGGCAGGTTAAGCAGTTTCGAACCATTGCCCTGCCGGATCCCAAGCTGGTGGAGTCCTTGGAGGCGGCCAAGATCAAACGCTATGAGGGCGAAGTTGAGAAAAGCTGGCTGACTTCGCTCTTGCTTAATTTCGGCTGGATCATTTTGTTTTTTGGCCTGTGGTGGTTTTTCTTTACGCGCCAGATGCAGATGGGCGGCCGCCAGGCCCTTTCCTTCGGCCGCAGCCGGGCCAAGCTGGCCAACAGCAAAAAACAAAAAGTGACCTTTAAGGACGTTGCCGGCTGCGATGAGGCCAAAGAAGAGTTGCAGGAGATCATCGAATTTTTGAAAAATCCTCAAAAATTTCAACGTCTGGGCGGGCGTATTCCCAAGGGCGTACTTCTCTATGGGGTGCCCGGGTCCGGAAAAACTCTGCTGGCCAAAGCGGTGGCGGGAGAGGCGGGCGTTCCTTTCTTTACCACCTCGGGCAGTGAATTCGTGGAGATGTTTGTGGGCGTTGGCGCGGCCCGCGTGCGCGATCTTTTTGAGCAAGCCAGAAAGACGGCGCCGGCCGTGATCTTTGTCGATGAACTCGACGCCGTGGGGCGCCATCGTTTTGCCGGCATCGGGGGCGGCCATGACGAACGAGAGCAGACGTTAAACCAGTTGTTGGTTGAACTCGATGGATTCGATACCAAAGAAGGACTGGTTTTAATTTCAGCCACCAACCGCCCCGATGTTTTAGATCCCGCGCTTCTTCGCCCGGGCCGGTTTGACCGCCATGTCAATGTTCCCGCTCCGGATTTGAAGGGTCGCGAGGAGATTTTGAGGGTTCATGCCAGAAACGTCAAAATGGCGCAGGAAGTGGATTTAAAAGTCGTCGCACAGAGAACCCCGGGCTTTGTGGGCGCTGATTTGTCCAACGTGATCAATGAGGCGGCTTTATTGGCGGCCCGCAGGGACAAGGAAGTTGTTTCCACCAAGGAACTGGAAGAAGCGATAGACCGGGTCATGGCCGGACCCCAGAGAAAATCGCGCTTGATTTCGGATAAAGAAAAGAAGGTGATCGCTTATCACGAGGCCGGCCATACCTTGGTGGCCAAAAGCCTGCCCAATACCGATCCCGTGCATCGGGTAACCATTGTTCCGCGCGGTCCGGCCTTGGGCTACACCCTGCAGTTGCCCACCGAAGACAGATACCTGACCACGCGCACCGAGATCATGGACCGGCTGGCCGTTCTTTTGGGCGGCCGTTGCGCGGAAGAGATTGTATTCGGAGACATCACTACCGGCGCTCAAGATGATCTGACCAAAGCCACGACTTTTGCCCAGCGTATGGTGACCGAATTTGGAATGAGCGAAGCCTTGGGGCCGGTCACCTACCGAAAGAAAGACGAAGAGGTTTTTCTAGGCCGCGATCTGATGCGTTCGCACCAGTACTCGGATGAAACCGCGGAAAGAATTGATTTGGAGGTCCGATCCATCGTGGAAGAGGCGCGCACGCGTGCCAAAAAAATTCTAGAAACCGGACGCGCGGCGCTCGATCTTTTGGCTTCAAAGCTGGTAGAAAAAGAAGTTTTAGACAGCCCTGAAATTGAAGAAATCATTCGTTCCGTAGCCCCCCAGCTTTTGCCCCAGCACGCTTAAAATTTTGCGAAGCAAAATTTAGTAATCAGTAATCGGTTATCAGTAATCAATAAAAATGAAAACCAAAATTTCCGCACCGATCACCGATCACCGATCACCGATCACCCTTCCCCGTCTGATGGGCATCTTGAACGTCACGCCCGATTCTTTTTATGACGGCGGGCGGTATTTAAGCCCGGAGGCCGCCGAAAGACTCCGGGAGTTGGCGGATGACGGGGCGGACTTGATCGACATCGGTGCAGAGTCATCGCGTCCCGGTTCGGCGCGCATCTCGGCGGATGAAGAGCTTGGGCGGCTTCGGCCTATTTTTCAGGTTTTGAGAAACTATCAACTACCCCCAATTTCTATTGATACCACCAAAAGCAAAGTAGCCAAGGAGGCTTTTGCATCCGGCGCCGCTATTCTCAATGACATTTCCGGCCTGCGCCATGATCCCGATGGGATGCTGGGGGCACTAAACGGTTTTTCGCAGTCTCGGTTGGTTTTAATGCATATGAAGGGAGACCCCCAGACCATGCAGATGAATCCCGATTATCAAGATGTTTTTGGCGAGATCGCGGAATTTTTTGAGGAAAGATTGAGGTTTTTGGAAAAAAATGGGATTTCCGGCGAACGCGTCATTTTGGATCCCGGCATCGGCTTTGGGAAAAAACTTGAGCATAATCTCGAGATTTTACGGCGGATTCCGGATTTCAAAAAAAGATTCGGCCGCCCTGTTTTGATAGGGGCTTCGCGCAAATCCATGATCGGCATGATTTTGGATGGAGCGCCTCCCGAAGAGCGGTTGGAGGGGTCCTTGACCGTTGCCGTTTGGTGCGCCGAGCAAGGCGTCGATTATTTGAGAGTGCATGATGTCAAAGAGACCTGGCGCGCGCTCAAAGTGCGGGCTACAATTACCAATAGTTATAAGTTGTGAGTTAACTAAAAACTTAAAACTTAAAACTTTTTATATGAGCCCTCAATTAGCCGACACCCTGCGCGTCATCATTGATTTGGCGCTGGCCAGTTTTCTTCTTTACAAAGTTATCATTCTTATCCGCGGCACGAAATCCGCGCAGGTTGCGATCGGGCTTTTGGTTCTGCTGGTGATGACGTATTTGGTGCGGCTGTGGGATTTGACCGTGACCTCCTGGCTTTTGGAGCAATTTTGGCTGGCCGGCATTCTTTTGTTGGTGGTGGTGTTTCAGCCGGAGATCAGGGAGGCTTTGGCGCAACTGGGCAAAAGCCCTTTGGTGGCCAAGCTTTTGTTTTCCGAAAAACTCGGATTCCTTGAAGAAATTTTTGAAACCCTTGATGATCTTTCGCGCCGCAAGGTGGGCGCTTTGATTGTTTTGGAACAAGAAACAGGTCTTAAAGAATACGTCTTGAGCGGCGTTTTTTTGGGCGCTGAAACAAGCAAGGAGCTTTTGCTTTCGATTTTTCAGCCGGGTTCCCCATTGCATGACGGAGCGGTTTTGATTGGGCCCGATGGAAAAGCCATGGCAGCCAAGTGCATCCTTCCCGTGACCCAGGGCGCTCAAATCGCCAAAGCTTACGGCGTCAGGCATAGGGCCGCGGTCGGTCTTTCCGAGGTTTCCGACGCCGTTGTTCTTGTCGTTTCGGAGGAGACGGGCCGGATTTCGGTAGCCCGCAATGGGCGGCTGGATCCCGATGCGACCCTGGAATCTTTGGCGGCGGAACTTCGGGCTTTATATCAGGCGAAGGCTAAAAAAAGTTTATTGAGATCCATGGAAACTTCCGCTACGGGCGGCCGCCGCGCCTCGGGACAGTAGGATGCTTGATGCTGGATACTGGATGCTAGTTAAACAAAAGGATTTTTTTTTAATTCTTTCCAGCATCCAGCATCTAGCATCTAGTATCTAGCTTATGTATACCCAGCTTTTTGGCACCGACGGCATACGAGGCAAGCACGGGGAGTTTCCTTTAGATGAGGCGACGCTGGAACGTCTTGGCGCGGCCGTCGCGCGGTCGGCATCCAGATTAATCTCGGCACGCGATCCAAGCCGTCGTTGCGTGCTGTTTGGCCGCGATACGCGCTCAAGCGGCGCTTCTATTTTTCAGCTGATCAGCCGTCCCCTGGCGGCCCAGGGTTACCCCGTGCGCGACCTAGGCGTTGTGCCCACGCCGGCCCTTTCCTATCTGGTGCCCAGTTATGGGGCGGCTTTGGGGTGCGTGATTTCGGCAAGCCACAATCCTCCCGAATACAATGGGCTTAAATTTTTTGGACCCAACGGTCAAAAAATTTCGGAGGAATGGGAGATGGAAATCGAAGACCAAGTCCTTAAGCGGGATTTTCGGCTCAAGAAAATGGGTATTTTTAAAAATCCAGCATCCAGCATCCAGCATCCAGCATCCGCGCAGGCCGCCCGCCAGCGGTATGTCGATTTTTTGAGGTGCCAGGTGCCGGTCAATATGGATTTTCGCGGTTTGAGAATCGCGGTTGACTGCGCCCATGGCGCCAACGGCGCGGTCCTCCCCACGCTGCTGGAGAGCCTGGGCGCCAGCGTTGCGGTCCGCGGCAATAAACCCAACGGCCGCAATATAAACACCAAAGCCGGGGCCATGGACCCTTGCGGTTTGCAAAAATTGGTCAAAAGCTTTAGCGCGGACGTGGGTTTTGCTTTTGACGGCGACGCCGACCGCCTGGTTGTTGTTGATGAAAAAGGGCGGGTTGTTCCGGGGGAGTGGATTTTAGCCACCATGGCTTTGATCCGCCGGCAGGAAGGCGAACCGGGCGCCGAAGCCTTGGTGACCACCCAGGTTTCCAATTTTGGTTTGAAACATTTTTTGCAGGCGCGCGGGATTTCTGTTTTGGAAACCAGGGTCGGCGATCGGTGGGTTCTGGAGTCTCTTCAAAAAGAAGGTTTAGGTTTTGGAGGAGAGAATTCCGGGCATTACATTTGGCCTTTTATTTTGCCGAGCGCCGATGGATCGTTGGCGGCCATCTTGACGGCGCAGGCTATGGTGCGTTCGGGCCGGCCGGTTTCGCGCATGCTGGCCAAGTTTTCTTTAATGCCCCAGGTGACGCTTCAGGTTCCGGCCCCCAAGGAAAAGCCCTCCTTGGACAGCCTTCCCGATTTTTTGAGTGAACTGGGCCGAGTCGCCGATGCTCTGGATCACCGGGGCCGCGTGTTGGTGCGCTATTCGGGAACCGAACCCATTTTACGCATTCTGCTGGAGGCCGAAATCAGCAAGGCCAAACTGGCCGCCATGGCCGACTCCCTGCGGAAAGCTTACGGAAAAGCGATAGAATGAGACGAAGAAAATAGGAGGTGCCGGCGTGATTAAACTTGCTTTGCGCGTTGATTACCTTGCGATCTTAAAGCAAAAAAGAAGCTTTAGTTTTCCGACTTGGCCCGAGGTGTCGCATTGCGTGGCCAAGGGCGGAGGCCACGCTTTGGCCGCGAACTTAAGCGGCAAAGATAATTTGTTAAGCGAGGCCGATCTCCTGGAGCTTAAGCGTCAAGCGAAGCTGCCCTTGCACCTGGTCGCTCCACTGAACACCGCGGTCTTGGCGAGCGTCGCTAGAATCGCTCCGCAGACGGTTTGGCTCGTTGCGCAGGCCTCCGGCAATGGTTCATTGCCGCAAGGTTTAAAGTTGGACAAGGTTCAAGCGCAGGCTACGCGGGCCCTTGAGACGCTTAAAAGAAAGAGAATCAGGCCTTTTTTGGTGGTGGAGCCCGATGCCGGCGCCATACGGCTGGCCAAAAGAATCGGAGCCCAAGGCGTCGCCTTGAACGGCTGGCCGTTGATCCAAGCGAAGAGTCGCGGCCAGAGGGAGCGCATTTTTGAAGATTTAAATGTTGCCGGACGCTTGGTTCGTGAACTAGAGTTGGAACTGCATATCGGCGGCGAGGTGGATTACCAAACCGTCGAGGAGTTGACCGAAATTCCGGATGTTTCTTTTGTTCATGCCGGTCTTGCCGTTACCGCCCGCGGTTTGACCGCCGGCCTTCAGGCCGCCGTCGAAGAATTAATGGAAGAAGTGTGCCCCGCCGCATCCGAAAGCCCGCTGACATTAGAAGCGTAGATGCTGGATGCTTGATGCTTGATGCTGGCAAGAAACAAGCGAAGAAAGAATTCTTTAATTTTGTCTAGCATCGAGCATCTAGAAACTAGCATCTAGTTTATGTGCGGCATAGTCGGTTATCTCGGTAAACGTGAAGCGGGCCCGGTTCTGCTGGAGGGCCTGAAGCGTTTGGAATACCGGGGATACGACTCGGCCGGCATCTGCATTTTATCCCCCAACGGAAAATTAAACGTCGTGCGCGTGATGGGCAAACTCAAAGGGCTTGAAAAGCGATTGCGTTCGAAATCCATCCCCGGTAACGTGGCCCTGGGCCACTGCTTGAGTGGCGAAACGCTGATCCAGCTTGCCAATGGCCGCGCCGCAAGGATTGACTCTCTTGAAGGCGAAATAACAGTTTTAGCCCTTGACCCCGGCACTTTAAAAATAGTTCCGCGCAAAGCCAAGATTTGGTCTCATCCTGCTCCGAAGGAATTGTTTGAGGTACGCATTCCGTTTGGCAAGATTGTTTGCACGCCGCAGCACCGCCTCTTCGTGGCAGACACCCAGGGAAAACTTGCGTTTAAACAGGCTGGAGAAATTCGGGCAGGCGATACTTTAATACATGCCCAGTTATGGGATTGGAAAGGCGCGCCCATGAAATTCCGGCCGGTTCCCATTTTCCGATATTACCGCCTTGGCCCGCGTTCGCGTCAGATCGTCGCAGATGTTTTATCCCATATTGGAACGACGAAAACAGCCCAGTTAACCGGCGTTAGCGTTGCCGACCTGGGACACCTTCGGGATGACTCCAGAAATGTAGCCGAGGCCGTGGTGCGTCAGCTGGGTGGACCGCTTGGATTGGAGTTGCCTGATATTGAGCCAGTGAACAGCCGGCACGGCAGTTTTGTGCGTCTGCCGGAATCGTCATCGTCCCGAATAATGCAATTTATCGGCTATTTGCTGGGTGATGGTCATGTGGGACGGCGTGGTCTGCGTTTTAAGGACCCTGATCAGGATACTTTGAAAACATACCGCGACTTGGCTCAATCCGAATTTAACATCCACGGCAGAATTGTCCCTATTCCGGGCGTGCGGGCTCATCTGCTGGAAATTAACAGCCTTGGCTTGGCTGATTGGATGCGCGCCAATGTTGTGGAGCGCAAAGCCCAACTGATGGAGCAAATCGGCGCTCTGCCTAAGGACCAGTTGGCTGCCTTATTGCGGGGTCTCTTTGATGCTGAGGGATTTGTGGCCCGCCAAGCCACACAGGTTGGGTTGACCATGACAAATTTGGAATTGGTGCGTTGCGCGCAGCATTGGCTGCTGCGCTATGGCATTATTTCGTCACTGAGGCAGTCCGAACCCAATTTGTGTCAGAGACGGCCCAATTCCTCGATGTCACTGCTGATTTCGCGCAGGGATTCTCTCGAAGGATTTCGGAAGATGATCGGGTTCTCGTCGCGTCGCAAGAGCAACATGTTGGATTTAATTTTGGGCGCCAAGAGGGATGGTTTCTACCTTTCATCTCGGGCTGTTCCGCTGAAGAAATCAGTCATTTTGGCGAAGCTGGTGAGCGCTGGCGTTCGCAAATCAGCGCTCAAAAATTTTGAGTGCGGCGACCGGTTTACCGATGGACAGGCCGGCAAGCTTATAGATGTTCTTCAGGGCACGCCAAAGACTTCTGAGATTGTCGGGTATATCAAAAATTGTTTGGGAGCTGACATTCGTTTTCAGGACGTGTTGTCGGCGCGAAGCGTTCCTTCTCCAGAAGAGTTGGTTTATGACCTTGAGGTGGAGCAATTTGAAAATTTTTTCGCCAACGGCATACTTTCGCACAACTCCCGCTGGGCGACCCATGGCCGCCCCAGTGAAGAAAACGCCCACCCGCATGCGGATTGTTCCGGAAACACGGTTTTGGTTCATAACGGCATCATTGAAAATTATTTGGAACTCAAAGAAGAGCTTTTAAGAAAAGGGCACCGTTTCCGCTCCGAAACCGACACCGAAGTGCTGGCCCACCTTTTTGAGGAAGAAATAAGAAAAACTCAAAACTCAAAATTCAAAATTCAAAACGCGGACAAAATCATTTTGAGCGTTGTTGGAAAGGTTTTGAAGAATTTGCGCGGAGCTTACGCGATTGTGGCCATGTCAAAACATTGGGGCAATAAGATCGTCGGCATCCGCAAGGATTGCCCCTTGGTGGTGGGCGTTGGGTCCAATGAGTCATTTTTAGCCAGCGATGTTCCGGCCATTTTGCCATTCACTAAAAAGGTGATGTTTGTGGAGGATGGCGAGATCGTGCTTTTAAACGAGAACGAAAAGCCCCGCATTTACGATTTATCCGGCAAGAGCGTGCGCCGCTCGGTTGAAACCGTTCCCTGGGACTCCACGATGGCGGAAAAAGGCGGCTATAAACATTTCATGCTCAAAGAGATTCATGAGGGCCCCAGGTCTTTTGAAGACACATTAAGGGCGCGCGCTTACGACGAGAACCTGCCCGCTCTTTTGCGGGAAATCGGCCTGACCGCCCAGGCGGTCAAAAAAATCAAGAGGGTTCAGTTTGTGGCGTGCGGCACCGCTTACCACGCTTGCTTGGTGGGAGAGTATCTTTTTGAAAATTGGCTCGGCCTTCCCTCAAGAGCCGAGATCGCGAGCGAGTTTCGTTACGCCGCCAGGCAAATCGAGCCCGGAACCCTTTTTATCGCCATCAGCCAATCCGGCGAAACGGCGGATACCATCGCGGCCTTGAGATTGGCTAAGTCCAAAAAAGATGTCTGGACTTTGGGCATTGTCAATCAAATGGGATCCACCTTGACGCGTGAGGTTAAAGGCACGCTTTATACGCGCTGCGGCCCGGAAATCGGAGTCGCTTCAACCAAGGCGTTTATGGCGCAGTTGGCGGCTCTCTATCTTTTGGCTTTGGGATTGGGCCGCACGCGCGGCAAGCTAAGCGGGCAAGAGTTCCGGGAACTGACCCACGAGCTCTTGGAGCTTCCTCAAAAAATCCGGATGATCCTGCATAAGATGGACGAGTCCACTCTTGGGCTTGCGCGGGAATTTAAAAATGCCAAGGGTTTTCTTTACCTTGGCCGCCACGTGCTTTATCCCATTGCTCTGGAAGGCGCCTTGAAGCTTAAAGAAATTTCTTACATTCACGCCGAGGGTTACGCCGCCGGTGAAATGAAGCACGGCCCCATCGCTTTAATTGATAAGGATATGCCGGTCTTCGCGTTCGCGGCCGGTTCCCAAAAAGTTTTCGAGAAAACCCGCACTAATTTAGAGGAAGCGGCGGCGCGCTCGGCCAAAATTATCGCGGTGGTGACCGAGGGGGACAAGCGCTTGGCCCGCGTGGCGCACAAGACCCTGGAAACCCCCGCTTTAAAGCATGAATTTTTTGAACCGGTCTTAGCCGTTGTCGCGGCCCAGCTTTTTGCCTATCACATGGCTAACTTAAAGAATCTGGATGTTGATCAACCCCGCAATTTAGCCAAAAGTGTCACTGTGGAATGAAAATTATTGGAACAGGCGTAGACATTGTTGAAATTACACGCATCAAGCAGGCGGGTAAAAACAAGAAGTTTTTGGAGCGTGTTTTTAGCCCCGAAGAGCTCGATTATTCCCTTAAAAGTAAGAAGAAATGGGAGCGTCTGGCGGTGCGTTTCGCGGCCAAAGAGGCGGTATGGAAAGCTATCGGCTCCTCAAAAATCATCCTTAAAGATATTTCGGTGAAACGTATGGATAACGGCAAGCCTTTTATTGATCTGAAATCTTTGGGGTTATCCGAAGGCTGGAAAGCCAGTCTTTCGTTGTCTCACAGCGACCATTACGCCGTGGCCTATTGCTTGGTGTACCAAGAATAAAATGACAAAGATTACCCCGGTTCTTGTCAGGAAGGCCTTTGCCGAGCGCAAACTCGAAACCCAGAAATGGGATTACGGCCATTGCCTGGTGATCGCGGGCTCGAAACGCCTTTTGGGCGCCGCGGTTTTAACCACCAAAGCCGCCTTGCGCGGCGGAGCCGGCTTGGTGACCTTGGCCACGCCCAGAAGCCTTCAGATGTTGGTTTACTCCCAGGTCCTGGAAGCCTTGACGCTGGGGCTTGATGAATCCGAGCAAGGAACGATCGACGTTTCAGCGCTGGCCTCGGTTGAGACCTATATTAAGGAAAGAGGGGTGACCGCGGTCACGGTGGGCCCCGGATTAACGCGTCAGGCCGTGGCCTTTGTTCATCAGTTGGTCAGCCACGTCGCGTTGCCGATGGTTTTAGACGCGGACGCGATCAATGTCGCGCCGCCTTTAACCGGCAGCGCTTTACGCTGTCTGACTCCGCATCGAAAAGAGTTCAGCCGCCTGGTTAACGTCACGGAAAAAGAGGTGATGGAGCGCGGCCCGGTTTTGGCCGCTCAATTCGCCAAGAGCCACCCCAACGCCATTTTGGTTCTTAAGGGCTATCACTCCAAAATTTTTTACGGCTCCCAAGCATGGGAAAACACCACCGGAAATCCGGGCATGGCCAAAGGAGGCTCCGGCGACGTTTTGTCGGGTCTGATGGGCGCTTTTCTGGCCCAGAAAGCGGCCCAGGGAAAATTACCGGAGAGTTATTTAGAGGCTATTTTATCCGCGGTGTATCTTCATGGTTTGGCCGGGGATTTGGCGGCCAAGGAGCTTTCCCAGACGGCCATGAACGCCGAAGACATCGTAGATTTTCTTCCTAAGGCGATCAAGCAGACATTAAAGCGTTAGTCATTAACTCATTACTCGAAGGGGTTTAGCGCAGGGGAGCCACCCTTGAACCCAGACCCGAGAACCAGTCCCGACGGTTCTCCCCGCGTGCTCGCGGGGCCCCTCTCCACTACTGGGTACAAGGGTGACTCCCCTGCGCTAAACCCTTTCGTTTTTGTTAAGGGTTCTGTTGAAATCATGGTCATGGCTTTGGGGGATTGCGTTTTCGGACACGCGGCCGTAGCGCCGGCCGCTCAAGTTCCTCGGCGGTGCATGCACAAGTCCGCCTCGGAATGGTCCTTAAACGCAATCCCCCAAAGCCATGCTTTGATGATTTCGGCAGAGCCGCCGCGCCTTTCTTAAGGGTCGAAACTGATAAAATTGATCCGTGCCCCTTTCCTTAAGGGAAATCGAGAAATACCTCGCTTCCATACAGCCTTTTAAGGCGCTGGATAAATCCGATTTGAGCCAGTTGGCCGGCAGAACCAGCGAAAAGGTTTACGCCAAGGGCGAAGCGATTTACAATGAGGGCGACACGGCGGATTCGGCCTGGGTGCTTCACAAGGGAAGGATTCAGGTGTTTAAGCACACCAACGAAGGCCGGCCCCTGGCCATTGAATCGTTGGCGGCGGGGGAGCTTTTCGGAACGTTGTGCCGGCTGGGCGGAAACGGCCGGGTTTATCCCTGCACCGCCATCGCGGCGGAGGCCTGCGTCGTGTTGCGGATTTTAGACAGAACTTTTTTGGAGTATTACCTGAAGAATCCGGGATTCATCCGCGGGCTTTGTTCCCTGTGTTCCGATCGCCTGAAAGACGTTCAGGATTTGCGCTGTATGGGCCAAGAGCAGGTGCCGGTCAGGATCGCCAATATTCTTTGGCGGCTTTACCAGGTGCACGGCGAAGAGATTCCTTTCACCAAAAAAGAATTGGCCGAGCTGGTGGGAGCGACGCTGGAAACCACTTTCCGCACCTTGACCGATTTTCAAAACAAGGGTTTGGTCGCCTCCGGCAGAGGCAAAATCCTGATTAAAAAATCCCAAGAAATCAAAAATTTAGCCCAGGGCTGCTGAAAACCTTTACGCCCGCCTTGACAAGGCCGTCTTTTAGCCTTAAAATATAGCTAGGAGTATAGCTATGACATTCATAAACACTGTTACCCTTAAAAACGATACTAATAAGGTCATCAGGCGGGTGCGCGCCTCAAAGGAGCCCGTGATTGTGACCCAGCATGGACATCCTGCCGTGGTCATTATCCCTGTTAAAGAGGACGATCTGGTCTTTAAGCACGAAAAAGCCTATCTTAAGGCAGTCCAACAGGGGCTCCATGACATTAAGGCTGGCCGTACGGTCTCTCTGAAGTCTTTTGTCCAAAAACATCTTCGCTGAGATACCGGAGAACGTCCAGCTTTCCGCCCGGGCCGCCCGCGATCTTAAATCTCTCTACAAGAAGAATCGCCAAGAGACCGAGCGTATTGTCCATGATATTGTCCGCTTAGCTAAAAAGGCCTTACCCGCCACTCAATCGAAGAAGCTCTCCGGCATGGGGAATGTTTGGGAGCTTGATTCGGGCAGGTACAGGGTAGCCTATCTTTGGCAGGGACCGATTCTTTTCATTGTTACCGTATTCTCCAAATCCGACCAACTAAAAATTTTCAAGCATCTTTAGATTTTTGGTTGTACCCTCGGCGGCTAACGCCCAGGCGCCAAAAAGTAGGGACAGACACTACTTTTTTAAAAAAAGTAGTGTCTGTCCCTACTTTTTGATCAGGGACAAAATGTGGGCTTTCCAGTCTTTGAATTCCTGGGAGTTGGTGTCGATGGGTTTGAGCCAGGTGATGCGGTGGACCATTTTTTGTCTTAAGTCATTTTCCCAGTCGCAGACCGGTTCGCCTGTTTTGCAGCCGGAGAAACTGATGCCAGCATAGATACCGGGAATAAGGAAAATATAGTAATCCGTTTGCTTGCTGGATGTGTAGGAGTATGCAAGGACGGGGATATTATTTAATTGAGCTTCTTTTATATGTGGTTCAATGGGGAATCCAAAGATTCTTTTTTTAAACCACTCCCGATTATCTCCGTAAATTGTAAAGGTGAGTAAAGGGGTATAAAGGCCGCCTTCTAAGTCAAGCTGGGGAAAGTGAGGCGCCGCATCGGCGCGTACTATTATGGAACCACTGCTGCTTTCTTCGGCCTTCATGCTTATTCCTTCTATAAAATTAACTCTGACCGGGTATTTGGTCCCTTGAAAGTATTTTGGTTGTTCTTCTTTTTGCGGTTCTCTCTCTTCTTGTAAAATTTCATCTTCCGGGGCTTTGGAACAGGCGTTAATAAATAAAGACAGGGAAATCAGCGTTAGAAGAATTCTTTTCATTTTCTTTTTTGAGCTTCCTCCGGCTTGGCCCCGGCGGTACCCCGGGGCGGTGGGTTGTACAGGCGTCCGGATTTAGTGAGCCAAGGATTCATAAAGGCAGGGGCGTAGTCTCCTTTATTGGCAAAGCCCAGGAACGCCCGGATATCGTTTTGGTTGGGAGCGTTGGTTCTTTTTGCGCTGGGTTGATCTGTTGTGTCGTCGTATTCATAACCGATGCTTTTAAAATAATCGCGGCGAATGTCGAGGTACTTTTGTTGCTGTGTTGGGGCGTCTCCACGCTTTCCCTTTTCCCCCGGAGAATTCTCTTGTGCCCACTCGTCCCATCTTCCTTCTTTTAAGTATCTCATTCTCTCATTATTCTTGGGGTCAACGTCAATTGTGGCCCAGTGAAGGTGGGTTCCGGCGGTCTTGCCGCGTTCCAGGTTGCCGGTGACCTTCCCGGTATTGCCCACTGTGCCCAGCACGGTTCCGGAGCGCACCCTTTGGCCGGCTTGAACGTAGATGCCGGAGTCGCAGTCCTGGGTCTCCCCGTTGCGGCAGTCTGTTCCGCTGATGGCCTTGCCTTCTCGGGGGTCCAGCAGTTCGGCCTTATTGCCTTTGTTTATTTTTACCTCTTTGTTCCCCAGGTGCTGCAGGACGTTCATTCGCGAACCGTTAAATCCTTCCGGCAGGATAGCAATGACGTTGCCCAATCCTTTCTTTAAGTCTTCTTGTTCGTATTCCTTGCCTCTTTTTCCGCGGTGACCCCAGGAGTCGTGGAGGCCCGCATGGTAGTAATCCGCAAAGACCACCTCCCCTTTGGCGCGAGATAGGATCACGGTTCCTCTGGGCGCGTTGATATCCAGCCCCTTATGGAAATAGCCGCTCCCGGGGTCAGCGTTTCCTTGGAATCCCCGGGTGGTGGCTCCTGGGCTTTTTTCTTCAAGGTTGGCGGTTTGCCAGAGGCCAAAGGGAAGGGGAGCGGCCAGATCGGGATAAATTTCAAGGATTCTCTTGTTGTCATCTGGATATTCCGCATTCTTTTTAACCTCAAGACCCCCGCAGCCGGACAGGCCCGCGGCGCAGGGTTTGTCTTGGGGCAAGGCGCCCACGTCGTCTAATTCATGAACGATCTCTAATTCTTGGCCGGTCTTGATCACATCTTCTAACTTGATCAAAGCGGTCTCTCTTTGCTTGATCCTCTGCTGATGAAGCCGGATATCCCGTTCTATTGTGGAGTTTTTGCTCCATAGGCAGTCGTAATCAGTGCCGTTGTCCACGCTGTAGCATCCATCGAGCTTGCTGTAGTAGCGGTCAACGATCCGTTCCCGCCGGGCGCTGCGGTCAAGCGCTGGGGATGCGGAGCCCGCGCCGGAGGATTGGGCGGGTTTGATGCCGTATCGAGACAGAAGGGCTTGTTCTCTGGCCAGCAGCTCTTCCTCTTTGATTTCCAAGTCTGTTTTTTGTTCGTAGAGAGAGCCTGTCTTGCGATCTTGGTATGAGCGCCATTCTCTATCCGCCTTTTCTTTATTAAGGCGTTTAATTTTAAGCCCTATTCCTATGGGAATCTGGATAACCTGGGCCGCGGCCCAGCCGGCTAAGGCCTGCCCCGGGCCCGTGGCCATCGTGGGGATGCCAAAGGGCAGGGAAAATGGGATAGCCATCAACCCCGTGGCGTTAAGGAGGACCAGGACAGAGGCCGCTTTGACCGCCAGGTAGCCCATCAGCCTGAAGAATCTGTTTAAGGCATGGTCTCGGTCTGTTTCATGGGAAGGAGCCAGGGGGTTGCCAACGCCGAGATTAAATACCGTTTTAATAGCGCTCCATACAAATGAGTTCAGGCCAAGAAATGACAAGAGGGCAACGCCTCCCGCCACGATATAGGATAGGGGATTGCCCAGGGCGCTCAAGAATCCGAATGCGGACCAGCCGAAATAGACCCCTATTCCAGCGGTCAAACCCGCGAAAAGGAGAAGACCCCGCGAGACGCTCTCCGGCGTGTAGATGCCTGGGGGTGATTGGGTTTTTGTTTTTTTCGGTGATCTTTTTTCTTCCCGGTCTTCCCGGGGCCCCCTGTCGCGATCTTCTTTGTCCTTGCCGGCCACCTTGGGCATATCCGGCGGTCCTTCCTTAGTCACATTGCAAGGCTTGTTGGAGTTAATACAGCCCGGGTCCTGGGATGAAGACATCTCCAGATGAATGGGCATGGGCCCCGGATCGAGGACCGGAGTTTCAGGGAAAGAAGGCTCAAAAAGCTGGTCGGCTTGGTGTTTGGCTTGGGAGGCGTTGGAGGTTGAAATGGAGCCCACGGAGTTGAGGGCTGATAAAGGGATGGAGTATAAAAGAAGGATTAAGGAAAGGGAAACGGACAGCGTTTTGTTTGGCATAACTAGGCCAACCGCTCGGCTCCCTTGAAGGGAGATTATACCAGAGGATGCCTTTATGATCTAAATCATAGTGCGCGGTTTGGCTTGACGCTAAACTCTTGGTATGACGACGGCCAAAACCAAAAAGTTTCAGCCCATCCGAGTCCGTCCGCTCGCCGGTGCGGCTCGCGGATACCGCGTGTTGGCCTCCTGGCAGTATCCCGAAAAATTCCGCGCTAAGCATACGGTTGACGCTTGGATTCCGGCCTTGGCCCCAAGCCATATCTTGCGGCGCTGGCTGGCCGCCGGCGTCATTTCCTGGAGTGAATTTTCTCGAAGATACCGAAGGGAGCTCGGCTCGCCTTCTTCGCAGGATTTATTAAAACCCATCGCTCTTCTTTCCAGACGCAGAGCCGTCGTTCTGCTTTGCGATTGCCGCGGCGCCGGGCGATGCCCCGCCCAAATTTTGTCGCAAGCCTTGGAGGACTGCCGCCAAAAAGGAAGTTTTGTTTTGACCGGAGCCGGCTTGTTTGCCGAGGAGGCGCGCCGGTGACGCTTAAAGCTCAAGTTTCAACCCGCCTGGCCCCGAGCGTTCGCGGCAGATTGGCGGCGCGGCTTAAAGCGACGTCCGTTTTATCTTTGCCGGAATCCCAGTTCGCCCGGCTGATTAAAGAAATCGAAACCGATCCGTTATTTTTAAGACTTTTTTTCCCCGGCAGAAAACTGCCCCGGGTCATCAGCCGCAGCCGCTCGCCGCAGGTGTCCCTGTCCAAGGGATTTTATGAGTTGAAGGAAGGCATGGTTTCCGGGTCCAGCGCGGTGCCGGTGGAAGCTATTCTTGAGAAACATAAAGACCTGATCGAAATCATCAAGAAGATAGGCCAAGAAGCCTTTGAGCGCTACTTTCTTTACGGCGACGGCGCCGGCTCTTTTGATGAAATCGCCCAGGCGACCGGCATTTCGGTCCCTGAAGTTAAAAAAGTTTATGAACTGATACTGGACCTGTCCATCCAGGCGCAGTTTAGCGAGCCCGGACAGCGGTTGACCGGCCATCGGCAGCGCTATAGCGTCGTGGCCCACATTGAAAAGGATCCCGCCGGGGGCGCTGTTTTGTTAAACACAACGCTGCCTCATTTGGCGCGCGGGCGCTACCTCGTCAATCGCGACGCCTTAACCGAGTGGAGGAAGTTGAAGATTTTAGCGCCGGAGGAAAAAAAGCGTTTGAGAGCTTTGCTGGAGAAAATCGAATTGGTGAACATCCGCCAAAGCGCCTTGTTTAGGATTCTTGAAGCCATTGTGGACGTTCAGTCGCGCTACTTTTTTTCCCGGCAAAAGTCCCGCATGCGGCCATTGACCATGAGAAGCTTGGCCTCGCGGCTGGGCTTGGCCGCCAGCACCGTCTGCCGCGCCGCGCGCGAGCGCTCCGTCATCGTTCCCTGGAACGAAGAGGTGGCTATCGCCGATCTTCTTCCGAGCCGCCGGGACCTGCTTGAATTTATCCTTGACGAACTGATGAAAGAGTCGAATTTTCAGAAATTATCCGACAGCGCTTTGGGCAGTCAAATCAGCCAGGCCTTCGGCATCGATGTTCCGAGGCGCTCATTGAATGAATGCCGCCGGCAGTGGCAAAAGAAGACCGCGGCGGGGGCCGGCGAGTCATGAAGAACGAACGTTACCTGCCGGCGCTGATTTTGTCCAGCCTGACCATTATGACCGCCGTTTTCCTTTTTTGGGAGCTGATCGAGGAAAATTTTTTCGCGAACCTTGACTCCTCCAGCCTTCATTTTCTTTACATCACGCGCGGGGTGGCGCTGGGCGTTATTTTGAGCGCCTGGTCGGTTTGGTTTATTTTGAAATACCGCCGCAAGTATGAGCAGGCCCAGCATGGCCTGCAGTCGCAGTTGTTTGAGACCGAGAAACTGGCCGCTTTGGGGGAATTGATCGGCGGCGTGGCCCACGAGGTCAACAATCCGGTCGGCATCATCATTTCCCGCCTTGAGCTGATGTTAAGCGACGCCGCGGAGCACAATATTCCGGAGCGCTTCGTTCGCGATCTTGAGACGCTGCAAAAACACGCCTCGCGCATTGGGACGATCACCCAGCAGCTGTTGAGTTTTTCGCGTAAATCAGGAGCCGATTACGCGCCGGTGGATTTAAACACGGTGGTTTCCTCCACGATTCCTTTAATTGACCATGAACTTAAGAAAAAAGGAATCGCGATTGATTTTAAGTTGAGCCCCGGCCTTCCTAAAGTTAAGGGCAATTTCAACCAGCTTCAGCAAGTTTTGCTCAATCTTTTGACCAACGCGCGCGACGCTTTGGCCGCCGGCGGCCAGGAAACAACCGCTCAACCGGTCATCCAGATCGGCACCTGGATGACGCGCGCTAAAGACGCGGTGCGCCTTTGCGTTGTGGATAACGGCCGGGGCATCGCCGGCGAAGATCGCAGCCGCATCTTCGATCCTTTTTACACCACCAAGAAAGCGGGCACGGGTTTGGGGCTTTCCGTTTCCTACGGCATCGTCAAAGAGCACGGAGGAACGCTGACGCTGGGCAATGACGGTCAGGAAGGAATTTGCGGAACCTGTTTTACGGTGGCCCTGCCGGCCGCCGGCCAGGGAGCGTATTCATGAAAGAAACCATCTTGATCGTCGACGATGAAGCGGACATGCTGGAGAATGTCCGGCGCGTCTTGGAACGCCAGGGATACCGTTGCGTGACGCTTGATGAACCGAGCCGTTTCAGCCAGGTTTTCGCCGAGGAATCGCCGGCATTAGTGCTGACTGATTTAAAGATGCCCGGCAAGGACGGCTTGGAAATTTTAAAAGAAGCGAAAGCGGCTAATCCCGACGCGTTCGTTATTTTGATCACCGCTTTCGCCACCGTTGAAACCGCGGTCGCGGCCATCAGAGAGGGAGCCCTGGATTACCTGGCCAAGCCTTTTTCCAATGACCAGCTGTTGATGGCGGTGGAGAAGGCGTTTCGGGAGAAGCGCCTGAAGGAAGAGAACTTGAAGCTTCGCCAGAAGCTGGGCGTGCTCTACGGCATGGAGAAAATCATGGGAACCAGTTCGCCATTGAGGCGCGTGCTGGAATTGGTTAGAAAAATCGCGTCAACGGACACCAATATCTTAATTACCGGGGAGTCGGGAACAGGCAAAGAGATGATCGCCAGGGTCATCCATATGAATTCAAGAAGAAAAGACGGCCCGTTTGTTCCCGTTGACTGCGCCTCGCTTCCCGAAAATCTTTTAGAGTCCGAGCTGTTCGGCCATGAGAAAGGAGCCTTTACCGACGCCCTGACGCAGAGGCCCGGCCTTTTTGAGTACGCCCAGGGCGGCACGATTTTTTTAGATGAGATCGGGGACATGCCGCTGTCACTGCAGGCCAAGCTCTTCCGCGTGCTCCAGGAGCGCCAGGTGCGGCGTTTGGGCGGCAACCGCATGATCGGCGTGGACGTGCGCGTGGTGTCGGCCACCAACAAAGATTTGGCCAAGGAAGTGGAGAGCAAGCGGTTTCGCGAGGAGCTGTTTTTTCGTCTGAATGTCATTAATATCGAGCTTCCGCCGCTGCGCTCAAGGGAAGGCGACGTGCCGCTTTTGGCGCGCCATTTTTTAGAGCAGTTCAACCGCTCCAACCACAAAAAGATCAGAGGCATTGCGGCGCAGGCCGTGAAGATTTTGGAGGGTTACGCCTGGCCGGGCAATGTCCGCGAACTGCAAAACGTCATCGAACGGGCGGTGGCCTTGGCCGAAGGGGACTTTGTGCAACCCGAAGATTTGCCGGCTTCTTTGTGTCGTCAAGCGAAAAACCGCAACGGCGAAAGCCCATCGGAGGCATCGCCGTTGGCCTACAAGGAGGCCAAAAACAAGAAGCTGGCGGAATTTGACCGCGATTATTTGAGAGCGCTTTTGGCTAGGCACAAGGGAAACGCTTCACGGGCGGCCGAAGAAGCCGGGATTGACCGCAAAACCATCCACCGCATGCTGGCCAAGCTCGGGCTGGCCAGAGAGGATTTGGCTGAAAAGCAGGTGTCCCGTGCTTAATCCTGCCAGCATAAACCCCAAGGCTGTCGAGAATGTTTTGGCGCGTTTGAGACCCAGGCTTCAGATGGACGGGGGAGACGTGGAGTTGGTGGCTGTCACGGCGGATGGAGTGGTTCAGGTGCGGCTGACCGGAGCCTGCCATGGGTGCCCCATGTCAGCTATGACGCTCAAAATGGCGTTGGAGCTGGAAATCAAACGGGAAATCCCAGAGGTTCAAGAGGTCCAGGCCATCGAATAGATGGATAAATCGTTGCATATCAATAATGTATGGAAACGCCGCAACCCGTTGATCTTCGGTGGTTGTCTTTTCCCTACAGCTTTGAGAAAGCCAAGCTGGCCTTGGAGGGCGCGCGTCATGAGCGGACCGTTCTTTTTTTGGTGGACGCCTGCGCGGCCATGGAGCTGAAGAACTCTTTGGAAACGCTGGGCTGTAAGGTGAGTGAGTCCCGCGGCGCCGGCGCCTGCGCGGCGGTGGTGCTGGCAGTGGAGAAGCCATGAGTTCATTAACCCATAGCCTTAGGCGCGTTTACTGGGAAACAACGGCAGGTTGCAATTTGCGGTGCATTCATTGCCGCCGGACCGATATTTTAACCAAGGGTTCGCCGGATGAACTGACCACCCAAGAGGGAAAAAATTTAATTGACCAGTTGGCCGCCATGGGCAAACCCGTGCTGATTTTTTCAGGCGGCGAGCCGCTTTTTCGTAGAGACATTTTCGAATTGTGTTCTTACACGCGGAACGCCGGACTGCCCGTGGCGCTTTCCACCAACGGGACCCTGGTGGACGCGGCCCGCGCGGCCAAGATCAAAGAAAGCGGTGTTTATTACGCCTCCATTTCTTTAGACGGCGCCCGTCCTGCCACGCACGACCAGTTTCGCGGAAAGGGCAACTATGAGCGGGCCATCCTCGGGATGATGCATATGACCAATTTGGGCGTTAAGGTTCAGATTAATTTTACGGTCACCAAGCAGAACGTTGAGCAGGTGCCCGAGATGTACCAGCTGGCGCATTCCCTGGGAGCGGCGGCTCTGTATTTATTTTTGCTGGTGCCGGTGGGCTGCGGCGTTCAGATCGCGGATTCCCAGATGCTCTCGGCCGGGGAAGTTGAAACCTGGCTGCGATGGGTTTTCAAAAAGGATCAGGAGGGGCCGTTGGCGATCAAGGCCATCTGCGCTCCTCATTACTTCAGGATTGAGGCCCAGTATTTAAACGGCAGTTCTTCTTCCCGCGAGGCTTCGCGCAAGGGATGCCTGGCGGGCATTCATATGTGCTTTGTTTCACACAAGGGCGATGTTTTTCCGTGCGGCTATCTGCCGGTTGCGGCCGGAAACGTTAAGCTGGAGCCTTTTAAGAAAATTTGGGAGAGCTCGCCGCTTTTGGGGCAACTGCGCGACGCGGAAATGCTGACGGGCCGTTGCGGCGCCTGCTCTTTTAAAACGGTCTGCGGCGGCTGCCGGGCCCGCGCTTATTACGCCCACCAAAGCGTTTTGGCCGAGGAGCCTTACTGTGCCTATCAACCCAGTGCAGGGTAACTTGCGGGACTGCGTCATTGTCGGTGGAGGGCCGGCCGGACTTTCGGCCGGGATCTATCTGGCCCGCGTCGGTTTAAATCCTTTGCTGGTGGAGCGAGACAGTTTGGGCGGCCATGCGCGGCTGATTGAAAAAGTTGAGAATTATCCCGGATTTTTAAACGGCATTTCGGGCGCGGCGCTGATGAAGCGTTTTGCGGCTCAAGCCGGGCGCTGGAAGTTAAGAACCCTGAAGGCCGAGGTGGTCAAGGCCGAGCGCCGCCGCGGCCATTTTTTGTTTGAAACAACAGCCGGAACCCTGCGGGCCAAGGCGGCTATTTTTTCCACCGGCGCCGCTTTTAAGAGACTGGGCGTTCCCGGGGAAGAAAAATTTTCGGGGCGCGGGGTTTATCACGCGGCTTTTAAGCATGCCAAAGAGTTTGAGGGGAAAACAGTCGCGGTGGCCGGAGGCGGCGACGCCGCCGTGCTTGAAGCCTTGCTTTTGGCGCGAAGCGCGGCTAAGGTCTATCTTATTCATCGCGGCTCCAACTGGGCGGCCCACGGCCTTCTTCAAAAGAAACTCAAAACCGCCAAAAAAATTCATCCCATTTTTAACACGGTCATCCGCCGCGTCTTGGGAGATCAAACGCTAAAAAGCATAGAGATTGAAAGCGTGGGCAACGGCGGCAGGACCGGCCCGCGCCGTTCATTTCTGGACGTTGACGGCCTGATCGTTTTAATCGGAAAGAAACCGGATTTTGGTTTGGTTCAAGAGGTCAATAAGCATCCCGGAGTTTTTCTGGCCGGCGACGTGCGCTTGGGAAGATTTAGACAAGTGGCCATCGCCGCTGGCGACGGCGTCAGAGCCGCCATGCAGTGCGCCGATTACCTTAATCAAAAAAAGGAAGTTCAGCGCTCCCCCCGAGCTGAACTGGCATTATTGAATTACGCAAAAGTAATAGAACAACTCCGTCCTCGCCGTCATTGCGAGGCCCCGAGGGGGCCGCGGCAATCTCATCGAGAGCAATCCCCTTCATGAGATTGCTTCGCCCGAGGCTCGCAATGACAGACTTATTGTTCTATTGCTTATGCGTAGACCATTAATATGAAAATTGTTGATCAAAAGATTTTTCTAGGGCTGGCCTCTCTGCATTTGGCCGCCATGCGCGATGACCCCGGGCTTTTGGTGGAGTTTGTGGATACTTTGGAGCCCGAGGTTCCAAAGGCCGAGAAATGGGTTTTGATGGTTTCAACTCAATTCGGCTGCGCGGTGGGCTGCCGGATGTGCGACGCCGGTTCCTTGGGCTACCAGGGAAACCTGACAGCCGAAGAAATTTTAGACCAGGTGCGTTATATTTTCCGCGCCAACGTCAATTTAGATGTCAAGACCCACCCCAAGATCAAGATTCATTTCGCCAGGATGGGAGAGCCTTCCTTGAATCCAAATGTTCTGATCGCGCTTCGATCGCTGGCCAAGGAGTTTCCTTATCCCGGCATCGTTCCTAGCTTATCCAGCGTGGCTCCTAAAACTCCGGCGACCGGATCTTTCTTTGAGGAATTGATTGATATCAAAGACGAGTTTTTTTCTCAAGGCCGGTTTCAGATGCAGTTTTCCCTGCATTCAACCGATGAGCGCCGCCGCCGCGAGATCATTCCCATTAAGTCTTGGGGTTTAGCCGAGATCGCCTCTTACGGGGAACGCTTTGTTAAAAACGGGAAAAGGTTTAGCGCAGGGGAGTCACCCTTGCCCCCAGACCCGAGAACCAGTCCCGACGGTTCTCCCCGCGTGCTCGCGGGGCCCCTCTCCACTACTGGGTTCAAGGGTGACTCCCCTGCGCTAAAC
>JACQJO010000050.1 GCA_016205025.1 Elusimicrobiota bacterium
AGAATCGAATGCGATATACTGCATATGCCGCACCTCCTTATGAGCAAGTCCTCTTGCTCTAAAAGTCCCGTACAAAGTACTAACTTTGTAACGAGGGTGCGGCGCTTTCATAACATCATTCCCGCGAAGGCGGGAATCCAGTTCCTTCGCTCTGGACCCCCGCTTTACTCTTGCGCAGAGCTACGAGTACGCTGGCCCGCCAGAGGCGGGGCCCCTGCAGTCGCGGGGGTGACGAACAAGGGGATAATAGCGTTCGGGGAAGTTCTGTGCGTCCGCCTCTGTTTGCGTTAGCCTCTCTTAATATTTTGTTCAATAGTCGCAAAATTCCATGAAAGTATTTATCACCAGTTTCGGCTGCCGGGTGAATCAATATGAGGGGGAGCAAATCCGGGAGGGGTTTGTCCGGCGGGGGTACAATTTTATTGAGGATCACCGCGAGGCCGATATCTGCGTGGTCAATACTTGCACCGTTACCGAAAATGCGGATAAAGACGCCCGGCGGATTCTTCGAAAAATTGGGCGGGATAACCCCGGCGCTAAGTTAATTATTACCGGTTGCTACGCCAGCCGGGCTCCCGGGGAGCTTGAAGAGCTTTTTCCCGGCGCTCTTATTGTTTCCAACCTGGATAAGGAAAACATTCCGACTCTTTCGGGCTGTTCCATGGGACTGGGCGCCGGCGCCACCGCGATTTCTTCTTTTTACGGCCACACGCGCGCTTACATCAAAGTCCAGGATGGCTGCAACATGAAATGCACTTATTGCATTATTCCCTCGACGCGCCCGGTGATGAGTTCTAGGCCGGTTGAAGAAATTTTGGCTGAAATCCGGGGGCTTTTTGACGCGGGCTACAGGGAGTTTGTTTTATGCGGGATTAGATTGGGGAGGTATTGGGCGCAAGAGAGTGAGGAGCGAGGAGTGAGGAGCGAGGAGGGGAAAGCCTTTCTTAATCTCGACGCCTCACGCCTCACGCCTCACGCCTCACGAGACAAATGGGTTGACCTCATCGGCTTGATTAGACGCATCGCGCAGTTGCCCGGAGATTTTAGAATTCGTCTTTCTTCCATCGAGGTCACCGATTTAACGGATCGTTTTTTAGACGAGTACGCCCAGATTCCCAAGGCGGTTCCTTACTTTCACGTTCCGATTCAGTCGGGCAGTGACGAGGTTTTAAGCGCCATGAAGCGCTGGTACAACACCGATTTTTACCGCAGGCGTATCGCGGCGATCCACAAGGTCCTGGGCGAGGAGGTGGGTTTATTCACCGATTTCATGGTGGGTTTTCCCACGGAAACCGGCAGCGAATTTGACCGGTCCCTGAAGTTTGTGCTCGAGATCGGATTCGCTGGGCTTCATATCTTTCGTTATAGCGCGCGCAAGACAACCCCGGCGGCGGACGTAACCCCTGTTTACGCTGGCGATGAGATGGAAAATAGAATTCAAAAAGCGCGCGTTGCCGATCGAGGCTTGCGCGAAAATTACGCGCGGCGTTTTGTCGGACGCACGATGCCCATTCTGTGGGAGGAACATAGCGGTGGCCGGCTAAAAGGCAGGGCGGAAAATTTTTTGGAAGTCTTTTCGAGGGAACAGGGAACAGGGAGCAGGGAAAAGAAAGAACGCGAAAATGTGGATTTGCACGATTCCCCGTTCCCTATTCCCTATTCCCGAGAGTGGCAAACTGTTAAAATCACGGATGTGGAAGGGGAAAAACTCGTCACCCATGCCTGAAGCTTGCATTCTTTGCCGCATCATCAAGGGGGAAATTCCCTCAAAACCTGTTTATGACGACGAGCGGGTGATCGCCATCAGGGATATTAATCCCCAGGCGCCGACTCACATTCTGGTCGTCCCTAAAAAGCATATTGCTTCGCTCGCGGCAGCCGATGAGGCGGACGCCGGGGTCCTTGGAGAAATACAGATGGTGGCTAAAAAGCTTTCCGCGGATTTGAAACTAGAGGGATTCCGGCTGGTTTTGAATAATGGTAGAATAGCAGGGCAAAGCGTGGATCACATCCATTACCATTTGCTGGGGGGAAGAAGATTGGCCTGGCCTCCGGGCTAAGGAAGGTTCAAGAGGTTCAAAAGGGTTAAAAGGTTCAAAAAGAACGGTGAAAAATTTTGCCTTTTAAACTTCTTGAACTGTTGAACCTTTTGAACTTTATGTTATGCAAGGTGGTGATTTTAAGTGCCTGAAGTTAGAGTCAGAGAGGGAGAGCCGCTTGAAGAGGCGTTGAGACGGTTTAAGAGAGAGTGTGAGCGCGAAGGGGTTTTGCAGGAAATCCGCAAACATGAATTCTATCTTTCTCCCGCCGTGCGCCGTAAGCAAAAACTGATCGAGTCCAGGCGGAAACTTCGCCGCCGCCGTTCTTATTAGCTCATACCCGCAAATTGCATAAGGATATCGAGGCGTTACGTTCCAAACTTGACTTGCTGGATTTGGTTCGCGAGTACGCGCGCGATCTGAAAAAAAGCGGCAAATCATGGGTGGCCAACTGTCCTTTTCATGAGGAAAAGACGCCCTCCATGCATATCGATCCGGACAAGGGGCTTTTTCATTGCTTCGGCTGCAAAAAGGGTGGAGACGCCATCCATTTCTATCGAGAGATGGAAAATGTTGGATTTAAGGAAGCGGTGGAGGATTTGTGTGAGCGCTACGGGCTCGCGCGTCCCTCCTGGACAGGGTCGTCCCGGCAGGTCAGCCCCGAGGAAAAGTACCGCGCGGCTGTCAAGAAGGCTTTGGATTTAGCCGCCAAGCTTTACGGCGAGGCTTTTCTTTTAAGAGAAGACCGCGAAGCCGAGGCGGCGCGGAAATATTGTTTATCCGTCCGGCATTTCAAGCACGACGCGCTGGCCAAATACGGCGTTGGCTACGCGCCACAGGGGCCCAACTGGCTGTTCACCCAGTTGGTGACTAAGCACGGATTGGACCCCAGGATTTTGCAAAAGGCGGGCCTGGTGACCGTTTCCCCTCGGGATGGCCGATATAGGGACCTTTTCAGACAACGGCTGATGTTTCCGGTGGCTGACGTCCGCGGGGACGTATGCGGTTTTGGCGGAAGGATTTTAGAGGATTCGGGTTCTTGGGCCGCCAAGGGTTCGATTGCGCCAGGGCCGAAGTATTTGAATTCACCGGACACCGATTTTTTTAAGAAAGGAGAGATTCTCTACGGATTGGCTGATCATAAGGCGTTGATCCGCGAGAAGGGCAAAGCTTATGTCGTGGAAGGTTATTTTGACGTTTTGGGATTGGCCCAAGCCGGCCTTCCTTTGGCGGTCAGCCCCATGGGAGGAGCTTTGACTGCGGCGCAGGCGAAAGTTTTGCGGCGTTTTGCCGGTGAAACAGTGTTGTTATTTGACCCCGATACGGCCGGATTCGAGGGCGCCATACGCGCCGGACGCTTGTGCCTGGTCCAGGGTTTCGTGACCAGGCTGCTTAAATTGCCGTCGGGGCTCGATCCCGATGAGTTTGTTTTGAAATACGGAGCCCAAACCTTTGAGGAGCTGGAAAAAAGAGAGGCTAAAAGTTTGATCGAGTTTGAATTGGAATTTCGTTTGGCGGGGCGAGGGGTCGCGGCCCTGCGCCTGGAGGAAAGGCAGCAGACCGCCAGGGCGCTTTTGCCCAGCTTGGCCGCCATGGCCAGCGAAATGGACCGGTCCGACGCCGTGATTTTCGCGGCTCAAGCTTTAAGAATAAGCCCGGTCGGCTTGGAGCGCGAATTGGAACATTTTTTGGGCCAAGACGGCGGCTTACGCTCCCAGACCAAGCGCGGTCCGTCTTCAGCTGAACCCAAGGACGCCGGGTTTATGCTCTCTCTTGAGGAAGCTATTTTGGCCCTCGCGATTCAAGACAGGGAGCCTATTAGCCGCGTTTTATCCGGCCGCGGCGTGACGGCCTCGGATTTTGAAGACGGGCGCATCGGCCGGTACATTTTTTCGTCGGACACCCAGGAGCGCGCGGAAGATCCCTCTTGGACCGAGGTTTTGGCGCGCGTGGTTTTAAGCGCCGAAAATCCTTTGAGCAACGAAGAGTTTGATAGGATGGCCGAGGGTTATGCCGCGGAGCTTCGCCGGAAAATTCTAACGCGCGAACGGGCTGGTTTGGATGAAGCTATTAAACTCCGGCGCAAAAGCGGACGCGCTTGCGAAGCGCAACTCCTAGCCCGGTTTCTTGAGGTGTCAAAGCTGTTGAAAAACAACGAATCTGTTTTCGAGGAGGCTTGATTGTTAGCCATGGAAAACCAAGACGTTCTTAAAGACTTGATCGAGATAGGCAAGGAGCACGGCTATTTAACTTTTGAAGAGATCCAGAAATCTTTGTTCGGAACGGTGACGGCCGAGGATATGGATAATTTCCTGGAGACCCTGGAAGATTTGGGCATACAGATCGTGGATAGAGACCAGATCCGGCGTTACCACGGGCGCAGCCGCGAAGAGCTGGCCTCGGCCAGCCAGTCGTCTAAAGATGCCCGTGGACCGGAAACCTTAAATTCGATTCGCATGTATCTCTCCGAAATGGGGCGCGTGCCGCTGTTGACGCGCGAGGAAGAAGTCAGTCTGGCCCGCAATGTTTTTGAGCGAACGCGGGTGTTAAGACTCTTGGTGCTGGAATCCCCCATTACTTTCCGGGAAATCGAAAATTGGGAAAGCTTAATCGAGCAGGAAGAGATGACGCCCAAGGAATTGATGCCTCGCGGCCGAAGGACCGACGCCGAGCTTTCCACCATGAGAGGCAAGATCAGAAAAACCGTCGCTTTTATCCAGAAAATGCGTCTTAAGATGGAAAAAGAGCAGAGGGAGCTTAACGTCGCGGTGACCGAGACGAAGAGAAATAGCCTTAAGCTAAAACTTTATCATCTTAAAAAAGCGATCGTGGAAAAAATCATCGATCTAAACTTAAACCAGGAGAAAATTAAAAGGGTCACCAATAAAATTAAGACGCTGGCTTTGAAGCTGCAGGATTGCGAGGTTGAGCTTGCTCGCTATGAAGTCAATCTTAAGACGCCGCATAAGAATTTTCTTGATCTTTACGCGGCGTACGAGAAAGGCAAAATTTCCTCCAAGGAATTTCAAGAGGAAACCGGATTTTCCACCACGGCGGCGGAAACATTCGCCATTAATATCCGGCATGTTCTGGATCGAAGGCTAAGGATCATTGCCGGACTTCCGGTGCCCAGAGAAGAGCTGTTGAATTTAAGCAAGAAAATCAGCGATCTTGAGGAAAAAATACTGGAAGACAAGTTGAAGCTGATCCGGGCCAATTTAAGGTTGGTTGTTTCAATCGCCAAGAAACATATCGGCGTTTCCTCTCTCGAGCTCTCGGATTTGATCCAGGAGGGCAGTTTGGGATTGATCCGGGCGGTTGAAAAATTTGAGTACAAGAAAGGGTTCAAATTTTCAACCTACGCCACCTGGTGGATCAGGCAATCAATTAACAGAGCCATCGCGGATCAGGCCCGCACCATCCGCATCCCCGTGCATATGAAGGAACTGATCTCGAAGCTCTCTAAGGTGCAGAGAAAATTTCGCCAGCAGATGGGGCGCGATCCCAATATTTTCGAGTATGCGCAGGTTTTGCGCATATCAACCGACAAGGTAAGAGCCGCTTTAAAGATCATCCCCGAACCCCTCTCGTTGGCCATGCCGATCGGCGATGATAATTCCCGGCTTGAAGATTTCGTTGAGGATAAAAACAGCATGGTACCGGTGAACTCCGCGGTCGGATTTTTGAAACGCCGGGAGATTGAGAAGGTTTTGGAGACCTTGTCCCCCCGTGAAGCGAAAATCATCCGGTTGCGATTCGGATTGGAGGGGGGCTATCCACGGACGCTTGAAGAAGTGGGACGGATGTTTAAGGTCACCCGCGAACGCGTGCGCCAGATCGAGGCCAAAGCGATCAGAAAATTACGGCATCCTTCGCGCACCAAACTGCTCAAAGATTATTTGGAATCCATGTAATGGCCGCGACGCTGCTGGCGCAAGATAAAAAGGAAGCGGCCGGACAAATGGTCAGCGCCGCCTCTTATGTGCAAGCCAATTTTGACCGTTTTTTAGCGGAACTGGTTGATTGGCTTAAGATACCGAGTATCTCTTCGTCAAGCCAGCACAAAACGGATGTGGTGCGCGCCATTAATTACGGCGCCGGGTTGCTTGAAAAACTGGGTTTTAAGACCGAAACTCTCCAAACCAAAGGACACCCTTCGCTTTACGCCGAAAAAATTGTTTCCGCAACGGCCCCGACTGTTTTGATCTACGGCCATCTTGATGTTCAACCCGTTGATCCGCTCGATCAGTGGAAAACGCCGCCTTTTGAGCCGCGCCGCGAGGGCGACCGTCTTTGGGGCCGGGGAACCGCGGATGATAAGGGCCAGGTCATGATTCATTTTAAGGCCTGCGAAACGTTGATTAAGACCAAGGGCGAACTGCCGGTTAACATTAAGTTTATTGTGGAAGGAGAAGAGGAGATCGGAAGTCCCAATTTTGAACAGCTGGTGTCTAACTACAAAGACAAACTGAAATCAGACGTGGCGTTGGTCAGCGACACCGCGATGGTGGCGGAAAACTGCCCCACTATTTCCTACGCCACCCGGGGGTTGGTTTATTTCGAGGTTTCGGTGGAAGGCCCCAAGATTGATCTTCATTCGGGTCAGTTCGGAGGAGCGGTGCTAAACCCCGCTTTGGCTTTATCGCAGATACTGACAGCTATGGTGGATAAAAATGGCAAGGTGACGATACCGGGTTTCTACAAAGACGTCGCCAATCCCACGGCCGAAGAAAAAAGATGGTTTAAAAGAGCCGAACGGTTGCAGAATAAAGAACTGGCCTTTGTGGCCGGCGTGCCTTTGGCGGGCGGTGAGAAGGGAAAGGGTTTGATTGAACGCGTTTGGGCCAGGCCGACCTTTGAGGTTCATGGGCTTATTTCCGGTTTCCAGGGAGAGGGTTCCAAAACCATTATTCCGCAAAGGGCTTCAGCCAAGGTTTCGGTGCGGTTGGTTCCCAAGCAAGATCCCGCTAAAATTACCAATGCGTTCAAGCGGCATGTGGCCAAGCTGACCCCCAAAGGTGTCAAGGTTACGGTTAAAACGTTTCAAGGCGGCGGCCCGGCTTTCCTGGAGAATCCCAAGACGCCCGTTTTTTTGGCGGCAAAGCAAGCTTTAAAAGAAGTTTTCAAAACCGAGCCTTATTACGAGCGCTGCGGCGGATCCATTTTCGCGCCGGAACTGTTCAAAAAAGTTTTTCCGGCAACCCCGGTTGTCATGCTCGGCTTCGGCCTTCCCGGAGAAAACGCCCACGCTCCCAATGAGTGGCTTTCGCTGGATAATTTCCGGCGCGGTATCCTGACCTGCGCGCGCTACTACGAATTGCTTCCGGTAGCGTTAATAGGGACAGACACCAATTTTTGAAAATTGGTGTCTGTCCCTATTTCTTCTATGAATGCCTTGATTTGGTTTGTTTTACCTTTATGGAGTCAGATTGCGCCATCCGTTGCTATCAGCACGCCGCCGGCCGCTATTGTTGCCTTGGGCGAGACGTGCGAAGCTCGCGTGGCGTTGACTATTGCCAAGGGGTTTCATATCCAGGCCAATCCGGCCAGTGAGAAATGGTTAATTCCGGCGGAGTTGAAACTTAAGAGCTCTAAAGAAGTTAGGGCCAGGGCCGGCCGGCCGGAGTATCCATCGGGCAAGCCGTTTCAATTAAAAAATGGGCAGAAGCTGGCGACTTATAAAGGAACGGTTGAGATTCATTTTCCGATCGAGATCAAAAAATCGGCCAAACCCGGCCGGCATGAATTAAGCGGGACTTTTCGTTATCAAGCGTGCGATAACCAAACCTGTTTGTTTCCGGAGACGATCCCCGTGAAGGTGCCTTTGGAAATCATTGCGATGACCCAGGCGCATGCGAAATCAAAAAAATTAGCGCCCTGCGCAATCGCCTCGACACTTCCTTAGAACTGGCTTTGTCGAAACCCTCTTTTTTCGTCACCCCGGCGAAAGCCGGGGTCCAGACTCTTCCCTTTGGACTGGATTCCGGCTTTCGCCGGAATGACGGGGAATTTAACAGGATTTCGAAAAGATTAGAATATGCTTGCGCATGAAAAGAGCCCTTTTCCTTTTGACGGCCGCTTGTTTAAGTTTATGGTCCTGTCATAGCAGAGAGAATTTGCCGCAGAAGCAGTTGGGCCGGGGGTATTACCTGAATTTTAATTGCAACCGCTGTCACAGAATCGGCAATAGCGGAGGAATTGACGGCCCGGATTTAACCATGGTCGGACTGCGCCATTCTAGGGAGTGGCTGGATCTCTGGATCAAAAACCCGCGAGCCTGGAAGAAAGACACCGTGATGCTTGATTTAAAAGTGGAGGACAAGACGCGTCAAGCGATCGTCGAGTATCTCGTTTCTCTTAAAGGAGAGATTTTTCAGCAATCGGGCCATCCTTGGGACAACGCCAGGCTAACCGGCGATCCGGTTGGGCGCGGACAGGTGATTTTCGAGCGAGCGGGCTGTGCCGCTTGCCATGGAAAAGCAGGCAAGGGGGGATTTCCCAACAATAATGTCATTGGCGGCCAGATTCCGTCGTTGACTTACGCGGCGGACGGATTTACCACGGAAGAGCTCAAAGAAAGAATACGCCGGGGAAGAAAACCCGAAAGCGCCGACGGTGCCAAGCCCCCTGCCTTGGTGGAGATGCCGGGGTGGGCCGGTATTTTGAAGGAAAAAGATATTGATGACGTGGCGCAATACATTTTTTCCCTTAGGCCGCCCAAGAAAAAAGATGATGAATGGTAAGGGTTATGAATCCGAATAAAATAAATCTAAAATCTGAAATCGAAAATCTAAAATCTAAAATCTTTTAAGCGGGGGGTTAACCATGATTGAATCCGTCGATCTTTTCAGTGGCATGCATTTGACGTTTCGGTGGTTGCATGTTTTCGCGGGGATTGTTTGGATCGGGCATCTCTATTTTTTCAATTTCGTCAATGTTCCTTTCCAAGGAGCCATTGACGACGCGGCCAAGAAAGCGGTTAACGCCAAGCTTTTGCTTCGCGCCTTGTGGTGGTTTCGGTGGGGCGCCATGATAACGTTTCTGGCCGGAGTGGTTCTGTTTGTTTTAAATTATTGGTACACGCCGGGGCTGGGGCTGGGACCCAGCGCTCTTTTTACCAGCGGAGAGGGGATCACCCACCGAGCGATGTGGATTCTTTTTGGCATGACGCTGGCTGTCATCATGTGGTTTAACGTTTGGTTTATTATTTGGCCGGCTCAAAAGAAGCTATTGACCGGTTTGGCCAAGCCGGAGGAGGCCCCGGGTTTAAGAAAGCGGGCCTTGCTGGCTTCGCGCGCCAACACCTATCTTTCCGCTCCCATGCTTTTTGGGATGCTCGCACCCGCGCATTTCGGCGTGATGGAGTCCGGATCATTTTTATTTTTTGTCGCCTTGGCTTTGGCCGCCATCTGGTGGGCAATCGCGGTTTCGTTTAACGTGGCGAAGAACTGATTGGAGAACTGATTGGAATCTTGAAAATCGGGTGGCAACTTGCCACAATGAGTTACCTGCCTGACAGGTAACAACATATTCTGGGGGTAAGTATCATGAGGGTTCTAAATTCTTGTAAAAAAATTTTAGTTTTTGTTTTGAGCTTGGCCGCGGCCGGATTGTTGGCTCAAGGCGGCGTTCTTGCGGCCGCCGAAACCAAAGCCAAACCGAAAACCGCTGCAAAAACGTCCGCCGGCAAAACCGGCCAGGCCGCTTTTGACAAAGAAAAAGCCGCGGCCCTGGCCAATCCTTACGCCAACGACATGACCTGGCTTACCGAAGAGGAGAGGAAGAAATTTTTGGACCAATATGAAGCCGGTTACGTCAAGGGTTATTCCGCCGACTTGAAGGAAGGGTATAAGCTTTTAGAGGTTAAATGCGCCAAATGCCATGAGGCGGTGAGACCTCTTAATTCGCAATTTCTGGAGCCCACCGGGAAAGATTTGGCGGCCAGGCAGAAGGCTGTCGCCGGCTGGAAGACAACGGACGCCGACGTTTTTAAGGATAAAAATGTTTGGCTGGCCGAAGCCGATGTTTGGCAGAGATACGTCAAGCGAATGATGGCCAAGCCCGGCTGTGAAATTTCACAGCAAGAAGGCCGAAAGATTTGGGCGTTTTTGGCTCATGATTCAAGCGCCAGGAAGATCGGCCCCAAAAAAGAGGAGTGGGCCAAGCACCGGCGGGGTCTGTTGGAGGAGTTCAAGAAGGCCAATCCGAGACGCTACGAGGAACTATATGCGGCCGGTTCTTCAAAAAAAGAGTAGCAAGAAATTTGATTTAAAGGGGTGATGGGATGGCGAAGATTTTGGTGATTGACGATGAACCGGAGATGCTGGATTTAATCCGTATTATTTTAGAAGGCGTGGGCCATGAGGTTAAAACATGCTCCACCGGGCGCAAGGCGTGGGAAACCATCGTCGAGACAAAGCCCGACGTCTTGGTATTAGACGTCATGCTGCCCGGAGTGGACGGGTACTCTCTGCAGACCCAGATGGCACAAGATCGCGTGACCCAAGATATTCCAATTTTGGTTTTAACTGCTTTGGAACCGGCGAAGACCATTTTTGAAAAAGCCTCCAACGTGGTGGGGTTTTTGTCGAAACCCTTCCGGTCGGAAGACCTTCTTGCCAAGGTCAAGCTAGCGTTGCAAACAGCCACTAAATGAAGTGCTGAGTGCTGAGTAACGAGTGCTGAGTAAAAAATGGGGAAGATACAGAAATTTGAAGATTTAATTGCTTGGCAGAAAGCACGATCTCTTACACGAAAGATTTACCAAATAACCCAAAGCGGGGCATTTTCTAAAGATTTTAACCTGGTAAGCCAAATCCGGCGCGCTGCGGTTTCCGCAATGTCAAACATTGCGGAAGGATTTGAGCGTTTTGGAGAAAAAGAGTTTCCCCAGTATCTTTCGATGGCAAAATCTTCGTGTGCCGAAATACGATCTCAGCTATATATTGCCTTAGATGTGGGTTATTTGGATGGTAAAGTTTTTCGTGAGTTATTAGAGAGCGCCGAGGAGGTTGCTCGCATTGTTGGCGCGTTGCGCACCGCTGTTCAGGTGCATAGAAATAGCACTCAGCACTCAGCACTCAGCACTCAGCACTCCAAAAATGCCTGACGACATTTTTGACGCCGTTATCGTGGGCGCCGGACCCGCCGGATCGGCCTGCGCGCTGACAGCGGCGGCCGGAGGCGCCAATGTCGCTCTGCTCGAGCGCGGGGAGTACCCCGGAGCCAAGAACGTTCAGGGCGCGGTTCTTTACGCTAAACATCTCGACGCCGTCGTTCCTCAATTTTGGAAGGACCCCTCCTTCCCAGGCGAACGAAATATCACCGAGCAAAGAGTGGTGGTGACCAGCGGCCGCGAAGACTGGATTAATTTTTCTTTCCGGGGGGGCCGCTATAAGACCGAACCACCCAATTGTTTTACCATCATTCGAACCAAGTTCGATCAGTGGTTTGCCAAAAAAGCGGAAGAAAAAGGGGCCCAGCTTTTTACCGGCGTCACGGTTTCCGAACCCATCAGAACCAACGGCTCGGTCAAAGGCGTCAAGACTTCCGACGCGGAAGAATTAAACGCCCATTGCGTCGTGGCTTGCGACGGGGTCAATTCGCTCATCGCGCAGAAACTGGGCGTGATTGATGAGTGGAAGATGGATGAGGTGGCGATGGGAGTCAAAGAGGTGCTGGCCATCCCCAAGGAAAAGATCGATGACCGTTTCGCCTTGGAAGGCAATGAGGGTTTGACGATTGAATTCTTTGGCTCCATTTCCCAGGGGATGATCGGGTACGCGTTTTTATACACCAATAAAGAGAGCTTGAGCTTGGGCGTAGGCGCCAAGCTTTCGGACCTGCGCCGAAAAATGATCAAACCCTACGACTTGCTGGATTTTGTCAAAACCCATCCCTTGATTTCCCGTCTGATCAAAGACGCCAAGCCCCTTGAATACTCCGCTCATTTAATTCCGGAGGGAGGTCTGCACTCAATGCCGCCTTTATACGGCGATGGGTTTTTAATCGCCGGCGACGCCGCGCAGATGGTCAATCCCACTCATCGCGAGGGGTCAAACCTGGCGATGACCGCCGGGCATTTGGCCGGCCAAACGATTGTCGAGGCTAAAAAGAATAACGATTTTTCAAAAAGCGCTTTGGCCGCCTATGAGCGAAAAATTAAGGCGTCTTATGTTTGGCCGGATTTGTGGGAGCATCGCAACGTAGAGAAGAACGTGGAAAAGGACCCCTCTATTCTGGAGGTTTACCCCCGGTTGCTCTGCGAAGCGATGTACCATCATTTTACGGCGGATGACCGGCCGAAAAAAGAACACAAGAAAGAAACAATGAAGATGTTTTTAAAGGAACGCGGGCTATTTAAAATGATTCAGGACGCATGGCGCCTTAGGGACGCGATAGGATAGTGCTGAGTGCTAAGTAACGAGTACCGAGTGCAAGGAAACTTTTTTTTATTTTTCTAAACTCAGCACTCTGTACTCAGCACTTTTACGTGGGAGGTTTTATGAGCAGCAGCGCGGTTGACGCCAGATTGGGGCTTTTAACTTATAAAAATGACCACGAAAGCCATATTTCTATTAAGAATCAAGACGTCTGCGCTAATCAATGCAAAGACAAGCCCTGCGTTGCTTTGTGCCCTGCCGCGGTTTACACCTGGGACGACGTTAAGAAAAACACCAAGGTTCAGTATGAAAACTGCATTGAGTGCGGCGGCTGCCGTATGATTTGCCCCTACCTTAATATTGACTGCCACTGGCCGCGCGGCGGATTCGGCGTCGCTTACAAGTACGGGTAGAGCTTTCGGGCCAAGATGGGGAGATTTACTTTAAATCCGCGGGCTCCTCTTTGAAAGAGTAGACTTTCCAAGCCTCGCCTTCTTTTTTAAGCGTCACTTCATGTTTGAATTTGGATATAGGCCGTCCGAGGGCCCCTTGAGCCGCGGTGCCGTAGCGCTGGACTTTTTGGATGGCCGATATTTCAACGGTGTCACCCTGGGTTTGCTCGGAGGTGATCATGTAGGTTATTTTTTCGATACTTCCGGCCATATCGTTGACCATTTCCCTGGCGTGTTGGTTCATGGCTTGGGGGGAAAACGCTTGGCCGATAATGCCCATCATGGCGCGTCCGGCGGGGGGCGGGGGCGCTAAACGCAGTTCAACTTCAGCCAGGGCGGGGCCGATGGCGAGTTCCTTGGTGGTTTGATAAGAACCCTTGGCCCAATGGTCCGCGAAATTTTGGTAAGCCTTGCAGGCGTCCGAAACCGGCCCGTAAGTCTTGTAAGCTTGATAGCCACCATAGGCCATGCCGCCAGCCAGGGCCAGCTTAAACACAAGGCCAATCAAACCCACGAATCCCAGGCCTTCGCTTTGGGGTTCGTAGGCAACGGCGTAAGACTGATTGGGCGTGGAATTGGCAGCCACGGAGGGATAGCCGCCGGTATCAATGGCTGCCTGGCGATTGCGCCATTTTTCGAAAATCAATCCGCAATCCGAACATTCGGCTGCGCCATCGGGCTGCGGTTTTTTGCAATTAGGACAATCCATTTCAAGCCTCCCTTGGAATTGACAAATGAAACCTTTCTTATTTTTAACTGATAAATGGTTGGTTTTCAATGGGAGCCGGTGGTCTTTGGTTGATTTCTGTTTGGGTTCATGGTATTCTGCGTGAGATGAAGATAATGATGGGAATTTCGGCGTTTTTTGCTATTACCGCATTGGCTTGCGCCCAAGAGGCCGGTTCGGTTGGAGTCGGGCATCTGATCTATAGCGGGACGCCGCCCCTTCGTTGTTCAGGGGCGTTGGTTGATTTCGGATTACCCGATTCAGCCAAGGCTCTTTTTTTAACCGCCGGCCACTGCGCGCGCTCTTGGCGCACCGCAGATCACTTGAAACCTTTTGAAATTATTATCAATGAGGACGCCGCGACCGGTACGGTTCGTTTTCGCGGCCTTGGCCGCGGCGGCCGGGATTTTATCGAGGCGCCTGTCCGGAAAGTTGTTTTTGGCAGTTTTGATTTTTGGGACGCGGCCATCCTGGAAATCGAAGCTACTTATGCCCAGATGAAAGATTCGGGCGTCCTGGCTTGGCCAATGAGTTCCCGGTTGGCCAAAGAAGGCGATCCCTTGGTGTTTTATGGCTACAAGAGGGAGGGTTTTGATTTGGATCAAAGCCGGTGCCCGGCCGGTCCCTATTCCAGCTTTGCTTTTGAACAGGACGCAAGAACTTATTGCGCCATTAACAGGATCAGTCATCAATGCGGCTCGGCCCCCGGGATGTCAGGCGGACCGGTGTTCAACGACGAAGGGCAAATTGTCGGCATTCTAACGAGCGCCGGCCAAAAGATTAATTACCTATCGAATCTATTTTTTATCCGAAGATGTTTAACGATCGAGAACAAAGAAACCCTGGCCGTTGATCGAAATTGCCTTAAGGAGAAATTAAGGTACCTTCCCGAATCCTGCGCGGGTAGGACCAATTGACGACCTATCGACCGGTGTTTGATATACTCATCCGGCATATTTTTCAGGGGGGTACACGATGGGAAAAATCAACACATCGCTTGCTTTTGTCGCTGCTTCTTCTTTGCTGATTACCGCTTCAGGCTCTTCTTTTTATGAAGCCGCAGCCGCCGGTTTGACTACCGGCCATAGCCTAAAAAATCCGGAACACCTGGCGGTTGAAATGGGTCTCTTGTGGGATGCCAAGGCCAAAACACCCAGCGTCTTGACGGCCGATGCTCTCCGGGCGAGGGCGGGCGACGGACAGAAAGACGCTTCCGCCGCCGCTCGGGCCAGCGATCGCGCTGTGGCCGTGCGTCCAGCGGCTAATGCCAAAAAGAAAAATGATGAACCCGCCACATTGGCGGATAAAGTTGCCCGTTTTGTCACTTATGTCAACAACAACGTGGTTGCCTGGCATAAATTGCCCGCGCCTATCGGGGTTTTAATGCTGGCGGCGTTCCGGCACGATCTGCGCAAATTTAATCTTTACGATACCGAAACTTTGGCCAGCACGGGGCAGGATGATTTAGGATCGGTTCCCCGGCGCTATCTTTTCGCCCGTTCACCGGACGGCGCTTTCAATGACTTGAGAAATCCGGGCATGGGCCGCGCCGGCGCCCGCTTCGGACGTAACATGCCGTTGGCGAGCTCCATGCCTGATATGCCCAAGATGGCCGAACCCAGCGCGCGGGAAGTGAGCCAGAGTTTGATGACTCGAAAAGAGCTGGTCCCGGCCACCATTGTCAATAACCTGGCCGCGGCTTGGATCCAGTTTCAGGTGCATGACTGGGTTAACCATGTTAAGGAAACCGGAAGTCCGTTGACAGTTCCGGTCAAAGAGGGCGATTCTTGGCATGAAAACCCCATGACGATTGACCGGACGGCGCCGGATTCCACGCGGCCCGTTGGATCCGAGGGCGCGCCCACCTACCGCAATACCGAAACCCATTGGTGGGATGCTTCCCAGATTTATGGAAGCAGTGAAGAAAAGCAGCAACAATTAAGATTGGGAATTGATGGTAAGCTAAAAATTCGTTCCGACGGCCTTCTGCCGCGCGACCCCAGATTTTCTGGTGGCATCGATTTGACCGGTTTTAATGACAACTATTGGGTGGGTTTGAGCATGATGCACACCATTTTTGTCAAAGAACATAACGCGATTTGCGATATGCTCAAAGCCCGGCATCCCGATTGGGACGACAACCGAATTTTTGACGTGGCCCGGCTGGTTAATTCCGCCTTGTTGGCCAAGATTCACACGGTTGAATGGACGCCGGCCATTTTACAGCATCCCGCATTGGAGATGGGCATGAAGGCCAATTGGTGGGGGCTTTTGGGAAAAGGATTTAAAAATCGCTTCGGCAGAGTCAGCGACAGCGAGGTGATCAGCGGGATTCCGGGCTCATCGACAGATCATCACGGGACAGATTATTCCTTAACCGAGGAGTTTGACATCGTGTATCTGATGCACCCTTTACTAAGAGATGAGTATGATTTTTATTCTCATCGAAACGGGCGGCTGCTTGGGCGTTTGACGCTGGAGGAAATCCAGGGGCGTCACACCAGACCCTTGGTGGAGCACGTGCCGATGGCGGATCTTTTTTACTCTTTCGGCATCACCAATCCCGGAGCGATCACTATACGTAATTTTCCGAAGACTTTACAGAATTTCGAAACCCAGGCATTTCGTAAGGTGGATTTGGCGGCGGTTGACATCATGCGCGCCAGAGAGCGCGGGATTCCCCGATACAATGATTTTCGCGAGCGGCTGCGCATGCCGAGAGTCAAGAGTTTTGAGGAGTTGACCGGGGGCGATAGGGAGCTGGCCCGGGAAATATCCAGAGTCTATGGCGGCAACATTGACAATGTGGATGCGATGGTCGGAATGTTCGCGGAGAAACCGCCGGAGGGCTTTGGTTTTAGCGACACCGCTTTTCGCATCTTCATTTTAATGGCTTCCCGCCGCCTTAAGTCTGACCGCTTCTTCACCGTGGATTACAGGCCCGAAGTCTATACCCAAGAGGGTTTGGACTGGGTGGAAAACAACACCATGGTGACAGTGATGCTCCGGCACCACCCCGAACTTGGGTCTGCCCTAAGAGGCGTGGGCAACGCCTTTATCCCATGGAGACCGCTAGATACCGTCAAGAGATAAGTTTTTTGTTAAATCAGCAGACCCGCGATGGTGGCGGTCATGAAGGAAGCCAAGGAGCCGCCGATCAAGGCTTTGATGCCCAGGCGCGCCAAATCCGGTTTGCGGGTTGGGGCGATGGCTCCGATGCCGCCGATCTGAATGCCGATGGAAAGAAAATTGGAAAATCCACAAAGCGCGTAGGTGGCGATCACATAAGAACGGTAATCAAGGGCCCCGGGGTTGGCCTGGGAAAATTGCGCTAAATGAAGATAGGCCACAAACTCGTTTAAAACGGTTTTTTCGCCCATCAGTTGCCCGATCACCTGGCAGTCTTTCCAAGGGGTTCCCATGATCCAGGCCAGCGGGGCAAAAGCATGGCCCAGGAGTTTTTCAAGCGACATGCCTTCAATGCCAGCTAACATAAAACCTTGGCTAATTAAGAAATTTAAAAGAGCCAAGAGGGACATGAAGGCGATCAGCATGGTGCCGACGTTTAAGGCCAGTTGAAGCCCGGTTGAGGCGCCGTTGGCCGCGGCTTCGATGACGTTGATTGAGGGGTCGCGGTACTCGAGTTTGACGGTGCCTAGGGTTTTGGGTTTTCCGGTTTCAGGCAAAATGATTTTAGCCATCAAGAGCGCGGCCGGCGCGCTCATTACCGAGGCGGCCAGAAGATGGCCCGCGATATCAGGGAAATGCGCTTTCAGCATACCGACATAAGCGGCCATAACACCGCCCGCCACGGTGGCCATGCCGCCCACCATGATGCAGAGGAGTTCCGAATCCGTCATTTCTTCCACGTAGGGCTTAATAAGAAGGGGGGCCTCCGTTTGGCCGACGAAGATGTTGGCCGAGGCCGACAGTGTTTCGGCGCCGGAGGTGCCCATGAATTTGTGCATCACCTTGGCAAAAATCAAGACGACTTTTTGCATAATCCCCAAATAATAGAGAACCGAGATCAGCGAAGAAAAGAAAATAATTGTGGTTAAGACCTGGAAGGCGAAGAAGAATCCCAGGGAACCTTCTTGGCCCGGTGGGATGGCCAGCGTATTAAAGACAAATTTGGCTCCCTCCTCTTGAAAAGCCAACAGACCCGTGATGGCGTCGTTCATGACGCTAAAGAACCAGCGGCCGGGCGGCGTTTTTAAGACAAGAAGGGCGAAAACAAGCTGAAGCAGGGCGCCCCAGGCGACCGTTCTCCAGTTAACGCGGTTTTTGTGCCCGGAAAAGATCCAGCCGATGGCAATCAGAATCAGGGTTCCGAATAGGCTGATGACCTGATGCGTGTTCATCTCTCTTGAGGTTGGAAGAAAGGAAGATAGCATATCTTGATAAAATGATTAGTAGATAATAGATAGTAGATGGTAGATAATAGATAGCAAGCAAGGAGATTTTATGACCACCACGGCTCCCGCAACAACACAGCTTCATTCGGATGTGACTGAATTTTTGTCTAAGCAGCCGCATAAATTACTCATTGGCGGGCAGTGGAAAGAGGCGGTTTCGGGAAAGACTTTTGACACCTATAATCCAGCCACCAGCGAGGCGATCGCGAAGGTGGCAGAGGCGGACAAAAAGGATGTTGATGAGGCGGTCAAAGCGGCCAGGAAAGCTTTTGAGGGCCCGTGGTCTAAGGTGACGCCATCTGAACGAGGAAGACTGCTTTATAAACTAGCTGATTTAATTGAGGCGCACGCTGACGAACTGGCGCAATTAGAGACCTTAAACAACGGTAAAACAATCCGGGAGAGCCGCAAGGGCGATCTGCCTTTAGCGGTGGATCTCTTCCGCTATTATTCGGGCTGGACCACTAAAATTCACGGAGAAACCATCCCGGTCAGCGTTCCTTACGCTCCGGGAGCCAAGTTTTTTCATTACACGGTCAGGGAACCGGTCGGAGTTATCGCAGCCATTATCCCTTGGAACTTTCCGTTTTTGATGGCGATTGAACGATTGGCGCCGGCTTTGGCTTGCGGCAACACGGTTGTGCTTAAACCCGCGGAGCAGACGCCGCTTTCTTCGTTGAGATTAGGCGAGCTCATTTTGGAAGCCGGCATTCCGGAGGGTGTGGTTAATGTTGTTCCGGGATTCGGTCCGACTGCCGGGGCCGCCTTGGCGGCGCATCCGGACGTGGACAAGGTGACTTTTACGGGTTCGACTGAAGTGGGGCGCGAGATTATTAAGGCATCGGCCGGAAACTTAAAAAGAGTCAGCCTGGAGCTTGGGGGCAAATCGCCTAATATTATTTTTGCGGACGCGGACATCGAGGCCGCGGTCAAGGGCGCTTTCATGGGCATTTTTTATAACCAGGGCCAATGCTGTTCCGCGGGATCGAGGATTTTTGTGGAGAAGTCAAAATATGACGAGGTGGTCGAGGCCCTGGTTGCCAAAGCCAAGACTGTCCGGCAGGGGCCGGGCTTGGATAGCACGACGCATATGGGACCCTTGGTGTCCCAGGAGCAGTTGGATCGCGTGACCGGCTACGTCGCTTCCGGTAAAAAAGAGGGCGCCAAACTTCTTTGCGGCGGCGAACGCGGCGACGGAGCTCTTTCGAAAGGTTATTTCCTTAAACCCACGGTTTTTGTGGACGTGAAAGACGAGATGAAGATCGCCCAAGAAGAAATTTTTGGGCCGGTGGCGACCGTTATGCCCTTTGAGAGCACCGAAGAATTGGTCGCCCGCGCTAACGGCACTGTTTACGGCCTTGTGGCCGGCATCTGGACCAAAGATATTAAAAAAGCGTTTCGCACGGCCAACGCGCTGCGGGCCGGCACCATCTGGATCAACTGCTACAATTTCGTGGACTCCGCGGCACCGTGGGGCGGGTATAAGCAGTCGGGTTATGGCCGCGAAAAAGGACCTTACGCGCTTGAGCTTTACACGCAGCTAAAAAGCGTGTGGGTGGATTTAAACTAAATGGACCAGGAGATTCAGCGTCAAATTCAGGATGTTACCAAGCAGATCGTTGATAAGTATCAGCCGGAAAGCATTTTGCTCTTTGGAAGTGCGGCTCGCGGCCTGTGGGACAAGGAAAGCAGTGATCTGGATTTCCTGATCGTCAAATCATCCGTTCCAAGGCGAGGGATAGATCGCGTCTTGGAATTGGAAAAATTGGTTGACTATAAGATTGCTTGCGATTTTTTAATTTATAAACCCGAGGAATTGCAAGAACGCAAGCGCTTGGGTGACCCATTTATTCTGGCCATCTTGAAAGAAAGCAAAACACTTTATGCCAAACGGAAAAGTAGTTAAAGTCCGGTGAAAAAGTCTCTAAAAGTCGTCATGCCGGACTTGATCCGGCATCCAGTTTTTTTGTTTCCCGACGGAATCCAGACCGGATGCCTGCCCCGTACTCGGATACGGGGACTGGACACCGGCTTTCGCCGATGTGACGAACGCAGGGGGACGTGAGCAGTTGCAAAAAACGATGAAAAAGGGAGACTCATATGTCTAAAGTGACCGAACGCGAAAGAGAAGAACGACTGGCTGAAAAATTAACCAAAGGTGAAAAGGTTATTTCTGTTGATGAAATGTCGCAGGAATACAAGGAGCACCTTGTTCATCTGATGACCATGCAGGCGGATTCTGAATTGGCCGGCGCTTATGGGTATGTGCCTTGGATTATGAAGTCGCCTAGCATCCAGGAGACGCTCACCGTTTCTCAAATTGTTAAAGACGAGGTGCGCCATGGGCGCGTGATGTACCGGCTTTTAGAAGGGCTGGGATTTCCAGTCCAGGATTATTATGAGTCCCATAATTTTAATTTGAGAGTCAATGAAGAGGATATCGGCACCCAGCGCGCGGCGGATGACAAGAGGGTCAATATTTTTTATTACCCTATCGACACCTGGTATGACTTCATCATGTTTAACTTTTGCATGGACCGCGGCGCCGGCCACCAGCTGGAAGACGCCAAGGACTGCAGTTACAAGCCTTGGTGCGACGTGATGGAGGGAATTTTTAAGGAAGAGGCGATGCATATGGCGCACGGAGATTTTTGGGTTAAGAAATTGGCCGGCGACAAGGCCACGCATGACGAGGCCCAGGAGGCCTTGAACCGCTGGTACCCGCGCACCATGAACATCTTCGGACGCCAGAATTCTCCCAAAAATAAAATTTACCGAAAATTGGGTCTAAAAAAGCGGGACAACGAGGAGGTCCGCCAAACCTTTGCCCTGGAAGTCAAGCAACGATGCCAAGAGTTCGGACTCGCGGTGCCGGACTGGAAGCCGGTGGAATCCAAGATGCTGGAGGAACCGTTTATTCCCGGATAATCATGTAGGACCTTTGGTCCCAAAAGTCCCATTTTCTGCCCATTTTCCATTGGGCCGAAGGGTTCGTCTTTAACCTACCCTTGAAAAATATCATATTTATGATATGCTTATATCAAGCTTATGATAGGAGGTGGTTATGCCCACTATACGACCCATTTCGGATTTAAGGAATAAGGCGCAGGCCATTTCGCAGCTTTGTCACAGCTTGGGGGAGCCTGTTTTCATAACAAAAAACGGAAAAGAAGATTTGGTGGTTATGAGCCAGGCCGCTTACGAACGGGAGCAGGATCGATTGGAGTTGTACCGCAAGCTGGCCGAGGCCGAAGAGGATGTTGCCCGAGGAGATCGCGGCATCACCCATCGCGAAATGATGCGCCGGTTAAAAAACGCTTGACGCGTGAAACGTTATTCGGTCAGCTATGTTCGCCGGGCCGAACAAGATTTAACGGAGATAGCTGATTACATCAAAAGAGATAGCCCCAAAAATTCTGCGGTTTGGCTTGAAACCGTGGATAAAATTTTGGGACGGCTAGCTTTTTTTCCATATTCTGGAGTTATCCCTAAAGATAAATATTTAGCCTCTCTCGGCTATAGGATCGTGGTGCTGGGGGAATACTTAGTTTTCTATTGCGTGCGAGGCCGAAAGGTGGAAATTCGCCGCGTGCTTCACGGCCGGCGACGCTATGGCTTTCTTTTGTAGGAGGCTTATTTTTGAGAAAATGGATACTTGATATGGTTATTAAAACAGTCGGAGTCGTTGGCGCGGGAACGATGGGCGGGGGGATCGCGCAGCTTTGCGCTGGGCGCGGGTTTTCGGCCAAGCTTTATGATATTTCCAAAGAAATCCTTGAGCGCGCCAAGGAAAGAATTGAAAAAAGTATTGACACCGGAGTTACGAAAGGCAAAATAACACCCGAAGCGGCGGCTAAGACCAAGCGATCGATCGCGTATGTTTTGCGGCTGGAGGATTTGGCGGCGGCTGACATCGTGATCGAGGCCGCGACCGAGAATTTAGGCTTAAAGCAGGAGATTTTTTCCAGGCTCGACGCCCTGGTTGCCAGCGAGCGCGTGATCGCCACCAACACTTCTTCCCTGCCGGTGCAGGAAATCGGGGCCAAGGCCAAGCATCCCGAGCGCATTCTGGGCGTGCATTTTTTCAACCCGCCGCCGGTCATGAAATTAGTCGAAATGATCCGGCCGCCGCGCCTGGATGAAAAGCATTACCAAACAGCCAAAAAATTCGCGCTTGATTTGGGCAAGACCGTGGTTGAGGTTAAAGACGTCCCGGGATTCATCGTTAATCGAGTGCTGCGGCCTTATTATATCGAGGCGTTCCGGCTGTTGGAGGCGGGAAAAACCACGATTAAGGAGATGGATGAAGCCGTCGTTAAACTGGGTGGAGTGCCGATGGGGCCCTGCGCCTTGGTTGATTTTATCGGCATGGATGTGAATCTCGCGGTGACCAGCGCGATTTTTGACGGCCTTGGACGCCCCGAGAGGCTTAAGCCCGCGGCGCTTCAAGAGCAGCTGGTGAAACTGGATTACTTGGGGCCTAAGGTGGGCCGGGGTTTTTATCTTTACCGGAACCGCCGGGCGGCCGGAGAAAATCCGGAAGTTTTGAAAATTTTGCCGCCGGTTAAGAATCGGTTGCCCCCTGAAGCCCTGTGGGCGCATCTTAAAAGAGCGATTCGCCAGGAAGCCGAAATGCTTTTTAATGAGGGAACGGCGACCAAAGAGGATATCAACACCGCGGTGCGCCTAGGAGCCAATTTTTCCAAAGGACCTTTTGAAATGTCGAGTGACGAAGAAAATAGAAATAGGGACAGACACTATTTTTCAGCTGAAAAATAGTGTCTGTCCCTATTTTCTTCTTTAGAGGTGATTGTTGTCAAATAAAGAAAAGCGCGAAAACGCAGTGGGCAAAAAAAGCGTGGGCGAACTTTTAAGGCGCTATCCCAAACTGCTGTCCATTTTTGACGACTACGGCATTCATTTTTGCGCCGGTTGTTTTTTGACCTTGACCTTGCCTATTCAAAAAGCGGCCACTTATCACGCCGTTCCCGACGTTCGGCAGCTTCTTAAAGATGTCGGCCGCCAAATAAAAAAGTGACCAGACAACCTGTTTTAATTGACGCGGTGCGCTCCCCCATGGGCCGGTACGGCGGCGCGCTGGCGCATATCCGGCCCGATGATTTGGCGGCTCATGTTATTTCGACTTTAGTTCAACGCACGGGGATCGTTGCGGATCAGATTGACGACGTGGTTTTTGGCTGCGCCAACCAGGCAGGGGAAGACAATCGAAACGTGGCCCGGATGGCCGCTCTTTTGGCGGGCTTGCCGCAGAGCGTTCCCGGCGTGACGGTCAACCGCTTGTGCGCTTCTGGCTTGGAGGCGGTGAACCTGGCGGCACGCGCGGTTGTGGCCGGGGAAGGAGATATTTTTGTGGCGGGCGGCGTGGAATCCATGAGCCGGGCGCCCTGGGCCATGCCTAAGGCGGAGCGGGGATTTCCTTTCGGCAATCTGGCGGCTTATGACACGGCGCTCGGTTGGCGTTTTCCCAACCCCAAGATGGCCAAGATGTTTCTTTTGGAATCCATGGGAGAAACCGCGGAAAACATTTACGAGAAATGCAAAATTTCGCGCGAGGAACAGGACCAATTCGCGTTGGAGAGCCACCAGAAGGCCTGGGCCGCGACCCAGGCCGGTAAGTTCAAAGAAGAAATAGCGGCCGTTGAGATTCAAAAAGGAAAAGAGCGCGTCAGAATTGAAACCGATGAAACCATCAGGCCGGATACTGATTTGGCGAAATTGGCGGCCTTGAAACCCGCGTTTCGAGAGAAAGGGACGGTGACCGCGGGAAATTCCTCGAGTTTAAATGACGGAGCGGCCGCTGTTTTGGTGATGAGCGACGAGAAAGCCAAGCAACTGGGATTGAAACCCGCGGCCCGCTGGCTGGGTTCGGCTGCGATCGGCGTTGATCCTCGGTTTATGGGTTTGGGTCCGGTGGTCGCGGTTAAAAAACTTTTAGGCAGGCTTAATCTGAAGTTAGATCAGATTGATTTGGTTGAACTTAACGAAGCTTTCGCGGTGCAGTCTTTGGCCTGCGTAAAAGAGTTGGGCTTAGATCGAGCCCGAGTGAATGTCAACGGAGGCGCCATCGCTTTGGGACATCCCTTGGGTTGTTCGGGAGCCAGGTTGACGACAACGATTCTTCATGAAATGAAGCGCCGCCAGGCGCGCTACGGCTTGATTACGCTATGCGTCGGCGTGGGCCAAGGCGTGGCGGCCTTAATTGAAAACATTGCATGAAAAGCGGCATGATATGAGCGGTAAGGGTTTAGCGCAGGGGAGCCACCCTTGCCCCCAGACCCGAGAACCAGTCCCGACGGTTCTCCCCGCGTGCTCGCGGGGCCCCTCTCCACTACTGGGTTCAAGGGTGGCTCCCCTGCGCTAAACCCCTTCTATGAGCGTGGAAATGAAAAGTTCGGCAGTTATTGAAGTTATTAAAAAGCCGCCGATCGCGGTGATTTACCTTAATCGCCCCGAGGTTTTAAACGCTTTGTCCGACGAGTTGATTCGAAGTTTGGCGGACGCTTTGGAGGATATTGACCGCGACGACGCTATCGGGGCTACGGTTATCGCGGGCAAAGGCAGGGCGTTTGCCGCTGGAGCTGATATTAAAGGAATGGTGGAAGCTACTGAAGAGGAGATGGCAAAGTCCGATCGCCTGGCTTTATGGATGCGGCTATGGAAAGCCAAGAAACCGGTGATCGCGGCGGTGCATGGATTTGTGTTAGGCGGAGGCTGTGAGATGGTGATGGGTTTCGATATCATCATCGCCAGCGAAGATGCGGAGTTTGGCCAACCGGAAATTTTAATCGGCGTTATGCCGGGGGCCGGAGGAACGCAGAGGTTAACTCGCGCGATCGGCAAACACCGCGCCATGGAACTGGTTTTGACCGGCCGCCGATTTAGCGCGCGCCAAGCCTATGAGTGGGGGCTGATTAACCGCGTTGTGCCTAGAGAAATTTTGTTTTCGGAGGCCCAAACTCTGGCTGTGGAAATAGCGAAACGGCCCCGCGTGGCGGTGATGCGGGCCAAAGAGGCGATTAAAAAAGCCGGAGACAGCTCGACGGAAGAGTTAACTTTCGAACGACAACTCTTTTACACGCTTTTTTCAACGGAGGATCAAAAGGAAGGCATGAGGGCCTTTCTTGAAAAGAGGGAGCCCCGGTTTAAAGGAAAGTAGGGACAGACACTACTTTTCAGCTGAAAAGTAGTGTCTGTCCCTACTTTCTGATTGGAGGATGCATGTTGACGAATTCAGAAGCCGAAGTTTTAATTGAGCGCAAAGGTTCGGGTCTTTGGATTACTTTAAACAAACCTGGCACGATGAACGCGTTGACGCAGGATATGCTGGCGGGTTTGAAAAAGGCGTTAAAGAGCGCGGCGGCCGACCTGACTTTGCGAACCGTTGTGCTGACCGGCAGGGGGAAAGGGTTTTGCGTAGGCGCTGATCTCGCGGATTTTAATGAAAGGGCTAAAGCCGGCAAAATGCTGGGGTTTCGATCCGAGCTTGATTCCAATTTTCATCCCGTCATCAATGGCCTACGTTCACTGCCCCAACTTGTTATCAACCGTATTAACGGAACCTGCGCCGGGGCGGGTTTGGCTATTGGGTTGGCCGGCGACATCAAATATGCCGTGAAAGGAACTGGTTTCGTGGGAGCCTTCATTAAGGTAGGCCTAGCTCCGGATTGCGGTTCAAGCTATCTTTTTGCCAAAGCGCTGGGTTATTCCAAAGCTTTGGAGCTTTTTCTTTCGCGGGGCAAAGTGGCGGCGGAGGAATTGGCCGCCTTTGGTCTTATTAATAGAGTTTTTGAGACCTCCGAAGCCATGGATCGGGAAATAGCCGAACTATCAACTTACGTGGAAACGCTGCCCCCATTGGCGTTAACGCTCACCAAAAAAACCCTCCGTTTGGCCCAGGAAGCCCCGGCTTTTGAGGCGGCTTTAACCAACGAGGCCGCCATCCAAGATTATCTGGGCCAAACCAAGGACCACGCGGAAGGCATTTCCGCCTTTTTAGAAAAAAGAAAGCCTGTTTTTACCGGAAATTAAAAGTAGGGACAGACACTACTTTTCAGCTGAAAAGTAGTGTCTGTCCCTACTTAGGTGTTTTTAGTCACAATCCCCAAGTTTAACAGCCAGCTCCTATTGACAGGAAACCCTTTTAGAGGCATGGTGTAATGGTGGGCGGGGGAGCCCTGGGCTCACCAGGGGGAAATATGCGTAAAGACCTGATTGGCAAGCTAGCGGCCGGCTTGTTTGTATTGTTGGCGGCGGCTGTTTTCAGTGGGGTTTGGGCGCATGGGGGTGATGACCAGGGGCAGGGCTACCAGAAGAAGAAAGCCCATAAGGTTGATTTAGATGAACACGGCGCTGTAAGGCTTTATGACGATGAAGGCAAACTGATCAAAGTTTTGGTGCCAGCGCGCAACGAGAGGGCGAAGGAGGCGGTCAGGAATAATAAGGGTAAAGCGGAATCGGGTTGCCCCGCTCCCGCGCCTTTGATGGTCCAAGACCTTTTGAATGTGTCGGACGCCATTTCTGCTCCAACCGGGCTTTTTATTTTTTATGCCTATGACCCCGGTTTTGGCAGGGTTATTCTGGGGTTTTATGAAGTGGAGGGCAATGGGCAGTTTACCGACGGTTTCACGGCTCCAGCCAGCGCTCCGTTAAGCATGAGAATCACCATAGCCAATGATAGTTTTGACACCATAACCATTGCCGGCGGGGACAGCCTTTCCTTGGTTTATGACGCCGGATCGGCCACGATAACTTTTCCGATAGCGGTTACTGTTCCCGCTGGAACGAGTCAATTTTTATACACGGATGCGACTGGCCGGCTTTATTGGGATGAGGCGCTGACCCAGCCTTTGGATTCCCAACCTGTCGGATGCCCATGATTTCGGTTTTTTTAGCATCTACCCCCCACTGTTGATCGCAGACTCATCTTGACAGCCGGGGGTTTGGGGCCAATGATTTAGACTAGAGGCGAGTTTCGAGGAGATTCCTCGAAAGCGAGAAGGGCAAATCACGCCGTAAGGCGTGAGGCGCAAAGCCGAGAGTCCTACGTCAGGGACGGTCGGGTTGCCGAAAGGCGAGGAACGTGGGGAGAATATTATTACTGGCGTTTAGCGTTTGTTTGGCGGCTGGAGAATTTCCAACCTACCGCAATAGCCTACCAGCAACAAGAGCAGAAGTAAGGAAAGGGTTTAGCGCAGGGGAGTCACCCTTGCCCCCAGACCCGAGAACCAGTCCCGACGGTTCTCCCCGCGTGCTCGCGGGGCCCCTCTCCACTACTGGGTTCAAGGGTGACTCCCCTGCGCTAAACCCTTACGAAGTAAGCAGTAAGATTCCTAAGTTGGTTCGTCACCCCCGCGAAGGCGGGGGTCCAGTTTCCGAGGGGG
>JACQJO010000047.1 GCA_016205025.1 Elusimicrobiota bacterium
GGGTTGTCTTCCTATACGTCCCTGGGGCCACCCCTCATTTTACCAAGGAGTCGTTAACCTAGAAGGCTTCGCCTGGAAGGCGAGGGATATCCGGCCCCGACCCGCAATTGGAATTATAAAGACGTGACCCCATCGTCTTCATGCAAAAAAAGAAACCGGTTCGTTTCATCCCAACAAGAGCATGATCGGTAAATTCGACCTTTCCGCGTATAAGCGTACCAGGCAAATCGAATTACCACAATATTAGCAAAACAAATATTTTATTCGCGCCCGAAAAAGGGAATTAAATTAAATATTCTGAAATTAAAGGGTTACTTCCAAACAATCTTCTCTTTAACAGCGTGGATAGCCTTTTCTATCTCTCGGAGTTCATCTGGACCCGCGTGGTTGCTATTATATACAGACTTAATTTTTCCATTCTTGCAGATAACAGATGTGGTCACCGTCGTGCCATCCGCTAAGCTTGGATCTTTGTAGCCATCCTCCATTTTAAAAATATCCTTCGATAAGTCGGTTAAATATTTAAAATCTTTTTGATTCACTGCCCCCACGAATATTCTGTCTTTAGTTCCATGGCGAGCTGTTCCAAAAATTTTATAACGGGATGTTCCATCACGATTAAAAATCAACTGATAAGAATCTCCTCCAAATGACTGCGACTCAAGGCGAACTTCGCTAATCAAACAATTTTTCGAGCTGGCCTCCTTCTTTGCCTGTTTTTCCTTAATTTTTCTTTGCTTCCCTCGAACACAAATACTCTTCCCGATTGCCTTAATTGCCCACTTTAAATTTTCTGAATCAAAATCAAACCTTCCGTATGGGGAAATAAGAAATCGTTTATTGATGTCTGGTGCTGATCCCATAACCAAAATCATTGTTTTATCCACAGGAGGAGATAAGAGAGCCTGGCGCCCCCACTTTTCCAAAGCTTCGCCTGATCCCTGTCCGACCCAATCAATATCATGCGGCCCAGGACTCCATATTGCTGTTAATTGACCAATTTTTAGAGTCCCCCTAAGAATTCTTTCCACGGACAATTCAAGAATGGGCGGATTACCGTTAGTTGAAAAATGGCTCGAGACCCTTTCTATTTTGGCCACTATGACATCGTCGCAAGTTTGAGTAATTACTGCGGCCGAATCTCTGCTGACAAGATACTGCATGTAATCCATGCCCGCCTGCGTAGGTTTTTCAGAAAAGATTAAAAGACTGACGAACAAAATGAAATTACTGATCAAAACTTTGGGGTTAGGGTAGGGTCTCACTGCACGCTGTAGCTTTTCAGTTCCTCCGGCACGGCTTCGAGAGTTCGGGCCACAGGGACGAATTTGGGAGTTTTGGAGTTACGCAGTTTCAGTTCTACCTCGCCTTTGGCGATGCCGCGTTTGCCGATGCGGATGGACAGCGGGATGCCGATTAAATCGGCGTCTTTAAATTTGACCCCGGCCTGGACCTCGCGGTCATCGAGCAAAACATCGAGGCCCGCTTTTTTAGCTTCCTCGTAAATCTTAACCGCTGTTTCCTTGACTTTAGGGTCATCGATATCCAAACAAAGAATCGCGGCGTCATAAGGCGCGATGGAGCGGGGCCAGATAATCCCATTGGCATCCGAGTTTTGCTCCACCGCGGCGGCCACCAGGCGCGAAGTGCCGATGCCGTAGCAACCCATCACCATGGGATGGGATTTCCCCTGGGCGTCAAGAAAAACCGCGTTTAAGGGCACGCTGTATTTAATCCCCAGCTCAAACACATGTCCTACCTCAATTCCCTTTTGAAAAGCCAATTTTCCATCCGCGCAGCGCGGGCAGGCGTCTCCCTCCCCAGCAAAGCGCAGGTCCTCATAAGAATCCGCCTTAAAATCACGGCCATAAGCCAGATGAACCGTGTGGTAATCTTTCTTAAATGAGCCGGAACAGCCGTCCGCCACGCCTTTAATGGCGTGATCGCCCACCACCACGGCTTTAGGATTCGTTTTTTTGACTTTCTCGCTTAAACCCTGCGGTCCCGCAAACCCAACCGGCGCGCCGCAGAGTTTCACATACTGCGCTTCCTCCATCTTTTTTAAATCATCAATCTTTAAAACGCGCTTGAGCTTGGCTTCGTTTAACTCGTGATCGCCGCGCAAAAGGCAGACCACCGGCCGATCCCCGTTGGCCCAATAAAAAAGCGTTTTGACAAACTGATCCTTCGGGAGCTTTAAGAGATTGGCGACATCCTCAACGCTGTAGAGCCCCGGCGTATGAACATCCTGCGGAGCTGCTGCTTCGCCTTGTGCCTTAGTGCCTTTGTGCCTTAGTGCCTGCTCATCACGGCATTCCGCGCGCTCTCTATTGGCCGCATATTCGCACTTAGTGCAGTAAACCACGATGTCTTCTCCGGTGTTAGCCAGCACCATAAACTCATGAGAAAAGCTTCCGCCGATCGGCCCCGAATCCGCCTCAACCGGCCGGTATTTAAGCCCTAAACGGTCAAAAATCTTGCAGTAAGCGCCCTTGGCCGTTTCATAGTAGCGCTCGGCATCCTCATCCGTAGCGTGAAAGGAATAGGCGTCTTTCATGATAAATTCACGGCCCCTTAAAATGCCGAACCTGGGCCTGATCTCATCACGAAATTTAGTTCCAATCTGGTAAAGCATGATGGGCAAAGCCTTCCAGGAGCGGACGTGCTTGGTCACCATGGTGGTGATCACCTCTTCAGCGGTGGCGGCCAAACAAAACTCCGCGTCTTTTCTGTCTTTTAAGCGCAGAAGCTCCTTGCCATATTTCCCCCACCGGCCCGACGCTTCCCAAAGCTCTTTGGGTTGAACCACCGGAAGCAAGACTTCCTGCCCGCCGATCGCGTTCATCTCCTGGCGCACGATCTCCTCAATTTTGCGCATGACCTTAAGGCCAAGAGGCAGCCAATCGTAAATGCCGCTAGCCACCTTCATTAAAAATCCGCCGCGCAAAAGAAGACGGTGCGACGGGGTATCCGCTTCGGCAGGATCATCCCTTAAGGTAGGAATAAAGGCGCGGGAAAAAAGCATAAAAACTAGGATTTGGGATTTAGGATTTGGGATTTGGGGCCAAAGCAATGAAAACTTTCGTCTTTCATTCTTCGCTAAATCCTAAATCCAAAATTCTAAATCCTATTTCTTAATGATTTCCTCAAACTCCGTTTTCGCCTTGGTTTTGTTGGACCAAAGTCTTTCCAGATCATTGTAAAAGGCGAATAGGAAAATCGGAATTAAAATCGCGAGTCCAATGGTGTTGGCCCGCATTAAAAATTGCCGCGTTATTTTTCGGCGGGAAACGGCCTCCCATAAATAAAAAACAACGTGGCCGCCGTCTAAGAGCGGGATCGGAAACAAATTAAAGAACCCGATCGCCACCGAAATAATCGCCAAAAGCGCCAAAAAATCGGCCGCGCCGGTATTGGCCGCCTTGCTCATCATGCTGACGATTCCGACCGGGCCGGCCAAATCCGGCTTCTCGCCCTTGCTGATCCTGTCCCATAAATAGACAACGGAGGACAAACTCCACCGGACAAGCTCCCCACCGCTTAATTTAACGGCCGAAACAACGCCTTCTTTTTTATAAAGAACTTGAGGCGCGATGCCCACCAAACCAATGCCCCGCGCCGGGTCCTTTTTGGAAGTCGCGTTGATCTTTAGGGTCTGATTCTGGCGCTGAACCTTAAATTCAAAAGTAGTTTCCGGGTTATTGTGGATCAGCCTGGAAAGATCATCCCACTCTTTAAGCGCCACGTCCTCTTTGGTTTTGGCGATGTAAACCCTTTCAATGACGTCTCCGGATTTAAGGCCCGCCACTTCAGCGGGGGAGCCGGAAAAAACGGTTCCGACCGTAGCCGACTTGGCATACTCCGGAGTCCCAAACCACCAAAAGGTGAAAAAGAAAAGGGCAAAAGAAAGCACATAGTTCATCCCCGGTCCGGCCAAAGCGACCAAAATGCGCGCCTTCCAGGATTTGGAAAAAAATTCATCCGGCGCTCCCGTAATTTCTTCCGGATCCTCTCCGGCTGGCTTAACAAATCCTCCCAGCGGGAACGCGCAAATGGAATAGCGGGTATCGCCCCTGGTAAATCCGAACAGTTCTTTGCCGAAACCGAAGGCAAAGCGCAAAACTTTAATTTTCAGCAGGCGGCAGGCCACAAAATGGCCGGATTCATGAACAAAAACAACCAATCCAAGAGCAAGAACAATGCTAATGATTACCATGCCTTAACCCCCACGCGCCGACGCTTTTTCCTTAGCCCAACGGTAAACCTGTAAACCAAATTCTAAATCTTGAGCCCTGGCCCTTGGCCCCTGGCCCATAAAATGTTTCTGCGCTTTCCTGACTGTTTCCTTAAGCACTGTGGGTATTTTGGCAAAAGATAAGCGTTTTGACACGAAATTCTCCACCGCCGCTTCATCCGCGCCCAGAAACGCCGAACGCGCGATCAATCTTTTGCGCTGATCGGCAATGCCCGCGATCTCCAACGCGAATTTTAAAGCCGGGAAGCGTTTCAAATCCGGCTCTTCAAAAGTCAAATGGGAAAACGCGCGCGCATCAATAGGTTTTAAAACCCCGTTCTCGCTAAACCCGCGGGGCCAAAGCAGGCCGTAGTGAATGGGCAGTTTCATGGTTGCCGGTCCCATCTGGGCTAAGATTGATCCATTTCTCATCGCCACCATGGAATGAACTACGCATTGAGGATGAATCAAAATTTTGACCGCGCCGGTAGATAAAGAAAAAAGATGCCCGATCTCCATGAGCTCCAGGGCCTTATTGACCAGGGTCGCGGAATCCACCGTAATTTTCTTGCCCATGTTCCATATTGGATGGTTTAAGGCCATGGCGGGCGTCACGCGATCATAAGCTACCGGATTTTTGTAAAAAGGCCCTCCGGTGGCGGTCAGATAAATTTTTTCCACGTCGCCGTTGGCGCTCAAAGACCCTCCCAAACATTGATAGATGGCGGAGGGCTCCGAATCAAGAGGAATCAAATGGTGTCCGTGAGAAACGGCCAGCTCTTTAAAATAATCACCAAAAACCACAATGGGCTCTTTGGAGGCAACCAAAACTTTCAGAGCCCGGTCCCGGCGCTCCAAAAGGGCCCGCAGGACCAAAGTGGACATCTCAAAGTCGGCGAATGTCACAACCGCGATATCGAAAGAACCGGCGCCCAAAAAATGGATCAATTCCGATCGGCTTTCCAGCACGCGCCTGGTCTTCATGGATTTCAGATGCGCCAGGTCTTCCCGCGCCGAAGGATTATCAAGGTAAACCGACGCGGCGCCCAGCTTTTTGGCTTGACCGGCTATTTTTTGAACATTAGAGCAAGCCGCCAAAAGACCGACCCGGAAGCGTCTGTCTTTGTGTTTTTCAATGACTTGAACGGTGCTCGTTCCCACCGAACCGGTGCTGCCTAAAATAACAACTTCTTCTTTCTTCATCAAAGGAAACCTGCGGTCCTATTCGCCTTTTTTACAATCTAAACGCCAGGTAGTAGTATAACAAGGGGGCGGTAAGGAAAAAGGAGTCGAACCGATCCAAGAATCCTCCGTGGCCGGGTAAAACGGCGGAGGAGTCTTTGACCCGGGCCTGGCGCTTTAAAACAGACTCCACCAAATCCGAAATCTGCCCCCCAATCCCAAGCCCCAAAACCCCTAAAAGGGCAATTTCGGAAAACTCAAAACCCTCCTTGCGAAAAACCATAACCCAAAAAGCTCCCGAAGCGCAAAACGCTCCGAGTAAAGTGCCCGCCAGCCCCTCAACCGTTTTTTTCGGCGAAACGGCCGGGGCTAATTGTTTGCGACCCCATTTCATCCCTATGGCATAAGCGAAGATGTCCGCGACCCATATAGTGACAAAAAGAAAAAAAGACCACTCTTGGCCCGAGGGCGCCAAATCTCGAATTAAAACGACGTGGGCCAAGGGCCAGGTGACAAATAGAATGGCAAAAAGAGTGACCGCGCTCGAAACAAGGGAGCGTGTGTGGATATAAAAAAGCTCGGCTCCCGTTAGTAAAACAACGGCCAGGGTCAATCCAAGGCCCAAAAGAGAAGGGCTTTTTAGAATAGCGGCGTAGGCCGGCTGGGCCTGCGAGGGAAGAATGAATAGCCCGAAAAGAACCAGAGCCAGGGGATACCCGAACAAAGTCCGCGGCGGAAAACCCATCTTGTTGAAAAGAGCGAAGATTTCATAAAGACAAAGAAGACTGATTCCCAAAATCAGTATGGTCAAAGGCAGGCCGCCCGTGGCCAAAGCCAATAAAATGACAGGAACGCCTACGATGGCGGTCAGAATTCTAGGAAATAACATTCCCGAATCTTCTATCGCGTCCCTGATATTCGAGAATAGCTTTGAGAAGATGCTGACGCCGGAAATCGGGCCAATAAACGTCCATAAACACAAATTCGGCGTACGCCGCCTGCCAAAGGAAAAAGTTTGAAATTCTCTGCTCCGCGCTGGTGCGAATCAATAAATCCACCGCCGGCAATCCGCTCGTCTGTAAATGCTTTTCAAATTCCTCTTCCGTAACCCTGTATCCTGTATCCTGTATCCTGTATCCTTCCTGCAAGCGGTTCACCGCTTGCAGGATGTCCTGTTTTCCCCCATAATTGACCGCCAAATTCAAAATAAGACCCGTGTTGCCGGATAACGTCTCAACCGAATGGCGGATCGTTTCCTGGAGCCAGGCCGGAAACCGGCTCAAATCCCCGGAGGTCCGAAGCCGCACGTTGCTAGCGGCCATTTCCTGGGTTTCTTCCCGAAGGGTGCGGTCGAACAGCCGCATCAAAAATTCCACCTCTTCCTTGGGCCGGGACCAATTTTCCGTCGAGAAAGCGAATAGCGATAGCGCCTTGACGCCCAGCTCGCCCGATGTCTTGACGGCTTCCCGGACTGAATCGCGGCCATGCTCATGGCCAAAAATGCGGGTCCAGCCCTTGCCCCTGGCCCAGCGGCCGTTGCCATCCATGATAATCGCCACATGCGCCGGCAGGCGGGTTAAATCAATCTGCCGGTAAAGATCGTTGAATTGCTCAAAATAGGCAGGCGCACTGGCAGGATTTAGGATTTGGGATTTAGGATTTGGGGTTAACGGCACTTCGCTAAGAATCTATATTTCCAAAATCTCTTTTTCTTTGGAAGCGAGCAGGGAATCAATATCAGCGATGAATTTAGCGGTCAGTTGATCCAAACTGGTTTGCCGGCGGAATTTCTCATCCTCCGGTATTTTCTTGTCCTTGAAAGGCCCTTGAACCGCCTCTTCCTGCGCTTGATGGCGGGCCTTGCGCACCTTAACCCTGGTCTCTTCGGCCAACTGTTTGGCCACCTTCACGTATTCCTTCCTTCTTTCTTCGGTCAAAGCGGGAAAAACAAGACGGATCACGGCGCCATCGGTATTGGGCGCGATGCCCAAATCCGCTTTCTGAATAGCTTTCTCGATGCTGGGGACCACCTGCGGGTCCCACGGGCGGACTTCCAGGGTTCTTCCTTCCACCACGCTGACGGAAGCCACCTGATTGACCGGCATCTCCCCGCCATAAGCCTCAACGCGCACGCGATCCAAAAGCGCGGGACTGGCCCGGCTGGTCCGAATGGCCACGAATTCTTTTTTCATGTGTTCCATGGCCTTCTGGGCCTCCTGATGGAATTTCTGAAAGTGGGCAGGCGCGCTCATTGTAGTGCTGAGTGCGAACACAACAGTGCTGAGTGCTGAGTGTAAAAAAAATAAAAAGAAAATTTCCTCGCACTCGGTACTCGGCACTCTGTACTCAGCACTTTCATTTTATGAGCGTTCCCACCTTCTCGCCACGGACCGCCCTGGCGATATTGCCGGGGACGTTTAAATCGAAGACCAAAACCGCGATTTTATTGTCCATACAAAGCGTAAAAGCGGATGTATCCATAATTTTAAGTCTTTTGCTGATCGCTTCGTTGAAATCCAGAGTGCTGTATTTTTTCGCTTTTGAATTTTTCTTGGGATCATCCGTATAAACCCCGTCCACCTTGGTCGCTTTCAAAAGCACCTGGGCTCCGATCTCGATCGATCTTAAGGCCGCTGTGGTGTCGGTGGTAAAGTACGGCGAGCCGATGCCGCCGGCAAAAATAACGACCCTTTTTTTCTCCAGATGCCGCGCGGCGCGGCGCGGGATATAAGGCTCGGCGAGTTTGGTGACCTCGATCGCGCTTTGAACCCGCGTCGGAATGCCTCTTTTTTCCAGAGCGTCCTGCAGGGCGAGGGAATTGATGATGGTGGCCAGCATTCCCATGTTATCCGCCGTCACCCTGTTGATGGAGGCCGCTTCATCCGAACCTCCCCTCCAGATGTTGCCCCCGCCGATGACAATGGCCAACTGCGCGCCAACGTGGTAGGCTTTTTCGATTTCGGTGGTAATGCGCCTTAAGGCGTCGGTTGAAATGCCGTGGGTTTGCTTTCCGAGAAGAGCTTCGCCGGAGAGCTTTAAAACAACCCGGCGATATTTCGGTTCAGTCACAGCTTTATGTTTTGCTGTTATTGGTATTGGTTGATGTAATTTCTTCTCCGACCTGGTACCGGGCAAATCGGCGGATAACGATGTTTTCCCCGACTTTGGCCACGGTTTGGGCCACCAGATCGCTGACTTTAGTTTTCCCGGAAGTGTCCCTGACCGATGGCTGATCCATTAAACAAAAATCGGTATAAAATTTGGCCAATTTTCCCTCCGCCATTTTTTCAACCGCCTGGGCCGGTTTTCCGGAAGCCACGGCCTGCTGGCGGTAGATCTCTTTTTCTTTTTCGATAACGGCCGAGGGGACGTCGTTTCGGCCAATCCAGCGAGGATTTAAGGCCGCGATCTGAAGCGCCACCTCGCGGCCTAAATTTTGAAAATCTTGGGACTTGGCCACGAAATCGGTTTCGCAGTTAAGCTCAACCATAACCCCCACTTTGCCGCTGTGATGGATATAGTTGATAACTAGGCCTTCCGTGGCGGTCCGGCCCGCTCTTTGAGCGGCGCTGGCCAAACCTTTCTTTCTTAATTCTTCAACCGCTTTTTCAAAATCTCCGCCGGACTCCTGTAAAGCTTTCTTGCAGTCCATGAAACCGGCGCCGGTTTTCTCGCGCAGTTTGGCGACTTGATCGGCGGAAACAGCCGTAGCCATGGCCATTAGGCGGGCTCGGGACTTGGGCCGGCCGCTTCGGGGGCGGCCACCGCGGTCAGCATCGCGACTTCCGGATTGGTTTCGGCTGGACTCGCTTTCGCCTTGACATCCACGACGGCCTGCGATAAAGACTGGGTAAAAAACCGGATCGATCGGACCGCGTCGTCATTACCGGGTATCGGGTAATCAAGCAGATCTGGGTCCGCATTGGTATCGCAGATGGCAATGATGGGAACTCTCACCGACCTGGCCTCAAGCGTGGCGGTCATCTCCTCAATCGTATCCACGATAAAAAGAGCCTCCGGAAGCCGGGTCATAGTTTTGATGCCTTCGTATTTATTGGTCAAGGCTTCCAATTCACGGGTGAATTTGCGTCCCTCCTTTTTGTTTAAGACGTCTAAAATCCCCTCCTGCTTCATCTTTTCCATCTGAATCAAGCGGTCAATGCTTTTTCTGACCGTGCCAAAATTGGTCAGCGTTCCCCCAACCCACCGGCTGGTCACGTAAAACTCGCCGCAACGCATAGCTTCCGTTCTGACTGTTTCCTGCGACTGGCGCTTGGTTCCCACAAAAAGGATTCTCCCGCCGCGCGAAGCGATGTCTTCCGTGAATTTTAAAGCGCGTTTCAATTCTTTGGCTGATTTCTGAAGATCAATGATATGGATGTTGTTTCTGGATCCATAGATGTATTTGGCCATCTTGGGGTTCCAGCGGCGGGTCTGGTGCCCAAAATGGGCGCCCGCCTCCAGCATCGATTTGATAGATATCGGCTGCATAAATTAAATTTTTAAAAAATCTGCTTCACCGGGGGTCGTCCGCGCGTTCAGGGTTTTTCTTCTTCCGTTTCCGTTTTTAACTCTTTCCGGAATATCCTGAAAGCTTCGCCAAAAGATTTCGCTAACTGCGGCAGGCGGCTTGGCCCGAATAGCAGCAAGGCGACGACTCCGATGACAAGGATCTCGCCCCACCCCAAATTAAACATTGAGTTTATTATAGATTATTGAAGGCTTTTAAAATCGTCTTCGCCAAGTTATAACAGCAACGACAGGAAGGCCACCAGCAATCCTACCGCAGCGCCTGCTCCCGTTCCGATGACAAGCCACCAAGCGTTGGAAGCGACCGCTGCAACAACGGCGCCCGCCGCCAAGCCCGCGAGCGCTCCGGTCAGAGCGGCGCTCCAAAAATAACTTTTAACGATGCCGTCTAAAATATGATTAACGGGCGTCCCGATGGGATCGCCGCGCCGCAAAGCGGCGCGGCCGCCAAAACGCAGGCCGTTAATCTTGGCGAACATCTCCTCATCTAAAGAGCCCTGTGAACCTCTGCCGACCGGCAACACGAGGGGCGCCCGGGCCAAGTCAGCCCGGCTTTGCGATTCCTTAAAATAAGAACCGATCGCCGCGGCCTGGCGCTCCATCGCCTGATCGCCTAACCGAACCATATTGGCCGAAACATCATCCGCCGCCATGGCAACGGCCAGCGCGACAATGCCAAAAATTAATGTTGGTTTCATAAATCTAGAACTATTCTACTTCAGCCGGCTTTTTGCGGCATGGGCCTTTCGGGCAATAAAGAAGGGACTTTGGTCCCTATGGTTTTTAGGGTCGCAAGGGTTTAGCGCAGGGGAGTCACCCATGAACCCAGTAGTGGAGAGGGGCCCCGCGAGCACGCGGGGAGAACCGTCGGGACTGGTTCTCGGGTCTGGGGGCAAGGGTGACTCCCCTGCGCTAAACCCCTTCTTAGGGCCTCGAATCTTTCTTCGAGTAGGCGTAAAAATAGGGGTAGTTGTTGAAGTGAAGATTGTTGGTGTTGTCTTGGGAACCGCAGTTTAACACCCAATCACGGCAGACCCGGAACTCCTTGGGCGAGTAGGTGTAAAACTGGGGGAGGTCTTCGGAAACAATTTGGCTCACCCGGCGGTAGCGCGCGAATCTTTCTTTGGGATCGGCTAAAGAAGAAATCTCCTCGATCAAACTGTCGGCTTTGGCATTGGCATAACCTTGAAACCGCGGGAAATAGCCCTGGCTGTGAACCAATCCTGAAACGTAGGAGCGCGCGTCGGGATAATCCGCGGCGTAGCCCGCGATAAAGATAGGCAGCTTGCGAGCTTCCAGCGCTTCGTAGAATTCCGGGCTCGGTAAGGGATGAATTTTGATTTTAAATTTGGGGTTGAGTTTTTCCATGCTCTCTTTAAAAATTTCGGCCGCGGCCTGGCGCGTGGCGTTATCCGCGCTGTAGGCGACCGACAGGGTAAACCCGTCATGCCAAAGCCCGCTGTGCCAATCTTTCTGAAAGAGTTCTTCGGCCTTCTTTATATTTTGTTCGAAACAAAATTCTCCCTTATCGCCGAAGGGAAGGTCCCTGGGGACCGGGCCGCAGGCCCGGGTGGCGCGCCGGCCCATGCCTTCGTTGAAAAATTTCGCGTAATCAAAGGCCAAGGCAAAAGCCCTGCGGATGTCGGGATTCGTAAAAAAGTCGGGCGGGATACCCTGGCCGTCTAAACGGCCGCTGCCCAAAAATTCGTTATCCCGCGCGTCAATGTTAAAGTTAAAAAAGAAAACCTCCCCCAGGTGGTGGGCGGGAAGCTCCGACACCAAATGAATCCCTTTCAAACGCTGCAGGCGGGGCCATTGGGACGGCTCAAGATAACCGGAATCGGCGTCGCCTGCCTCCAGCATCAAAAGCCGCACGCCGGGACTCGTGACCGTTTTGAAATAAACTTTTTCTAAGGCCGCCGCGCTTCTCCAATATTTTTCATGGCGCGTCAAAATAACCTGCTTGCCTTGCCGGTCGATTTTTTCGAGCTTAAAGGGGCCCGTTCCGTTCATATTTTGATGGAAATAAGAAGCGGCAGCCGGGCGGTTGTTGATTTTTGACCAGGTTTCTTCGCGCCCGTCCCACTCTCCGTGCGCGATCGCCCATTTTTTCGAGGTGACAATGGGAAGCGAAGCGATCAGGCTCAAGAATGCGGCGTCCGGTTTTTTAAGCGTGATCACAAGATCATTGTCCTTGACCCTGACCGCGGCGGCCGCCTCTTTAAAAGAAACAACGATTTTTCCGCTCGCGTCGCGCGTTGACGAAACCCCCAAAATGGGATTAAGAAGCAGGCCGGCCGGACCGCCCTCGGTGTCGGTCAGCATATAGCGCAAAAAAGAGTATTGGACGTCTTGGGCCGTCATGGTGGAGCCGTCATGGAAATAAACGTCCTGCCTGATCGGAAATCGATAGATCATGAGATCAGATGAAAGAAGGCCGTTACTCAAATCCGAAACTTGGGCCGCCAAAAACGGTTCGAAGCTGTCCACGGTTCTGGCGTCCCTGAAGGTAATAAGGGATTCATAAACATTGCCGGTCAAAATAAAACTAACCGTGTCGAATGCGTTAGCGGGATCCATGGTCAGCCATTCGCGTCCCGTTAAATGAACAAAACTGGATGATGCGGGATTGGGAGCGGCCGGGACGTGCGCCGCTAACAGAAAATTAAAAACCAAAAAGCAAGATAGTTTTTTCATTAAAAGGCCGCCACCCGGGCGCCCTGGTTGTTAAAGGCGACTGTTTTTTCAAAAGAGTAGCCGCCGGAATAACCCGCGGGAACAACCTGAACGGTCATTGAAACATTGTTGCCGTAATCCGGGGAGAGTCCCACAACGTAATTTTTGCCGCCGCCGTCATAAAGGCTGTCCCACAGCCGGCGGCCGTTAGGGTTCAATTTAATAAGCTTGGCCGGATTGGTATTGCCGATCGCGCAGGAGCCCCCCACCCAGCTGTTGCCATTGGCGTCATAAACGATATCTAAAGCCATGCATTGATGATACTCATCCGTAAATTCCCACCGCGGTTCACAGGTGCTGGAATACTTAAAAGCCAGCGCATGCCTGCCGTCACGGGATTCGCGAAAACCGGCCACGTAGATGTTGCCCATCGAATCCACGCTTAAAGAATTGGCCTCTTCGCTAAAATCGCTGGGATGATAAGTGTTGCAAAGGGTATTTCCGTTGGGATCGTATTTGGCGATCTGGATATAAGATTTTCTGCCGTCAAAACGGTTCAGGATGGAAACGGTATTGCCAAAGCCGTCTCGAACCGGCGAAAGGCCGGTCCGGCCGCCTTCATTGCGCGCCGAATACCCCGCAAAAATAACACCCGCGCCAAGCGCCGACATGAGCAAAGCAATTGAGGAAAAAAGAAAGAATTTCTTCATGGAAACGACTATGTTATCAAACAGTGCGGCAGGGTTCAATTTTTCGATTTTAATAAACGTAAAACCAATCTTGCCGCGCGTTGGTACTGCGCGAAAAAGGGAGGGAAGGTTCCTTGCAGCTGCGCTGAAAGCTGTTTCATTTCACCGGCGCCGGCGGAAGAAACAGTAACATGAAGATCAACGACTCCCTTGGCGCCTGATTCACCAATTAACCTCGTAAGATGAACCGCTACGGGTTGACCCCATCGGTTACTCTTAAACCACGATTGGCTAAAACGGATGACCGCTGGTTGACCAGCTTCGCCTTGCACATGAAACTCGGATAAGGAAAAAGGGGAGGCGCCTGCCTTCTCTTCCAGTAGGATGGAAATATTTTTTAGTTGCCTTGTAATTCTAAGACAAAATCCATCTTTTCTGATCTTTATCGGTTCTGGATTTGAGACCGTGGAAAAAATATCTCCCAATTTGCGATTAAGGGACGTTAAGGCAAAATCGGAACGGGATTTCCTGGCAATAGGTAAAGGCGTGCGGCCCGACTTTTGGGAAGGCAGATTGTCACGCAAAAAATTTTCAATATCCCGAGGCAGCATCAGCTGTCCTCGTCCATTCGATGAGCGCAAGGCGCCGACCGTAGCCGCCGCGCGGCCAGCGCGCCTGGCAAAAGCGTCCGCTGTCCACGTTCTTACGGAGGAATCACTCGCCGATAGAGTTCCCAAAACCAACCAACTTAAAAAAGCGGCTCCAGCAATTTTTTTCTTTGTCATTAAATATCCTAGCCTTAACAATGGTTTTGTCGCCTCCTTAAAAGACTGGCTTAGTTTTGTGTCCATCACCAGCAAGAGCATAAGACACGCTGGGCTTTTATCCCAAAAGGTGCCCAAGCCCTATCTTAAACGAAATGATCTCTAATTTCGGCCCAACCCAAATCCGGCAATGAGCGCTGCCATGCCCGTTAGCATAGCGCCAACCTTAACAAAATTGTGCCGGAAGGCATTTTTCTTTGCAATGGAAAGAATGATGGAAGGATCGCCCTGCTTGTAAACCACGCCCAAATTACCCCTGGGAACATTCGTTTCTATAAAATCTGCTGTTCTTTGCGCTAGAAACCGCGATCCTCCATAATAGGCACGAGTCCACAGCGCAATTTGAGGAGAACGCTCAACCGGAATAACAGCCTTGCCGTCAGCGCGCATATTCAAATGGTAACGCACACCAATTTTCACGTCTCTGGACCCTTTTGCCGCGATCTTGTCAAAGACCCTCTCGATTGCTTCAACACTATTGGGTTTCACTCTGATGCGATGATTTTCCACACTAAAATCAATTTTCTTTTGACTCGCCAAAAAATACAATCTGTTGCCACTCACGACAGGCACGGTAAGCATGGCCCCGGCGCCTGAAGCTAAAAGAAAAATACTGGAAAACTGCCGGAAAGAAATGAGTCTGTTTTCTGCCCTAAGATTGCCGTTGCCCAAAGCTAAAAAAATAATCAAAAATAAAATAAATGCTTTATCTGTTCTCATCTGAACTCCATTTTTTGGCTTCATTAATTTTTCAGCCATTCATCACTATTGCCGATCAAGATCATTCTAACATGAAATTGAAATGTTGACGTGGGTCCTTTGGTTCTAAAAAACTGGCACAAAAGTCCTAGGTCAATTTGGGCACAAAGACTAATGAGTAGTTTACGAAGATTGGATCCATAGAGCCTTCTGTGAATCTTTTTTCTATCCTTTCCGTGACTCAAAAAATTTTAGCGATAGCTATCGCTGTTTAATACTCTCGCAGCTCATAAACCTTGCCAATTTTTTTACCGTTCCATTCAAAAATTACGTGTCGCTCCGGCCGGCAATGGCTTAGAACTGCTGGTCTAAATACGGCAGTACATTGGCCGCCTTTGTGCCTAATACTGTTGTAGGCTATGCCATAGGAAAAATCCTTCATGAGTTCATGGGCCAGGGCTTGGGAAGCCGTATAACTCGTTTTGCTGTAGACCTTGGCCGCTTTTTTCTTCATGCCTCGGATATCATGAAGATTGCCGTCCAAATCAGCGGTCAAAGCCCTCATCTCAAGGCGCATGGGACCTTCTTTGGTGCGGCTCATGAAAACCTGGCGATGATGCTTGTTCTCTTCAATGGCGGTTTCCAAAGAATGCGCCGCGTAATAAACTCCAAAAGTGCCGTCGCTGAACCGGCTTCCCCCCGGATTTCGATAAGTGAACGGGGCCATGATGTATTCACTGCCCGGGCCAGAAACCCAATCTTTGGAGGCTACAATGGCAACCTCTCCCCGTTCCTGCCTAAGGCGTTCATTGGTCATTTGCTCAAGCTCTAAAATTGTTTCAACATCTTTGGGGTCTGCCACTTTTTCCAAAATGCGCTCTTCTGGATACCGAGTTGGAATAATACGCCAGCAAGGCTCCCAGCGCACATGATGGACAGGAAAGTTCACGCCCATCCGCCTCTTTGAGCGTCAAGGTATTGGCGGACCACATAGAGGTCGCTGACGCGGCCGGAAAGCATTCTGTCTAACGCTGACTTCCCCCCAAAAAGGTGCGCCGTGTTCGGTTTTTTAACCCAAACGTCCGCGGCATCCTCATTGGGCAGCAGTACGTGGAGGGCCTTAAATACGCCCAAAAGATACGAGATGCGCTCTAGGGTATCCAAGGACAAGTGCCCATCTTCGTCCTTTTTCCACTTGAAAAAAGTGGATCTGGCTGAAGCCCCCAATAGGATCATCTGTTGATCCACATCCAACCCCCAACGACCCGCGATACGAAAAAAGGCCTTGAGGGCCGGACCGGATGCCGTCTTAGGGTCTAATTTCCTCGGTAAGGTTTCTAGGGCTCCCATAAATCACCTCCCAGCTATTTATAGTATAAGTCCAAAAATAGACTTTGTCAAGTATATCTGGACTTTTTTCCAGGGCTTAAATATCCGGAAAAATTTTGCCGGGATTTAAGATGTTATTCGGATCAAAAATGTTTTTTATCTGGCGCATCAGACTGATTTCGGCGGGTCCGAGCCCCATGGAAAGATAATTTTTCTGCACTAAACCGATGCCGTGCTCGCCGGAGATATTCCCCCCCAACCGCACCGTTTCGGCAAAAATTTCTTGGATCGCCTTGGGAGCCGCTTCCTTCCATTTTGACTGCGAAATTTCACCTTGAATTAAATTTACATGGATGTTGCCATCGCCCGCGTGGCCATAGCAAACGGACTCAATTCCATGTCTGCGTGAAATTTCCTTAAGGCTGGTGACCAGTTCGGGAAGGTTCGCCCTGGGCACCACGGTGTCTTCTTCTTTATAAATCAATTGTTTTACCGCTTCCCCGATAGAACGTCTTAAATTCCAAATTTCTTTTTGTTTCTCGGGTGAATCGCAAATTAAAACATCCAGAGCTTGAAACTCCGCCAAAACTTCGCCAACCATTTCGGACTCTTTCTCCAAAAGCCCTTGATCGTTGCCGTCCAGCTCAACTAAAAGGCAAGCCTCGGCCTCCCCTCGCGAAGGAAAATAACGCCCCAACCGCTTTTCCACGATTTCCATTGAATTTTTTTCCATGAATTCACAGGCCGCGGGCATAATGCCCCGGCTAAAAATCCGCGTCAGCGCCTCGGCCGCTTGGCGCAAGGTTGGGAAAGGAGCGTAAAGGAGCCGCCGGTATTTGGGATAAGGGATTAACTTTAAAATGATTTTGGTCACCACGGCCAGCGTGCCTTCCGAACCCACTAAAAGCTGTGTTAAGTTATACCCTGTCACATCCTTTAAAAGCTTTTTGCCCGTTTGAATAATCTCGCCGCCAGGCAAAACCGCTTCCAGGCCTAAAACATAATCTTTGGTAACGCCGTACTTTAAGGCATGCGGGCCCCCGGCGTTTTCCGCCACGTTTCCGGCCAGCATAGAGGAACCCCGGCTGGCGGGATCCGGCGGGTAGTAAAGCCCAACTTTCTCAACCTCGTTTTGCAGAATCTCGGTCACGACACCCGGCTCCACCACCGCCATTAAATTTTCCCGGTCAATCTCCAGGATTCGGCTCATTCTTTCCACCGAAAGAACAACCCCTCCGTAAACGGCCAAAGCGCCCCCCGAAAGGCCGGTGCCGCCGCCGCGCGCCGTGACCGGAACGCGCCGCTCATTGGCTAATTTCAGAATTTGAGAAATCTCTTGGGCCGTCCGGGGCTTAACCACAACCTCGGGCCAGAAAACAAGATGCTCGGTTGAATCGCTGGCGTAAGGCTGGATTTCTATTTTTAAGGTTAAAACGTGGCCGGAACCGACGATCTCTTTGAGTTTGGTTAAAACGCCGGCATCAACTCTGTTGTAAGGGTTTCTCACGCCAAGCGAGCGGCAAAAGCGTCTGGGGCATGCGCCATCATTTCGCTTAAAACCTGCAATCGTTGTTGCACTTCAGAGGCGCCGATCGCGGCAAGCCCGTCTATGCTCAAAGCTGAAAGCGCGAATGAAGACATAACGTTTCCGGCAGCCAGGGCCTTTTTGACGGCCAACGGCTCATAAGGATCGCCGGACTGCAAAAGTATCCCCAAAAAGCCGCCGGCAAAGGAATCGCCGGCTCCGGTTGGGTCCACCACCTCAAAAGCGGGAAATGCCGGAGCCCAGTAAGACTGGCCTCGTCGCGAGTCGTAAGCCATAGCCCCGTGCTCGCCGCTTTTAATCACCACCAAGCGCGGGCCCCGCTCGCCTAAACGATGGGCGGCGCGCAGGACTTTGCGCTCGCCCGTTAACGCCTTAGCCTCCGCCTCATTGACAAAAAAGACATGGATTTTAGGCAACAGTGCTTTTAAAGCGTTGGCTTGGGTATTAATCCAAAGATTCATGGTATCGGCCGCCGCCAGAGTTGGGTTTTCCATTTGGCTTAAAACATCGGCTTGCAGATCAGGAGAAATATTTCCCAAAAATACGGCCTCTTCGCGCCGGTACTCCTCGGGAAGTTTGGGCGAGAAGGTCCCGAAAACATTAAGCTGGGTATCTATGGTTTTAGCTTCGGCTAAATCCTCGCCGTATTCCCCTTCCCAAGCGAAGGTGCGTCCCGCCATTTTCTCGATTCCGGCTAAATCAATTCCTCTGGAACGAAGAAGTTCCAGGGCTTCGTTAGGATAATCTTCGCCGATAATCCCAACCAATTTGACGGGAGCAAAATTGGAAAGACTCAAGGAAGCGTAAATCGCGCTTCCGCCTAATACCTGTTTTCTCTTAACCTTAGGCGTGGACAACACGTCCAGCGCGATGGAGCCGACAACCACAATTCCCATACCAGTGAGATTTTAGATTTTTTATTGAAATCTTCAATGCTGCGAATTTCATTAACATTAGCCGCTAACTACTCCTTCTGTCCCCCAGAATTTCGCCCCGAGAAAAACCAACACCATTAAGAACAAAAATATAAAAAACAATTCCGTGTCTTCTTTGTTGGCGCCAGAAGAAGAGCCGCCATGTCTTATACCTTGCGGCGAAGGTAACTTTTTTAAGGGAATACTACCGCTCAATTTTTCTTGGGCATTGCTGGTTTGCCAGGATGGATTTTTATCGGTTTTTTTAAAAATGACAATATTGTCCGAAGAAGCCAATGACCCCCGAGGCGCCGAGGCGTTTTCGAGCGACACCTTTAATGTTTCTTCTGTCCGCAAGGCGATGGAATTGGCGCAAACTTGCCTAGCTGTCATGCCCGCTAAGGCGCAGAAAGTCGCTGCAAGAATCATTCTTTTCATGCCGTTTTCTTTAAGCATTTTCGATCCTCTTGGCTTTTATGATCATTTTGACTTTACAGAGGAATACGTGCGGCAAAAACTGCGGTTTCGCTAATAATTCTCCTGAAGTAGTTTAGCAACCTGCTTGGGTTAGCACGGCTCAAAATTTCTTCGGAGCCCCACACCACCCGAATATTAGCCGAGAGGAGTCTTGATGAGCGCAGTGGGTCAAATTGTGGAACGAGGTATGCCCAAACAGTAACACGTCTCTTGGGGTCAACGAGGTGGTCGACTCCAAATGTTAGGCCTTTTCTGGGGTGAGTAAAATATAAGCTCCATCTTTTTCTGACGCCGCCAAGAGAATCCCCTTCGCGTAATATACCGACCGAGCTATCCTGAAATCGCGCAATGGTAAGAGGGCCCAAGCTGCGGCCAACACCCTGCATCTCTCGAACCTTTTCTAGGTAGCGTGGACTTTGTGCTGCATCCAGGTTTGTTTGCAGAGAGTATAGATAGCGCGCCGGCAATTTTAAATTATTGAAAGCATGACTTTCGCAAAAGGCTCTCGTTTCGAATGACAAAGCTATAGCGCTCATCAAAAAAACCAACTTTAAAGTGAAGTTCAACAATTCAATTTTGACTTTCATTGGATACCTCCGTAAACTTACGCATTCCCAATCATTCTACCTGACCTAGCCAAAAATGGCGTGGGGCCTTTGGTCCTATTGGAGGGGGTCTTAAGTCCTAAAGAAATTTCCCTTTAGTCCTAAGTTTAAAATGGGACTTTAGTTTTTTTGGTTTTTGGCTGCGGCCGCGTTTAGGCGCCCCAGCCGAAGCGCTCTTGGATTTCGGCGAAGGCTTCTTTGGGCGGGCGAAGCTCTTTTTCGGTCAGCTTATAAAGGGGTTCGTTTGTGATCTCCTCGACTTCATGTAAAGTTTTCTTGGGATTTAAATAAAGGATGCCGGTTAAAAGCGCTCCCTCCTGTTTTGATTTGGCCAACGTTTCAATGGCGCGAATTTTATCGGTCGGATCATAATCTTGATCCAGCTTTTTGAGTAATAAGTGGGAGCCGTCCGCCAAATCCACTTTTTTCGTTGTTCCTGCGGGATAATCCACCTGGACCTCATCATAATAAGGAATAAAGTCAATGGCATGGAGAGGTTCGTCATGCTCCTGGACGTGGTGGTAGCTTTTCGTGGAACCCTCATGATTATTAAAGGTAACGCAAGGGCTGATGATATCTAAGAGCACGGTGCCCTTGTGGGCAATGGCGGCCTTGATTAAAGGGACCATCTGTTTGTGATCGCCGGAAAAAGAGCGCGCCACGAAACTGCATCCCAGTTCAATGGCCACCGCGCAGCAATCAATGGAATCATATTGGTTGACGGCGCCCCATTTCTGTTTGGAGCCTGGATCCGAAGTCGCGGAAAACTGCCCTTTGGTGAGTCCATAAACCCCGTTATTCTCGATGATGTAAATCATGTCGACGTTGCGGCGCATCAAATGCATAAATTGCCCTATCCCAATGGCCGCGGTATCGCCGTCGCCGCTGACGCCTAAAACCAAAAGGTCCTTGTTGGCCAGTTTGGCGCCGGTGGCCACCGAAGGCATGCGGCCGTGAACCGCGTTTAACCCGCAGGAGCGCGCCATGAAATAAGCCGGGGTTTTAGAGGAGCATCCGATCCCGCTCATCTTGGCGACCCGGTGGGGCTCGATGCCGTATTCGTAAAAAGCGGTCATGATATGCCGGCTGATGGTGTCATGGCCGCAGCCCTGGCAAAGCGTGGAAACAGCGCCTTTGTAAGCGTCAATACCTAGACCCAAACGGTTGACGATGCCGCTTTTAACAGGAATTTTGATTTCAGCCATAAAATTAGTGCTGGGTGCTGGGTGCTGAGTGCTGAGTGTAAAAAAAATAAAAAGAAACTTTCCTCGCACTCAGCACTTTACACTCAGCACTCAGCACTTTTATTCCCCTCCCTCCATTGACGCGTGGGCCAAAATCTCTTGGGAAGGCGGGTGCTTTTTCTTTTTACCCGAAATCTCCTCCACGACGGACTCGGTGGGGATCGGAAAACCGCTGTAATGGAGTACGGAGTGCATCTTTTTAAACGCCTCGGGGCCCAATTCCAATTTAATGATCTGCGCCACTTGGGCGTCGCGATTCTGCTCCACCACATAAACCTTGTCGCATTTGTCGAAAAATTCCTGAACCGGACTCAATTGAAATGGGATTGACCGCAATTTAAGATAATTGGTTTTAACGTTGCTTTTAGCCAGGATATCCCGGCTTTCCTGCACAATCTGGTCGGTGGAGCCATAGGCTACAATGCCGACTTTGGCTCCCGAAACATAATCCGTTTTGGATTCCGGCATAAAACCGCGGGCGGTTTCGTATTTCTTTGACAGCCGGTCCGCGACTCTTTGATAAGCCACGCCGTCCTCCGTGTAAGCCGCGGCTTCATTGTGACCGCTGCCCCGGGTGAAATAAGCCGCCAACGGGTGCGCGTTGCCGGGATAAGTCCGATAAGTGATCCCGTCTTCGTCAACGTCCCTGTAGCGCTCAAATTGGCCCAGTTTCTTTATATCTTCCTCGGTCAGGACCTTCCCTCGGTCAAAAGGCTTCGTGGGATACTTAAAATGATCGGTCAGCCATAAATTCATCCCCAAATCCAGATCGCTCATCACAAAAACCGGCGTCTGCAGGCGCTCCGCCAAATCAAAAGCCAGCATCGAAAACTCAAAACATTCCTCAACCGTGGATGGAATAAGCAAAACGTGTTTGGTATCGCCGTGGGAAAGCGTGGCGGTGGAAAAAATGTCCCCCTGCGAGGTTCTGGTGGGAAGCCCGGTTGAAGGCCCTATTCTCTGAATGTCAAAAATCACGACCGGGACCTCGCCAAAGTAGGCGAAGCCAACGTATTCCGACATCAGCGATATTCCCGGCCCGCTGGTGCCGGTCATGGAACGGGCCCCGGCCCAGCCGGCGCCGATCGCCATGCCGATGGCCGCGATTTCATCTTCAGCCTGGATCACCGCGTAGCGCTTTTTTCCGTCGGGACCCTTGCGGTATTTTTCGAACAAATCTTCCGTGGTTTCAGAAAGAGAGGAAGCCGGGGTAATCGGGTACCAGGCCGCCACGGTGCATCCTCCGAAGAGAGCTCCCATGGCGCAGGCGGTGTTGCCTTCCATTAGCACCTTGCCTTTGGTGCCATTCATGGACTCCAAGGCGTAGGGATCCTGCTTTTTCAGATTTTCTCTGGCATATTTCCTGCCGATCTCAATAGTGTCAACGTTGACTCTGACCGCCTTCTCCTTGCCTTTCAACTGATGCCTCAAGGCTCCGGTGATCGCCGCCGCGTCGATGCCGATTAATTCAGCTAAAACACCCACGTAAAGCATGTTGGTCAACTGTTTTTTGAGCTTAAAATCCGAAATTCCGGTCGAGGCTAAGCGGCCGAACGGCACCGGGTAATAAATGATGTCCTCTCTTTTGGCCGTTCCGGTCACCGGGTATTCGGATTCATAGATTACGGCCCCCCCGGGATGAATCCGCGGGATATCTTGAGCGAAGGTGGTGGGGTTAAGCAGCACCGCCACATTGACTTCGCGCCTGCGGCCTAAATACCCGTCTTTGTTGACCCGGATAAAATACCAGGTAGGAAGACCCGCGATGTTGGAAGGAAAAACGTTTTTGGGCCCGACCGGGATCCCCATGTGGGCAATCGCCTTGGTAATGACCAAATTTGAGGTTTGGGAACCCGTTCCGTTAACGGTGGCTACTTCAATCGTAAAGTCGTTAACAATCTCTTTTTTCATTGAGAATTTTGGCAGGATTCTTAATCGATTATATAACGTTCCTCAAAAGGCATTTAGGCCGGTTATTTCGCGGCCCACGATGAAAGTATGGACTTCATGCGTGCCCTCGTACTTCTTAACCACCTCAAGATTCCTGAAGTGGCGTCCCGAGTGGTAGGCGTCAAACGTGAAGACATCGGCCGGCAGAAGCTCGATACACATTCGGGCGATGTCGCAGGCTTTGGAAACATTGTTGTATTTGGCCAAAGACACGTGGGCATAAGACAGACGGCCCTCGTCTTTCAAGCGGCCCAGCTGGTAGGCCACCAGTTGGGCGTTCTCCAGTTCATTTAAACACCAAACTAACTTTCTCTGAACTTCCTGTTTTTGAGCCAAGGGCACTCCAAAGATTTCCCGCTCCTTGGTAACCCTCAAGACCTCATCGAGACAGGCCCTGGCCGCGCCGATGACGCCCCAGCAGATGCCGTAGCGGGCCTCGGTCAAACAAGAAAGAGGGGACGCCAAATCCTTGCCAGCGGGGCGTTCGGTCTTGACCAAAAAATTCTCCTCCGGAATTTCGCAGTTAGAGAAAGAAAGAGTTGAAGCAACGCCCGCCCTAAAAGTCCACTTATCTTCCGAGCGGTTGGTAAATCCGGGTCTTCCTTTTTCCACTAAAAACCCGCGGATTCCTTTATCGGTTTTAGCCCAGACAACGGCGATATCCGCAAAACCATTAGTAATCCAAACCTTGGTTCCATTGATAATCCAAGAACGGCCTTTTTTGACGGCGGTGGTTTTCATGTTGCCCGGATCGGACCCCCCCTGGGGCTCGGTCAAACCAAAACAGCCTATTTTTTCCCCTCTGTGCATAGGGCCGAGCCATTTTTTCTTTTGTTCCTCCGTGCCATAGGTATAAATTGCGAACATCACCAGCGAACTCTGAACCGAGGCCACACTGCGCAAGGTGGAATCCCCGGCCTCAAGCTCGCGCATCGCCACGCCATACGAAGTGTAAGAAAGGGGCTCAAAAGAGGGCTCATCAATGTACTGGCCCAGTTCCTTTAAGGACGCTCCGAAAATTCCCACGGTTTGAGCCAGTTTCTTGGCGCCCGCCCTGATCATGTCCTCGTGGGTCTTAAAAGGCGCGATGTCGCCCTTGTCCCATCTCTGGATATTGGGCATGATCTCGCGGGCAACATAAGCCCTGGCGGTATCGCGAACTGTTTTCCCCTCTTCGGTCAGGTAGGTGTCGTCTAAAAAGTAGTAATCCTGATGAGTCGGTTTTTGCTTGGAAACTTGTTTGGAATTACCCTGGACGGCCATCACTGGACCAAAGCAAGCAGGGGCTTGGGGTAAATTCCGAGTGAAATCGTTCCGATGAGCATCAGCACAATGACCAAAACCAAAACGGAAAATCCTTGCGGCGCCGCGATGGCGGCGCCTGTGCGATTCTCCACAAAAAACATCCGGTAAGCGATCCTTAAATAGTAATAAACGCTGATGACGGAATTTAAAACGCCGGCCACCGCCACCGGCCAGGCCCACCCGACGTCCAAGGCGCTCGCGAAAACCAGATACTTGCCTAAAAATCCGACCAACGGCGGAATCCCGGCCAACGAAAGCAGGAAGGCGGTAAAGGTCAAGGCGAAGGGTAGATGCGTAACGGCCAACCCGTCGCAAGCGGTGATATCGTAAGAATCCGTTTGTTTAGCCACCCAAAAAACGCAGGCAAAGGCTCCCAGATTCATCAAAAGATACGCGAAGCCGTAGAGGAGAACGGCCGAGCCTCCGAGCTTGGTGGCGGCCAGGATGCCAATCATCATGTATCCGGCTTGAGCGATAGATGAATAGGCCAGAAGGCGTTTCAAATCGTTTTGATGAATAGCCGAAACATTGCCCACCGTCATGGTTAAAACAGCTAGAACAGCCAAAATTTTAGTCAGTCCCGCCGCATGAATGGCCGCTTGGCCGAGCCCAAAAGTGGCGCTCGTTAAAGCCACCAAAACGCCCAAGGCCGCCAGCTTGGGGACAACGGAAAGGTAGGCGGTGAAAGGAGTGGGCGCGGCTTGGTAGGCGTCCGGAACCCAAAAATGAAAAGGCGCGATTGAAGCCTTAAATCCGAAGGATACCAGAACCAATAAAAGTCCGGTTGTCGCCAGCCAATGCCGGGCGTCGCCCGCTTGCGCGGCAGCCTGCGCGATCGCCCCGAAACCGGTCGTGCCCGTGGCCGCGTAGCAAAGGCTGATGCCGTAAAGAGCGATCGCGGATGAAAAAGCTCCCACTAAAAAATATTTCAAAGCTCCTTCGATCATGGCCAATTCCCGTCTTTCGAATGCGACCAAAATGAAGGAAGAAATAGAAATCAGCTCTATCGCCAAAAAAGCGTAAACAAAATCCCGCGCCTTAACCAGCAAAACGCAGCCCAAACTGGCCAAAACCAACAGCCCCAGAAAACTTCCCCAATTGGGTTTCAAGGTTTCATCTTCCTGGGCCAAGGCAATAGTGACCAGGGTTCCTGTTAAAATCAGAAGCGTGAACCCAAGGGTGAGCCCATCTAAAGAAAAATCGTCAAAAACAAACGGCAGGATCCCCATGCCCTGCTCCCACCAAGGGCAAAAAATACAGATCAGAGCTCCGGCAACGGCAAGGTAAGCCGCGGCCGTCATCGTCCGCCGGGCTTTCGGCTTCATGAAATCAATGGTTAAGAGCGCCAGGGCTCCCGTGGCCAGCCAAATTTCCGGAAAGAAATAGGCCAAAATCTGCATTATTGTTTCGTTACCAATTGCGCCAATGACGTCATGGTCTGGTTCATCAGATCTAAACCCCATTTGGGATAAACTCCCAAAGCCACAGTCAGCGCCGCCAGCGGAATCGTGGTCACCAACTCGCGGGCGTTCATGTCGGTCAAGCCGGACCACTTTTCATTTAATGGCCCGAGGAAAACCTTTTGAATCATCCGCAGGAAAAACGCGGCGGTGATCAGTATTCCGGAAACCGAAAGCATGGTCCAGAGCTTCCAGGGTCCGAAAGCGCCGAGGAAACAGAGAAATTCGCTCACGAACCCGGCCAAGCCGGGAAGCCCCAAGGAGGCCATGCAAGCCAAGGTCATGACGCCGGCATAAAGCGGAACCTTGGCGCCCAAACCTCCGAAGGCGTCGATGTCCCTGGTGTGGGTGCGGTCATAAATCACGCCCACCAGCAAGAAGAGACTCCCTGTAATGATGCCGTGGTTGATCATCTGAAACACGGCGCCGTTAAAACCGATGGCGTTCATGCTCGCGATGCCCAGCATCGCGTAGCCCATATGGTTGATGGAGGAATAAGCCACCATGCGCTTCATGTCCTTCTGGGCCATGGCGCACAAGGAGCCGTAAAAAATATTAATGAACGCCAAAACAATCAGGAAAGGCAGAAAGGCTTCGGTCGCCTGCGGGAACATCGGCAGATTCACTCTTAAAATTCCGTAGCCGCCCATCTTTAGAAGAACGCCGGCCAGAATCACGCTGACCGCGGTCGGCGCCTCCACGTGCGCCAAGGGAAGCCAGGTGTGAAACGGAAACATGGGTATTTTAATCGCGAAAGCCACATAAAAGCCTAAAAATACCAGCATTTGGAATGTCATGCCCTTGGCAAAAAAAGCGTCCCGCTGGGCCATTAACTCCAGCATGTTCAAGGTGTGCGGCTCGCTCGCGAAATAAAGAGCGATGATGGAAAGAAGCATAAACACGGATCCGAACAGGGTGTAAAGAAAGAACTTGGTCGCCGCGTACTCCTTTTGCGGTCCGCCCCAGATGCCGATCAAGAAATACATGGGAACCAGGGTAATTTCCCAAAAAACGTAGAAAAGAAAAAAGTCCAAAGCGACAAAGACGCCCAGCATCCCCACCTCAAGGATCAAAAACCAAAACCAATATTCCTTGACCCTTTTGTCAATGCCCAAGCTGGCGATCAAAGAAATGAAGGACAAAAGCGTGGTCAAGATCATCAACGGCATGGACAGCCCGTCGGCGCCCAGCAAATACTTGACGTTTAAGGCCGGAATCCAGGAAAACTCCTCCACAAACTGCATGGCGGAGTTGGAAGGATCGAAATCAATTAACAAAACAAGGCTGGCCAATAACGCCAAGCCCGAAAAAATAAGCCCCACTTTTTGGATGGCCTTTGTTTTTTCTTTGTCCATCATTAAAATGATCAGGGCGCCCGCCAGCGGAAGAAAAATAATTAGAGAAAGTAACGGCACTTGAACCTCCTTAAAAATACAGCCTTAAAGCCAGAATTAAACCGACTCCCAAAATCAGATAAAGAAGATAGCTCTGGACAAACCCGGAAACCGTTCCCCTGACCAACTGGCCCGATCGCGCGGTAAGCCATCCCCAAAAATCAACCAAATTATCCACCACCACCCGGTCAAACCACCCTCCGGCGCGCGACAAGAGATTGGTGACGACCGCCCATCCGTCCACCAGCCCTTGGTCCAGGATGTGATAGTCAACCCAGGCCAAAAACGCGCTGAAGCGATAACTGGCGGCGGCCCAAAAAAGCCAAAAATGCTCAAAACCCATGCGTTGGTAAAGAAAAGACCAAACCGGGCTAAATTTCAAACGCAGTTCTTCGTAATCCACCACACGCTTGCGGTAAACCGCCCAAGCCACGAAGATGCCGGTAAAAGCGATCGCGGAGGAGGCGAGGGCCACGATTAAAACCGAAATTTCATGATGATGCCCCTCCAGCTTGACGGGAACGAGTCCCCCCCATGTCTTGCCATGAAGCAGGAACCCCAAAAAAACGGAAAAGACCGCTAAGATAACGAGCGGAGCGGTCATAACTCCCGGGGACTCATGCGCGTGGCCATAGCGCTCGCGATCCCGCGCGTCGCCCAGGAAAACAAGCACCAGAACGCGCGTCATGTAGTAAGCGGTGAGTCCGGCTGTTATGAAGAGCAGGGCCGCCACCGGCCATTGGCCCGATGCGGCCGCGGCGTGCAAAATTTCGTCTTTAGAATAAAATCCTGAAAGCGGAAAAATGCCGCAAAGGGCTAAAACTCCGATGCTAAACGTAATGAAGGTGACCGGCATCTTGACCGAAAGCGCTCCCATCTTCCAGATGTCGTTGGTGTGTACCGCGTGGATGACCGATCCGGCGCCCAAAAACAACAGAGCCTTGAACATGGCGTGCGTGGTTAAATGAAACATGCCCACCTGCGGTCCGCCCACGCCCAAACCCGCGATCATATAGCCCAACTGCGAAATCGTGGAAAAGGCTAAAACGCGCTTAATATCCTCCGGCACCGTTCCCATTAAAGCCGCCAGGAAAGCGGTGATGGCGCCGAAGTAAGCGATGATGTGCAGGGCCGCGGGGTCAACCTCGAAGAAAAAGAAGGTGCGGGCCACCAGGAAGACACCGGCCGCCACCATGGTGGCGGCATGGATCAAAGCCGAAACGGGCGTCGGGCCTTCCATGGCGTCGGGCAGCCAGATAAACAAAGGAACCTGCGCCGATTTACCGATCGCTCCGCAGAAAAGCAGCAAAGCGGCCCAAAAAGCGGTCTCGGCGGGGAAATAACCCAGTTTCACCATCTCCTGCAGGCTGTTCAAAGAAAAAGTTCCGGCTGTGGTAAAAATCAATAAAAGGCCGGCCGTCAACCCTAAATCCCCCAGCTTGGTGGTGATAAAAGCTTTGCGTCCGGCTTGGGCCGCTTCGGGTTTCTCAAACCAGAAACCGATTAAAAAGTAAGAGCAAAGCCCCATGATCTCCCAGCACATAAATAGCAATAAAAGGTTCTCCGCCATCACCAGCCCGATCATCGAAGCGGTGAAAAGTGAAATGAAGGCGTAATAACGGTGGAAACGCGGATCGCCGTGCATGTAAGAAAGAGAGTAAAGCTGAACCAAAAAGGAAACCAGAGTCACCACGAAAAGCATGCAAAGCGTCATGCCGTCTAAATGAACTCCCAGCGCCACGTCATAAATGCCGAATTGAAACCAACTGACCGTCCAATCGTAGGGAAGGATTAAATCTGCGAAGATAGCCGACGTCAGAGCCGCCGCGCTCCACAGGAGACACGCGCCCATGACGGCGATACCCAAGGAGGCCCCCTTGCTGGGAAGCCAGCGCCAGCCAAAAAGTATGGCGGGAAACGCCAGGAGGGGCAATAAGAATAAAAGCGGCGAATACTCCAGCATGGTCAACCCTTCAATAAATTAAACTTTTCCACGAAAACATTATCGAACTTTCTGTAGATGGCTAAAACGAGAGCCAAACCGACGACGGCTTCGGCCGCCGCGATCGTGATTGAAAAGATGGCCAGCGTCTGGCCGGCCGCCGTATCCGGATAGAGCAGGCGGTTGGCCGCGATTAAATTTAAATTGGCGGCGTTAAACATGAGTTCAATCGCCATTAAAACGCTGATGATATTGCGGCGCGCGACGGCCCCAAAAATGCCGATGGCCAAAAGAGCTCCGGAAACCAAAAAATAGGCTATCGGATTCACACCCGCTCCTTATCCAACCCTCTGGCCATCAGCGTCGCTCCAACTAAAGCCACCAAAAGAATCAAGCCCAGCACCTCCACCGCTATGGCGTAGCGGCCTAAAATCAAATCCCCCACCGAAGAAGTGGTGGCGGCCGCGGCCGGCGGCAAGCTATGCAAAGCCTCTCTGACTTGAGCCAAAATGCCGCCCACCAGAGCAAAAATCAAAAAGGCGGCCAGGGCGGCCTGCGGGGCCATCGCATTCAACGGTTTTTCGGCGAACTCGGCGCGCCGGCCCGACAAAAGGACCACGAAAAGAAAAAGGATCGCGATGGCTCCGACGTAAATTAAAATCTGGGCTCCAAAAAGAAAATCCGCCCCAAGAATCCCGTAAAGCCCCCCCACCATGGTCAGGCACAAACCCAAAAGCAAAGCGCCGTGAACAACGTTGCGAACCACCACGACGCCGATGGCCGAGGCCACGGCGGTCGCCGCCAAGAAACAAAAGAGGACTTGGGTCAACATAATTTTAGTGCTGAGTGCTGAGTGCTGAGTAACGAGTGTGAGGAAAATTTTTTATTTTTTCTAGCTCTGTACTCAGCACTCTGTACTCAGCACTCAGCACTTTCATATTATCGCCGTGACGGTATCTCCTCAATCGGAATCTGGTCGCCTTCGGGGGTTTTGTAAATTTTTTCTCCGGCATCGTAATAAGTGCCCATCCAGGGATTGCCTTGCTGCCAAATCCGGGACATCTGATTCCTGGCATAAAAAACGGTTTCATAATCCAATGAATGCCATACGGATTTCGGTTTCGTGGGACAGGCTTCCTCGCAAAGACGGCAAAAATTGCATTTCCCAAAATCAATGGAATACCAATTTACCTTGGCGATCTTTTTGCCTTCCGGAGTTTTCTGATTTTCCAGCGCAATGCAGTCGGACGGGCAGGCCTTGACGCACAGGTTGCAGCCAATGCAGGTCACCGCGTCAAACAGCAAGGCGCCGCGGAATCTCTCGTAAGGTTTCAATTTGGCCAAAGGGTAATTGACCGTGATAGAGGGCTTAAATAAATGGCGCCAAGTGACGGCCAAACCCTTGAACGTGTCCGCAAAACCCCTGTAAATCGTTTGAAAGTATCCAATCATAACTTCCAAAGGTAGATGTAGGGTAGGGCTAATACGATATTGACGAAGCTCCAGGGAAGCAAAAATTTCCAATTAAAATCGAGCAGGCGGTCAATTTTGAACCTGGGAAATGTCCAGCGAAACCACAAAAAGCAAAACATAAAAAATAACGTCTTGCCCAAAAACCAAAACCAGGACGGAAGAACGCTAAGAAACGGCAGCGGGGCCGCGCCCCCTCCCATGAAAAAGGTAGTCAACAGGCAGCTGGCCAAAAGAACATAGGCGTACTCGGTCAAAAAGAAAATGGAAAATTTCATTCCGGAATACTCCGTGTGAAATCCCCCCACAAGCTCGGACTCCGCCTCCGCGATGTCAAAGGGCGTCCGGTTGGTTTCGGCGACGCTCGCGATCAAAAAAATTACGAACGATATCTGCCCCACGACCGGATAAAACAGAAACCATTTGGGGAAAAATCCGAACCAGTAGCCTTCCTGATACCCGGCGATCTTGGTTAAAGAAAGGCTTCCCGCTATCGCGATCAAAGGCACCAGGCTGAAGGATCGCGGAAGCTCATAGGAAACAAACTGGGCCGCGGAGCGAAGCCCGCCTAAAAGAGAATACTTATTGGCGCTGGCCCATCCGGCCAAAACAATGCCCAAAACGGAAAGACCGGCCCAGGCGAAAATATATAAAACGCCGGCATCAAGATTGGCCGCCTCCAAATCACGGCCCCAAGGAACCGGCGTGAAACAAATTAAAACCGGCACGAAAACCAGGGCCGGCGCCAGGCTGTGAAGCCAGGAATCTTTTTCCTTCGGGGCGGCGTCTTCCTTTAAAAGCAGTTTGATGCCATCGGCCGCGGTTTGCAAAACGCCGTGCCATTTACCCGTGAATATGGGCCCCAGCCGGGATTGCATATGGGCCGATATTTTACGCTCCCACCAAACCAGAAAAAGACCGTTAAAAAGAATAATGTGCAGAACAACAAGCGCTTTGGCCAGAATCCAAACCGCTTCGGCCGCCCAAGACGGAACTTGCGGCAAATTAGCCTCGGCAAAACGATGCAATGTTTCTCGAAGCGCGGCCAGCGGCACGCCGATTTCGCGCAAAAAGAAAGCGGCGCCGGTGCCGGCCAAAATTAGAGCGCTCAATACCAAGGCGCCTCTTCGGTAGCTGGCGCTTTTCCAAGGATTTGGCCAAACGTCGGTGGGCCATAGGCGATTCGGCAAAAGCGTGCCTTCGGTATGCTTGGCAAAAACCTTGCGGATACCGGCCGGAACCGCTTTTTCAGGGGGCATCACATTAGCCGGCGGCTTGGGAGCCGGGGCCGGAGCGGGAGTCGGCGGGGGCGGCGGCGTTGCCAATTCAGCCATAAATTTAGTGCTGAGTGCTGAGTGCTGAGTGCTGAGTTAAGGAAAATAAAAAGAAAAATTCCTTGCACTCGGTACTCGGTACTCTGTACTCAGCACTTCTCACCGGTCTACTTCCCCCAACACAATGTCAATAGAACCCAAAACCGCGATCATGTCCGCCACTCTCAAGCCCACCAAAGCTTCTTGCAGAATAGCCAAATTGATATAGGAAGGAGCGCGCACATGCAGACGGTAAGGACAGCTGGTTCCATCCGAAACCAAATAAATGCCCAAATCACCGCGCGCCCCCTCCACGTGCGCGTAAGCCTCTCCCGGAAGGGGCGTCGGGATTTTCGCCACGCCCTTGGCCATAATATCTCCGGATGGAAGCGCCGCCAGGCACTGCTCCACGATTTTAACGGACTCGGCCATCTCCCTCATGCGCACGTAATAGCGATCCCAGCAGGAACCGGCTTCACCGACGCAGACCTTAAAATCCAGCTTGTCGTAAATCGAATAAGGGAACGTTTTGCGAACGTCGTAGGAAACCCCGCTGCCCCTAAGATTGGGACCGGAAAGCCCCCAGTCCAGCGCCTGTTCCGCCGTGATAATGCCCACCTTTTTCGTGCGATCGAGGAATATGGGATTAAAGGAAAGTAAATCGTCATACTCCCTTAATTTCGTTTTGAAATATTTCAAAAACTCCGAAGTTTTATCCGCCCATCCCGGCGGCGCGTCCGCCATTACGCCGCCTAAACGGATGTAGTTGTAAGTCATCCTGGCTCCGCAGACCATTTCGAATAGATCCAAGACCATTTCCCGCTCGCGAAAAGCGTGCAGAAACGGCGTGAAAGCGCCGATATCAATTCCATAAGTGCCAAAGAATAAAAGGTGAGAGGCGATTCTGTTTAACTCGCACATCGCCACGCGCAGATAATTGGCCCGGGCGGGAATTTCCAAACCCATCAATTTTTCGGCCGCCAAACAGAAAACGAGATTGTTGGTCATGGCCGAAACGTAATCCCATCGGTCCGTTACCACCACGCAATGATGGTAACCGCGCACCTCGCAAAGCTTTTCGGTCCCGCGGTGAAGGTAACCGACGTCGGGCTCGGCTTTAACGATAACCTCGCCGTCTAAAGTGATTCCAAGGCGCAGCACGCCGTGCGTGCTGGGATGCTGCGGTCCCAAATTGATGAACATCTGGTCTGTCTTCAGAGAAGAGGAATGAGTTTCAATCATACTGATCCTTCACATGCACGTAATCTTTTCTCAAAGGATGTCCTTGAATAAAATCAGGGGTCAAAATCTTTTTCAAGTTGGGGTGCCCTTCAAATTCGATTCCCAACAGATCAAAGGTCTCTCTTTCCTGCCAATCGGCCGTTTTCCAGAGATCATAAAGGGAAGGCAGGCGGGGGTTGCCCCTGGTCAGTTCGATGCGCACGGCTGCTTTGAGCTTTTCTTTCCAGTTGCTTAGAACAACAACAACCTCGAAATGATCGCGATACTGAAAATTGGGGTTGGCTTTGACCTCGCTTTGCTCGACCGCGCCCTCGGGTAAAAAAGGATTTGGGTTCGGATCCATGATATAACCGCGCGCGTCCACCGCTCCCTTCCAATCAACGGCGGTTAAAAAATCAAGGTATTCAAATCCCAAATCTTCCTTAAACGCGCGAATAACGCCAAGATAGTCCGTTCCTGAAGATGCCTTAAAAGAGGTTACGCCTTTAATAAGGGAAGGCTCGGCGACCGTGATAGATGGATACCGCTTTTTGATGATTTCCACGATACCGGATACGGAGATTTCAGTCACGAAATCCCTCTCGTTTCTTTTCTTATTCCAGCATCCAGCATCCAGCATCCAGCATCGAAAATTTTGCTCCGCAAAATTTTCACCACACCCTTGACCCCTTCTCCTGATACGGCGTTGCCAGGGCCGAACGGGTGGGAGAGCTTCGTCCGATTTTCTCCTGCAGTTTGGTGATCGCGAACTGAAGCGCCTCGGGCCGGGGCGGGCAACCGGCGATATAAATATCAACCGGAATAATTTTATCCACGCCCTTAACCACGGAGTAAGAGTCGTAATAGGGCCCGCCGCAGTTGGCGCAGGAACCCATGGAAATCACAAATTTCGGCTCCGGCATCTGCGCGTAAATGAGGCGGATGGGTTCGGCCATTTTTTTAACCACGGTTCCGGCGATAATCATGACGTCGGCCTGCCGCGGGCTCGGCCGCGGGATCACGCCCATGCGGTCGAAATCAAAACGGCTGGCGTAAGCGCCCATCATCTCAATCGCGCAACAGGCCAACCCAAAAGTCAACGGCCATAAAGCGGATTCGCGCGCCCAATTAATAAAAAAATCGGCGGTCGTGAGGGCAAATTCGCCTCCGGGAACGCGTTCGATTCTAACAGCCATAAATTCAGTGCTGAGTGCTGAGTGTAAAGTGCTGAGTATAAAAAAAATAAAAATAAACTTTCCTCGCACTCGGTACTCTGTACTCTGTACTCAGCACTTTCATTCCCATTCTAACGCCCCTTTCTTCCACGCGTAAAGCAGGCCCAAAAAAAGCATGCCGACAAAAATCCCTATCGCGGCCAAACCAGGCAGGCCCGCTGACCTGGCCTGCACAGCCCAAGGATAAAGATAAAGCGTTTCCACGTCAAAAAGCACAAAAAATAGGGCAAAGGTGTAAAAACGTATGTGCGTGCGGATTTCGGTTGAACCCTGCGCCGGCATGCCGCATTCATAGGGCGTAAGTTTTCCTTCCTCGGCCACTTCGGGACGCACAATCCAGGCGATCATCAAGGCAACGGCCGCGAAACCCACCGCCACTACAGCAAAAACGCCAAGATTGGCTAGTTCAAGCATTTATTTGCCTTGTATCAAAACCTTGAAGTCTTCTCCAAATCCATAGGGATGAATCAAAGTTTTGATTTTAAGATTATCCTTTAAAGCCGCAATGCCGCCGGCTGGCGCCATTTTATCAGCGATTCCGTTTCGAATCAAAAAACTCCCCAGCGTCTCAAAATGCAGCGTTTCAAGCCCCAAACGCATGCCGCAGTCCATCAGCAAAGAAAAATCAACGGGGCTAGTCAAGTCTTCACTGCCGGCGGCGCCCAGCGTCAAGTTTCGCACCGTTCTATTGGAAAAAGCCTTGAGGGCAGAACGCTCAAAAATCATGGGCCTTAGGTCTCCAAAATCAACGGTCAAAATCAAGCCGTGGTCCAAACGATCGCGCACCGCCTCAAAAAACTTCAAGGCGTCGAGGTTCAGGGCGTACGCTGTGTTTAAAGGAAGATCCAAACCAAAAGACACCACGACAGGATCCGAGCATTTTCGCCATTCAATCGCACGGGAATCGCCGCCCGCCACATAGCCCTCTTGAACCTCTTCACCGGCCGTGCGCCTGATCAAACGCACCGCGAAGGCGTCAAGAAGCTCGTTGGAAATGATGGCTCCCCACACTTTTGGAATTTGCGTGATGTCGGGACATCCAAAAACCTTATTTTCAAAAAGGCCGGATAAGCGGCTGACCGCGCTGTCTAAACGCGGTAGGCTTCGGTCAACCAGCAAAACCTGCAGCCGGTCATAAAGCACGGGCTCTTGATTTCTGATAACGCCCACGATGGCGGCCGACAAATTTCCGTCCGCCCCGCAGCCCGCCTCCACCACAGAAAAAACCTCGGGATGTAAATTTTTCGGCAAGGTTCTCCACGCGCGGATCAGTTCGGACGCTATGGCTTCTCCCAAAAAGGGGCCGAAGGTGGGGGCGGTCACGTAATCCGGAAGAGAGCCCAGGCGAGTGGCGTAATAGCCGCGCTCTTTGTCATAGAGAGCGAATTCCATCCACTCTTTAACCGTCATGCTCATTCTGGCGATGATTATTCCATTTTCGGCGTGCCGGAGGAAGAGTCCAGCGAAGGACTTAAATCATTGTAAACGATCTCCTGGAGTTCCGCCTTGACCGAACCGATAAAGACCTCCGCTTTAAGCAGAACCGGGATTTTACGGGCGTCATCGGTCAGCCAGATATGCATGGACTTGCCCTTTTGAACAAAAATCCCCTCATCACGCATCATGGGCTCCACCTTGAGACACTGAAAATCCCCCGCCGGGGTGCGCACTTTCTCGCGTTTCAAAACCTTGACCACCATCGGCCAGTCCTTGCGCGTATTGACATCAATTGAAATTTCATCGCCCACGTTGAGGTTCTGCGCCCGAACCCAATAGAGCGCGGAGAGAACGTCATAAGCCCAGGGCTTCATTGATCCCTCTTCGTGAACAATCTGACCCTTTTTCTTCTTAATCGTGGCTTTAAACCGGCCGGTCGCGTGGTTGTACTCGATCTCTTCGTCTCTCCGGTAGCGCCCTTCACGCAAATTCTTTAAAAAACCCAGGGATCGAAACGTGGCGGCGTCAAGCCAAGCCTCGTTTCTGTCGCGGACTTTATAAAAAGCGTCAAAAAAAGAAAGACTGCGGGCGGTTGACACAAGGTGGTAAGCCTCGCGATCTTGGTGGCGGACAATATCCGGAGAACCCAGCGTGGCATGGCCCACTTTCAATACCCCCCAATGAACGGCATAGACGTATTCCTCCCGCCCCAAACCCACACTGCGGGCCACCTCTAAAAGCGAAGTGCCGTTTAAACTTACCGTGGAACCGGCCGCGCTAAACGCCGATGGCGCATCAACAGCCACCGAAGAGGTGGAAGCGGCCTGCAAAGAAAAGGTGAATGAGGTGAATAAAGTGAATAAGGTAGAAAAAAAGCCCTTTACCTTAACCTTATTCGCCTCATTCGCCTTGTTCACCTTACCCGCCTTTCTTTACAGGCGGTACACCAGCTTAAACCAGAGAAACGCAAACACGCCCAGAAGAGCCAAAAAATTTCTGCCTTCAGTGCTGTGTTTAAGACGCCGGAAATCAAGCTGGCCGATGTCGGACCACGAAAAATGCGTCAAGGATTCTTTGCGGGGAATAAGCGCGGGCGTTCGTGCGACATACTCCTCCCACTCCTGCGGCGATCGTTCCGCCAAACGCTCTTCTTCGACAACGATCGCTTCCCTGTAAACAACCAAAAAATAAATCGCCAAGACAACCCCTAAAAAACAGAAGCTGAAAAAACGGCCAAAACTCAAACACGCCGCCCAAATTCCCAAACCCTGGGCGATGGTGCCCAAATACATAGGATGACGCACCAGGCGGTAGGGACCGGTGTTGGGCAAACCGCCGCCGGACGGCTCCATGATGACTTTAGACCAAATTCTGATCAAAGCGCCTATCAGCCCCGCCATGAAGCCAACGCCAAAAAAGATATGGTTTTTAGGATGCGCCAAAAAAACAAGAATGAAAACTAAAATGACGCGGTTTAATTTTATTCTGCGCCTGACCGCGAATTCCTGAAGCCTTCGGCCCAATCTCACCAGCGCCATGGAGGCGGTGGAGCTAAACTCTTGCGGCACGATTTTCCTCCCTTAAAATCCAGCCGGCGGCGGAAAGGATATTCCGGGCGACATGGACTGCGCGGGGCGCCCCCGGTTTTTTAAGCCCGGGCAGTTCCTGGCGTCCATGGCCGGTTAACACAAATATACCTCTTAAGCCGGCTCTGTTGGCTAAAGCGATATCAATTAATTTGTCGCCTATCATATAGGATTTGCGCAAATCTATCGCGCGGGCTCTTTGCGCCATGCGAACAAGAACCGTTTTGGGCTTGCGGCAAGCGCACCCGTCATTGGGGGCATGGGGGCAATAATAAACGGCGTCTAAATTAACGTCCGCGCTTTGAACAAGGAGCTTGCTCATCTTTCGGTTAATTCGATCCACCGTTTTTATATCCACCCAGCCCCGGCCCACCGCCGACTGATTGGAGATAACCACCAGTTCAAAATTTTTCTTTTTGAGCTTGCGCAAGGCAAGGCCCGCGCCCCTGTAAAGCCGGACCTTGGCTGGATCGCTAAGATAATGCGCCTCGTGAATAATGGTGCCGTCTCGATCTAAAAAAACGGCTCGTTTACCCATCCCACTGCGGCGCGCCGCCGGCCCCGCGTCTGTCGGCCGCCGACCAGCCCAAAGCTAACAACATATAAAAAACAAAAACGACTTCGGTGTCTTGAAAAGCGCTTTCGGTCGCGTTCATGACCAAAAAAGCGACCAAAACGCCGAGAATCGCTATATGCGTTTCCCTGTTTTTTGAATCCTCCCGCATAAAGCGATAGGTCCTATAAGTCAAAGCTCCCAACAACAAAAGCAAAACAGCCAAGCCCGGCAGGCCCCGCTCGCCGGCTTGCTGAAGATAAAGGTTGTGAACGTCGGACCAATCCTCTTTTCCGGAGGCCATGTATCTCTTCCACTCGCTCTGAAAGTAATTTGGCCAAGCCGTTTTCATGTGCGCGACGCCAACTCCGGTCAGCGGGTAGTCCTCAAGGACTTTGAGCCCCGTGCGCCAAAGGGAGATCCGGTCGCGATTTTTATTCGGCTGAAAAGCGCTTTTAAACCGGGCCCAAACGTCGTCGGAGGAAAATAAAATGAGAGCCGGGATGGCCAGCGCCAAGACCGGCCGCCAAGGAAACTTGTTAGCGAAAAGAAAATGGCAGAAACAAACGACCATGAAGCCGCTCAAAAAACCTAGGGCCGGCCCCCGGGATCCGGAAGCCACCAAGGCGCCCAGGCACAAAGCGCCCAGGCACAATCTCCCCCAACGATGCTGCCATGAACCGATCCAAAAAAGTCCTCCGATGGCCATGACCTCGCCGTAGGTTAACGTGTGAATGGGTCCATGGGCCCTGGGTGTATGGGGATCGGGATACATGGAAAACTTGCGCAGCCAGCCAATGGGCGAATTGACCAGCCAATCGTTAAACGAGGGGAACCACCTTATCATGACAATTTGAAGCAACCCCAAAACCGCCAACACAAGCAGACTGACGGCAAACCCCTTTAAAGCCCATATTCGCGCTTTAGGAGAGCGTGAAAAAACGCCATAAAGAACCCAGAAAACTCCGCATAAAAGATCGCTCTTCCAATAATGAAGACTGCGCTTGACCTCCAAGCCAAAAAAACTTGAGATCAACCCCCAAAGAACATACGCCATAAAAATCTCGAATAAAGGCAAATCATCTATCCGAATTTTTTCTTTGCCGCGGAACATCTGATAACCAAACGTCACAACGATCAATCCGAATGCGATGTAGCCGGACGAAATCGAGGGAATCATGGTCAAAGTGAATAGGAATATAAAAAAGCAAATCAGGCGCGAGGCAGTCATAACTTTTCCAAACTCTCAACTCTCAACTCTGAACTCTTAACTTTCGCTTCATGGGAACGTTTCCAGCGGTTGTGCCCCCACAACCAGTTCGACGGCTCCTCGCGAACCCAGCGCTCGTAATGTTCGGCCAAAAATTGCGTCAAGGCTTGGGCCTTCTCGTTAGAGTCCATTGTTTCATTATAGTCCGGCGGATTTATTTTCTCAAAACGAATAATATTTTTGCCGTTGCGGCGCGCGCTGTAAACCCCGATGATCGCGCTTCCGGTTCTAAAATAAAGCAGAGCGGTCAAAGTGGTTGTGGCCGCCGGGCGGCCGAGAAAATTAATGAATACGCCTCCCTTGTAAAGGTTGTGGTCCGACAAAATCCCTAGGCACCCGTTCGCTCTTAGCCATCTTTGCGTTTCCCTGATCGCCTGATGATGCGTAAATATTTTCGATCCAAAACGCCGGCGCATGGCATTATGCCAGGCGTCTAAATAGGGATTCTTTTGGGTTCTAACCAACCCCGCCACTGGATAGCCCGCCGCCGCTATCGCCAGGTTAGAGAGCTCCCAATTGCCGAAATGCCCCGCGTGAAACAAAGCCCCGCGGCCTTTGGCCAAGGCCTCGTCAACCGCCTCTCGATTTTCCAGCGTGACGTTTTCCGAAATCCATTTCCTGTCAACGTGAGCCATCTTCATCCATTCCAACAGCGTGGCGGTTATATTCTTCCAAAAATTCCGCGCAACCGATTGCGTCTCGGCCGCGGACAGTTCCGGCATGGCCAGCCTGATGTTGGTTTTAACCAATTGATCGCGCCGGATTAAAACCTTCGCCGCCGCCGGACCCAAATAAACGGCCGCCCGGCCAAGCCGTTGAATCGAAACGAGTCCGGCCAAAGCCGATGCCGCGCGAATGAAAGCGTAAGAAACAAAATGCTCCGCTATTCTGAAAAATCCGCGCTCATCCGGCAACGGCGCGCGCCGGTTCATTTTTTTCTTTATTAAAGACCAAAATTCCTCTTCGTCACAGGAACTGCCCGGCCATTGATTCCAAAAACCAAACTCCACCTCGGCCACGTGCCAGCCGCCGCCCGCGAGTGACGAACCCATGCGCGCCGCGTCTTTAGCCGTTGTGACGACGCCCGCGGCGCCCAAAGAAGCGGCCTCGCGATTGACTCTTTCGATTTGATCCTGATTTAGATAGGCGTGGTCTTCGAAAACAAAATGTTTTAAAACGCGGTAATTGGTTTTACCACGAACAAGGCTCTCGAAACCATGGGGGTTCCCAATTCCGGAAACAAGCGCCACGGGCGCGTCCGGCGCCAATTCGCGGCTATGGCCCAAAGGCTTGACGCCTGTTAAGCGATGCGTGACATAATAAACCGGAAGTTCGGGTTTAGCCGCCAAAATTTTCTGCCGGATATAATCCAAACGCTCAATTGAAACCAAATCGGCGTGGCTGATTAAAACCGCGTCCGCGCGGGCCAAACCCGCGCCAAAAGGTTCGCGCAACAGCCCAAAGGGAAGCAAATTTTCGATCCCATCTGCATCCAAAGCGTCAATCAGGATAAGGCTCGCGTCTTTTCTCAAGGAATGATGCTGATGGCCGTCGTCGAGAATAAAGACAGGCTGTAGGCTGTAGGCTGTAGGCTGTAAATTTTTTACATAAGAAAGAACTAAGCGGTAACGGTTAGCCCCGATCAAAACCTGGAACCGAGCGCCGTGTTCCTCAAATCGCTTCGCAAGCAGATTCGCTTCGTCGCCGCCCTTGTAGCCCCGGGTTAAAACGCAAACAGTTTTTCCCTCATCCAGAAAAAGTTCCGCCAAATAAGATACGGCGGTTGTTTTACCCGTTCCCCCCGTTGTCAGGTTGCCGACGCTGATCACCGGCGCCGCGATTTCGTGAGAGTGAGGAAAAAAATAAAGCCAGCCGCGGCGCAGTTGAACCGCCAAGCCATAAACCATGCTTAAGATATACAGCAAAACCCGCCCCGCCGGGTTCGTTTTTAATTCCTGCCAGATTCTTCTCATGTTCTCATACAAGCAACTGCCGGTAATTTTCCAAGGTAAGCTCAATCATCCGATCCGCCGAAAAAAAGCCTTGCGCGAACTTTTGGGCCGCCGCAACTCTTTGATCCCGTTCGGCGGCGTTCAAATGAACAAAAGATTCCAAAACCCGCGCCAAATCACCCGCGTCGCCGTTTTTAAACAGCCAGCCGCGTTCGTCATTGACCAATTCCCGGTTGGCTTCGATGTCGCTGGCGATAACGGGAATCCTCATGGCAAACGCCTCGCGGATAACGCCCGAAGAGCCCTCTCCGGCAATAGACGGGCAAACAAGCGCGGATAAAACGCTTAGCACGTCGGGGGTATCCTCTCTCCATCCCAATTGCCGGACCTTGCCGACGAGCCCATAACGCGCGATCTTTTGAGAAACCGCCGGCGAATCGGTGTCGCGCCCGGCCATTAAAGCGTAAGGGTTTAGCGCAGGGGAGTCACCCTTGAACCCAGTAGCGGAGAGGGGCCCCGCGAGTACGCGGGGAGAACCGTCGGGACTGGTTCTCGGGTCTGGGGGCAAGGGTGACTCCCCTGCGCTAAACCCCTTCATTGAAACGCCGTATTGATTTTTCAAAAGTTTAGCCAACGCCTCGATAAAAAGATCATGACCCTTCCAGGCGGAATAGTTGGCCACCACGCCAAAAATGGGACCCCTGGCAAGACCGTTAAAATTCAAGCCGGCCAAAAGCTCGCCCGAAGGCGGCCTTGGAGTAAAACGCCGCAAATCCGTTGAACTCGGCACAACAGCCAATCGCTCCGGCTTAACGCCTGTTTTTTCAAGCACGCCGGCCACCGAGCGCGAAACGCAAAAATAACGGTCAATTTTGGCGTTGCGGTATTTCCAAAGGCTGGTGGGATACCAAGGAATCGGGTGCGTCACCCGCCGCGAAACAACCAAACGAAACGGCGTGAAATGTTTGGCCAGCAAAGACACCGCGTGGGCCATGGCGTGATGCGCGTGAACGATCTCGAATTTTTCGCTTTTAACCAGGCGGGAAAGTTTCCAGGCCGCCCAAAGATCGTAATCCTGAAAAATTCCGATTTCATGAACGAAAAATCCCATGCCCTGAAAATGGCGGCTGACCGGACTGCCTACCGGACAAGCCAAAGTCTGCTCAACCCCAAATTCACAGCGCAGCCCTTTCATTAAAAGCTCAACCTGCTTCATCCCGCCGGTAAAATCCCGGGCATTGGTAACGTGGAGAATTTTCATAACCTCGACCTTCCCCGTGTCAACTGCAAAGGAAAATCAATTTTCCAGTCATCCCCGCGCACATAGATTCTGGGGATGGCGGCCTGGCCGTTTTTGTTCCAAATGCCCGCGTGAATACCCGCGATCCACTGATAACCGGCCCGCTTGGCCGCCGCGATCAAACCGGGGTCATTCTCCCCGTTGCCGTAGGGAAACGCGAAGGAAAAAATTTTTTTGCCCAACAACTCATCAAGCTTCTTTTTGCTTAACTCAAACTCGCGCCCGGCTTCATCCGCGCTGAAGGTTAAAAACCGCCGGTGGGTTAAGGCGTGACTGCCGATTTCCATGCCGGCGGCCGCGATCTCCTTGACGTGGCTTTCGCTCATCATTTTTAATCTCGGCTCCGCTTTGGGATCGTGCCAGAAATTCTCTTTGCCCATGGATTCGGTGACGATATAAAACACGCCATGCAATCCCCTTTCCTTGAGAATTTTAAACCCGATTTCGTATTGATTGAGATAGCCGTCATCAAAGGTGATGATCACCGGCTTTCGTGGTTCGTTTCCCCGGCTGATATCCTCAAAGGTGACCGGCTGATAACCCGCCTTCTCAAGGTAATCAAGATGCCACCTGAACCGGTCGGCGCCGATCCATAAAGATTTTTGGGCGCTTTCTTCGGGCGGCACGCCCATGCGGTGATACATCAAGACCGGAATGCCTTTTTTGGCCGGCCGCCACCAGTTCCATCGTAACGAAACGCCCAGGGCTCCCAATCCTGCGGCGGCGGTCAGTATGTTCATGCGTTTTCCCCCCGATCGGCGACCTCTTGATAAAGCTCCCGGTAGCCCGCGTAAAAACGGTCCCAAGAATATTCCGCGGCCACCTTGGAAAATATCTCTTTGGCCGCCGGCGGCGCTTTTCTCCAGTAATCTATTTTGGCCGCCAACTCCACGGCGTCTTGGGGATCTTTGAGAACGCAGGATTGATCCAGCTCTCTGGGAAAAATTTCGGACGCTCCCACCGTCCGGCTTAAAACAACGGGAACTCCGCTGGCCATCGCTTCCAAACAAACCAAAGCGAACTCATCATACCAAGCCGGATAGGCCATCAGATCGCAGGCCGGAAAAACCTCGCTTAAATCCGGCAAAAGGCCCAAGAAAAAAGTGCGCGCGCGCAGTTTCTCGTCAATGACGATGGCAGATGCCTTGGCCCCCGCGACCACAAAGACCCAGTCCTCGCCCTTCAGGCGTTCCAGGGCCTTGACGATCCCGCCAAAATTTCTTTTCTCAAAATCCCCGCCCGCCGCGAAAACGATCCAAAAGGCTTCCCGCGGAATCCCGTAGGCTTCGCTTAATTTTTGCCGCGCGGCCTCGCGCTTGGCCGGAGAAAACTTTTTGGCGTCAACTCCGGGATAGGAAACGCGCACCTTCTCGGATTTCAGGACGGGAAAATTTTTCAAAAGATCGCGCCTCATTTCCGCCGAAACAACGGTGATAACGGCTGTCTGGGCGTCGCTTAAAGCCGCGGCCTTGATGGCAACGGCGGCGGCGGACGGACTGCGCCCCGGAATCCTGGAACCATAGCTCCAGTCAATGTTGCCCAAGGTCAAAATATCCTGCCGGTAAGAATCCCCAAACCCATGAACGACGCCTTTCTCCTTTTTAAGGCTCTGCGCGCGCCGGGAGGACAGCCAGGCAAAACTCCTGGCTCTCCAACTGCCAAAAATTTTAGGCAACTGCGGCACATAGTGGCGCCCGATCCCGCTATTCACGCCCGCGCTCTCACGCTCTCTTGCTCTCATGCTTTTTTCGTAAGGGTTTAGCGCAGGGAAGTCACCCTTGAACCCAGTAGTGGAGAGGGGCCCCGCGAGCACGCGGGGAGAACCGTCGGGACTGGTTCTCGGGTCTGGGGGCAAGGGTGACTTCCCTGCGCTAAACCTCTTCCCTTTTTCAGGGAACCGGTGAGCCACGATGTCAACGCCGTGGTTTTCGCCGCGCGCTCTTTGAGAAAGCTCCCACACCAACCGGGCGTTGCCGTTGGTCAGTTCAAAGTTGCGGATCGTGTAAACAATTTTCATTCAAGCGATAACAGCTCTTTATAACAACCGATCATGGAAACGGCGGATCTATCCACCGAAAACGTCTTGGCGCGGTAACTCGCGGCCTTGGAATACTCGCTCCTTTTATTTTTATCCCCAAGAAGCTCCCCGATCGCCCCGGCCAACGCTTCGGGGTCGCCGGGCGCCACCAAAAGACCCGACGTGCTTAAAACTTCGGGATTGCCCCCGACGTCATTAGCGATACAGGCCACGCCCTGGGCCATCGCGGACATTAAAACGTTGGACGTTCCCTCCTGCAGGGAAGGAAGAACAAAAATATCCAACTGCCTTAACGCCTCCCCGGGCTCCCTTGTCCACCATCCATGAAACCACACGCGGGACTGCAGACCCAACTCTTCGGTCAGGGCTTGAAGCCTGGGCCGGTCAGCGCCGTCTCCAAAAATATGCAAAACCGCGCCCTGGGCACGTTCGCCGATTTTTCCGAACGCCCGTATCAAGGTGGCCACGTCTTTTTGTTTTCCGTCTAAGGCGCACATCGTTCCAATCGCTACTTGCCCTTCTCTTTTTTCCAGACTCCCAGACTCTAAGACTCCCAGACTCTTAGACTCCTCTTCGCATCCGTTTAATCTGATTCCGCTGGGCACGACGCGAATTTTTTCGGCTTTAACGCCGCTTCCCACCAAAGAATCGCGGATAGAACCGCACACCGCGATCACCAAATCCATCGCGTTATATTTCCATTTTGAGAACGGACCGATCGGGTCCGAAACTCTGCGATGGGCCACCAGTTTGGGACGCGCGGCCACCCGCCCAAAAAACGGACGGCTCCACAAAGCGACCCCGCCCGCGTGCGCGCTGTGCGCGTGAATAATTTGGGGCTTGATCCTGCCCGCTATCTCGCGCAAGCCCATCATCAGGGCCGGCGCGAATTCCCCGATATTCAATCCGCCCGCCTTGACCGCGTAAACGCCGGGTAGTCCTTTCTCTTTGGCCCTGCGGTCAAATTCCGATCCGGCCAAGCACAAGCAAAAACTTCTCCAGCCCTGATCAATCAATCCTTCATGCAGCATCCAGACCTGGTTCTCGCCGCCGCGAAAAGTCTCCTCAAAATCAACATGCAAGATCGTGGGCGGATTTTCTTCGGAAAAGGAATTGGTCATTTAAGTTTTAATTTTTAGCGCTGCCTTAGGGTCTGACCACGCGGCGGCGATACAGCCATCTTGATCGCCGATTGATAAACGGACAAATGTTTCTCCAAACAAACCGACGGATTAAAACTAAGATCGAAAACCTCCCGCGCGCGGTTTCCCATTTTAACCGCCAGATCCGGATTCTCCAAAAGCCGGCGAAACCGGTAGCCCATCTCCTCAAAAGAGCCCGGAGCGACCAGGTAACCGGTTTGACCGTCTTGCACCAGCTCCGGAATCATGCCCACCTTCGTTGCCACGACCGGCTTTCCCAGGGACATCCATTCCAAACAAACCCGGGAGACAGCCTCCGAACCCCTTGAAGCGATAACGCCAAAAACAGCCTGGGACATGGTTTCCCGAAGCTTCTCTGGGCTTAAATAACCCGCCATGCGGACTCTGCGTTCAATTCCTAAACGCCGCGCCAGCGCGATCAAATCCCTTTCTTTGACATTTTTTTGGGCGCCCACGATCTCAAACTGAACGTCCGGAAACCGCCTGGCCACCAGATCAACGGCGCGTAAAAAATCCGCGTGCCCTTTCACCGGATCAAGCCGGCCGACCATAACAACGCGGGAAGATGCTCGATGCTGGATGCTAGATACCGGAAGCGAAGAATCCTTTTTTTCTTGAGTATCCAGCATCGAGCATCCAGCATCTTCAATCGCGGGATATATAACTTGCGCCTGGGAAATGGGGTAATTGCGGGAAACCAAAAATTGCTCCCGCGTGGTTTTGGTCGGAAAAATGATGAACCCGGTGTCTTTCAAAATTTGATCCTGAAATATCATGCGTTTGGCCGGACGGGCGTCCGCCCGGGTTCGAACAAGGGCCGTTCGGGGCACCGTCTTTTTAACCAGCCAAGCCAGCGTCTGCATTGAACCCGTGTGAGCGTGAAAAATATCCCAATGGCCTTGTTTCGCCCAGCGCCGAAGCTTAAGCCACCACAAAAACTTGGGGCCCCAGAAACCGAGCGCCGGAACCCCCATCGCCTGGGCGCTTTTCCAGGCAAAAGAGCCCTCGCGGCACGCCACGGCGCACTGGATTTTATTTTGACCGAGCAGTTCAACGAGCTTTAAAGCCGAGGCCGTCAATCCTGAATCATAAGGCTCATCAAGCAAATGTAAAACTTTCATATTTATCTACTGATTCCTTCGCGTCTTTGGCCTCTTTGGCTTCTTTCGCCTCTTTCGCCTTGCTTTGTGGCTTCTTCACACGCTTTAATTACCTGCCCCACCGTGATCAGCCGCATGCAGAGAAAATGCCCTTGCGGACAGGAATCGCCGCCATGCAAACCGCAGGGCCGGCACTCCAAATCCCGGACCTCCACAACGCGCGAAGCCGGTCCCTGCGGAAAAAATCCGAACCCTTGAATCGTGGGCCCGAAAATCGCCACCGTCGGCACGCCCGAACCGTAAGCCAAATGCATCGGCCCCGAATCATTTGACACAAAAAGTTTCAAATCCGCGATCAAAGCGGGCAAATTCCCGATCGCGACTTTACCCGCCAGGTTAAGGGCATTGCCACCCACCCAACCCGCGATCTGATCGCACAGCGCCCGGTCTTCGGGCCCGCCGAAAAAAACAGCGCGGCAATTGGGATGAAGCTCGCTTAATTTTAAGGCGGCCTGGCCGAATCGTTCCGGCAGCCACCGCTTGGTCGCCCATTTTGATCCCGGCAGTATGCCCACCAAAAATTCTTTCGCCGGATCAACTCCAAAAGTTTCCCAAACCTTTCGCGCCCTCTGGCGGTCTTCCGGCTTAATCGAGATTTTAAACGCCTGCCCGTTGCCCGCCGGACCCAAAGACCCTTTTTCAAAAAGCCGCAAGTTCCTCTCGCTGTCATGGATCGGCCATTCAAAAGGCACCGTCTTGTTAAAAAACAAGCTTCCCGCCGAACTTTCAAACCCAACGCGAAGCCCAATTCCCGCGCCCCACGCGATCACAGCCGAGCGCAAAGAGCGGTGAGGAACAAGCGCCAAATCAAAATTCTCTTTTCTTAACCGCCGGATCATGCGAAAAATCCCGCCAATCCCGCCGTCTTGGCCGCGCTTATCATCCACAATCACGCGAAACCCCTCGCGCGCGAACATCGCTTCGTGCTCGGGTCTGGTCACAACGGCCAGACTCTCCGGCTGAAGCTCACTCTTGACCCGCGAAAGCAGAGGCAAAGTTAAAATCGCGTCGCCTAAAAAAGCAGTTTGGAGAACAACCGCGCGCTTTAAGCCAACGCCCAAGGGTTTCAACGTTTCTTTATAGCGCTCGGCCACATGGACCGGGGATTCGCCGCTCACGCCTTTTAAAACCATCCGCAAACGCCCCAGGATATTTTTGCGGTAAGTAATTTTTCTTTTCGCCACAACCAAGGCCGCCAGAAGCCGGGTGCGCAAAACCGCGTGAAGGTCCAAAATCGCGTCCCACTTCTTGGACCGCAAGAGCTTCAGCGTCGGCCAAAAACCCTCAAAAACCAGAACCTCGTCTACAAAAGCGCTGGACGCCACAAGCCCGGCATAAGCCGGCTTGACCAAACAAGCAATGTGGGCTTGGGGATAGACCCTCTTTATATCCTCAAAAACAGGCGATAAAAGGGCCACGTCCCCCAATGAAGACAACCGAAGAATCAGGATACGCACAATGTGCGGTTATTATCCCAAATTCAGCGCCTCCGCCAATGCGCCCTTTCTGCGTATTACCCGTCGGCTCCCGATTTTTAACGATTTGTTCTGCGGCCGGCAGGCTTATGGCCGGGTGAAGGTTTGGCCGGTTCCAATTCAAAATCCAGCTGTCTTTTGACCGTGTTGGCCGCGGCCAATCTGACGCGCACTCGTTGGCCCATGGATAGAAGGCGGCCCGTGCGCCGCCCGCGAAGCGTGGACCTTGCCTCGTCATAAACGTAGTAGTCATCCCTTAGATTGGAAACGTGCACCAGGCCTTCGACGAAAATGTCGTTTAGCTCAACAAAAAGACCGAACGAGGTGACGCTGGAAACGACGCCGTCAAAGGATTCTCCCAGATGTTTTTCCATAACTTGAACTTTTTTTAAGTCCATGTATTCCCGTTCCGCGTCCACCGCCGTTCGCTCGCGCTGCGAACTTAAAAGACCGATATCAGCCAGGGCCGTTTTCCAATATTCCTGCCTCTGCGCGCTTAAATGTTGGCGCAAGCGCTCTTTGATGATCCGGTGAACGATCAGGTCCGGGTAACGGCGTATCGGGGAAGTGAAATGCGTGTAGCAAGCCGACGCCAAGCCGTAATGGCCCTCGTTTTTAGAGGAATAAACCGCTTGCTTTAAACTTCGAAGGATCATCATCTGAATCGCCCCCTCGATGGGTTTTCCCTTAACCGATTCGAGAACGCTTTGAAGGACCAAGGGACGCCCTTGGTGAAACCCCGGCGGCACAGCAACCCCGAGGGCCTTTAACATGTCTTCGAGCTTGCCCATTTTAAACGCGTCCGGCCGTTCGTGAACCCGGTAAAGAAAAGGAAATTTCCGCATTTCGGTGGCCACCGTTTCATTGGCCAGGAGCATGAACTCCTCGATTAGACGGTGGCTTTCCAGGCGTTCGCGCCGGCGCACATCCACGGGATGGTCCGCGGCGTCGGTAACGATATAGGCTTCGGGGAAATCAAAATCCAGCGATCCGCGCTTAAAGCGCATCTCGCGCAAAAGACGCGCCAGGCGGCCCATTTTTTTAACTGCATCCGTTACGGGCGCCGGCGCGTTTGCGCCATCTTCGCCTTTAAGAATCAACTCCACGTTTTCGTAGGTGAACCGCTTGGCACTGCGTATAGCGCTTTCCACGATCCGGTGGTTGACGACGCGGCCTTGTGGATTGATATCCATGACGCAGGACAAGGTTAAACGCGCAACGTCCGGACGCAAACTGCAAAGGTTATCGGAAAGCGGCGTTGGCAGCATGGGAACCACCTTGTCCACGAAATAAATGCTGGTGCCGCGCCGGTACGCTTCGATGTCGAGATCACTTCCTTCACTCACGTATTGGGCCACGTCAGCGATATGAACCCCCAGCCGCCAGCCGCCATCTGCTAGGTCCTCCAGGGAAACGGCATCGTCAAAATCTTTAGCATCCGCTCCATCGATGGTGAAAACCGGAATGTGAAAAAACGTTTCTCGCCCTTGCCAGGCCGATTCCGGGACTTCCTCGGCGAATGACTTGGCCTGGGCTTGGACCGCGGCGGGAAACGCGTCGGGCAGTTCGAATTTTCGAAGGATCGCTTTTAACTCCATGCCGGGACCGGCGCCGGAGCCCAGCACTTCAAGCAATTCCCCGCCGGCCCAAGAATCAGGCGTTGGCCATTGGGTTATTTTCACCACCGCCAAATCGCCTTCTTGCGGGTGCGCTCCTTTAAAGTCCAGAATGCGGACCGGTTCCCCGCCGTTTTCGGGTTCAATTAAAAACGCTTTCCGGATTTTCCGGAAAACTCCCACGACGCTGGAACGCGCCCTTGAGACGACGCGGACAATTTCTCCTTCCGGCCGCGACGGATCCGAGGAGGAGGAAAGTTTAACCGCCACCCGGTCGCCGCCCATGGCCAAGCGCAGGGTGTCGCCTTGGACGTAAATGTCCGGAACGCCGGTCTTTTCCGAAAGCACAAACCCGAACTTACCTTTCAGGACAAGCTGCCCTTCGATTGTTTTGGCCTGGAAATGAACCTTGGCGTCTTTGCGTGGTTTCCGGTGTGCCGGTGGCTTCGGGCGATGGCCTGGAGGGACGCCTGAAAATATCCTCTCCAATTCCCGCTGTGACCTGCGCCGTCGAGACATACAAACAGAATATAGAAATTCCGCGCCGGATAATATGCGAAATTTTCATAAACCCTCTTTTTTGTAATGTTTCACAATCAATGCCTTATCTTCGTTATCCTGGTTAGCTTTGGAATAAACCTCAATGAATTCGATTCTATCCTCTTGCTCAAAGTAGGCATAAATGATTCTTATTCCGGAATGAACACCGCGTCCTTTTAGCGCACGACAGGCAAATTTTTTGGCCTTATAAACCTTGGGAACCTCAAACGGGAGCCCAGCGATTTGGAAAATACCGTTATTATCTTTTTTTAATTTATGGTAAAGGTTAAGCTCTATCTTGATAAAATTTTCAAGGTCCTCGGGAAGGCTACGAAACTTTTTGGAAAGCTTTTTGAAACCCTTCTCAAATTCTTTAAGACGCCCGATCTCATGAAATATTTTCACCGTACTCTCGCACCGAGTACCCCGGTGTTCTATAAAAAACTGACTCGTACTCGATTTTTCTCCCCTCCACAGCCGTCAGCCAAGGCACATCATTGTGCGAGTATTCGCTGATTTGCGTGGCATTCATTCCAGAAAGCTTATTTAATACATCTTCGATAACTTCAAGTTCGTTGGCTTGAATCCCAGAAAGATCTGGTTTTCTGCGTGGTAAGTACTTTGTCTGCGGAAAAGCAAAGTGGCGGCTCTTCACCTTTTCCACTTCATTTTTTTGAATCATTTTGTCAATAATTTTTTTAAACTCTATCGGCGTTGGACCATAATGATTTTTGATGTAAGTAGCACCGATTAACTGCTCCTCGTATTGCTCGTAAAAATTGAAATCAATAAAATAAAGCAACTTATAGATTACCGTTTCTCCGATATTGGGCTTTGATCCCACCCTATCTAAGATGTAAAGGAGAACCTCTTTAAATTTCGTCAGATTCTTCTGAGGGATGCTAATTCGCATAGGCATCTCCTGGGATTTGAAGGGAGTTTTATCCGCTGTTTTCGGCAATACTATTTCGGGAACTCCTTCCAAACCCACAAGTTGACCAATAGGAATATTCAAAATTTTTGATAATTTTGAAGCCTCATCTGCGGAAACTTTTCTTCGGTTATTTTCTATCATAGAAATAGTCGGTCTTACCACGCCTAGCGTGGCCGCTAAAAATTGTTGGCTCATGCCGAGTTCTTTCCTTCGGCTTTTAATTAGCTGTCCTATTCTAATTACAGACTTATCCATACTTCACCTTCCATTTCCATCCAAACAAGTTTAACAGATGTAATGAAACATGTCAATAGTATGTATTAAATTAATACAAAATGAGCTATCCCACCTTTGACGGACACCTAAAATCAGAGACAAGTCCCCCGATTTCCCCGATTTCTGGGCGTTTTCATTGTTTTTCCTGGAGGTCCCGCAGGCGAAGGGAATTCTGATCGGCACGCTTATTTTTAAAATTTTTCATCAAAATCTTTTTGATCGAAGATGATTCTATCGGCCATATCGATAAAAAAGAATCGGTGATTTTTTGCGCTCCAATACACCTTCTCTATGGAAAGGCATCCAGGAAAGTCCAGGGTGACAAGGCATGGTAAAAAATCAAAGGATTTATTTTTATCCTGATCACTATTCTGAAGTCTGATCGAGTAGCCGGCAAATTTCCAGGAAGGGCGGTGAGACAGGGTCCACCTTTTAAAAGTGATATACGGCGTTTTAACCCCATTCTCATCAAGCCTTAAGAGCTCATTCCATCGGTCGTTGTCCCATTGGCTGACAATCAAGGTTCTGACGGTTGGCAGTCCCGGCATGGTCTCCACGAAGACGGCCGTTGGTTTTCCTGTTTTAAGGAAATCCCCGTAAAGAGCGAAGACGCTCGGATTCATGGGCCAGGGGAAGGGTTTGATAGAGCTCGGAGGGTTTTCTTGGGCTTCCGGGAAGATAGCCAAGATATAGTTTTTCCAATCTTGGGTCGAGCCAATGGCGCGGGCGTGGAGTGCGCGATATTTTGGATTGTAGTCTTTGACATTTTGTTGCCAGGCTTCTTTAGTTCTAAAAATGTTACCAGCCGGGGTTACAATTAGGCCTTTTTGGGGAAAGAAGGAATCCTTGAGCTTGGAACAGCCGGATAACGAAATCAATATTAAAAAGATGGTCAACCAGGGAGTTTTCATTGTTTTTCCTGGAGGTCCCGTAGGCGAAGGGAATCGGCAAAGTGGTAGGAGCGATTGTCCGTTTTGCGTTGGCCGTTCTTGTCGTTGATAAGTTTTTCCCATCGGTTATTTTTTAGCTCAAAATCCCATCGCTCCTCAGCAATTTTACAGCTGACAGAACCATTCTCTTTTTCATTTTTTGCGCATGAGCCCGGTAGATTTTCGTATTGGGCGTTGGGGCGCTCTTTTTTGTAGCTCGTTACTTCTTCATAAGTGGTCAAAATCTGGCCTTCTTGAGTTTTGATCTGGGGCACCCCGTCAGCATGAATAATACCGCATTGCATGGTTTGAGAGCCGGTCCTTTCGCAGTTTTCAATGAATCCGGTATGTTCAATGTCGCCAGGTTTCCCTTTAAAGAAAACGTCTCCAGGCTGGGGGAGCCAGGCAGAGGGGAGGAGGGCCCTCTTTTCCTGGGCTTTGGCAAAGTAATTTTGAGCGTTTGCCTTGATTTCCCCCGGTTGATTGCTAAATAGAACCCTGTATTCAAAACCACTGCAATCCAAGCCTTTGGGCAGGGATTGTCCTGCCCAGGCGTAGGGCTGGTCAACATATTTTTTAGTTGCGCTTACCGTCTGATCGCGCAGTTCTTTGGCCGCCCTGGAGTCTATCGTTACGGGCCCCTTGTCCTCTTTTTTGGGTTTAAGAGCGGAAAGGCCGTTAGCCAGCATCCGGCAGGGCAGGCACAAAGCCGCCAAGCCGTTGATCGTTTCAGTCAGTCCCAAAGACGGCCAATGAATGGTGGTTTTAGGCTTTTGGACGGGATCGGCAGGCGCGCCGTCAAACTTTTGGCCTAGCGTTTGATTGGCCTTTGTTGTTGATTGGTCAGCCGGGAGCGGCCATGATTCGCGTGGTTTAGCCGCGTTGGGCGCTTGGGTTGAATTATTGGTTTGCAGCAATGCCAGGTAGGCGGTTAATAAGGTTGAGCCCGGAACCGGCGGGGCCGGGGCTTCCCCGGCGTTATCTTGCGATTTTTTTGTTGTGATAAAACGGGCTGGGGATGAGGATCGGTAGGTCAGCTCGGCGCTTAACTGCTGGGGTTCACGGGCGGTTGTTATCGAGAGCGTGCAAGAATTTGGCGCAGCGCATGGCCAACGCTCAAGCGGGGATTCACGGACAGTTGTTATCGAGAGCGTGCCGCGCGGCGCGAAAGACGCGGTTAGCCTGGGCCGGTTATCCAGGTGATATGAGTGCGAGTACGATGGGGAATCGGAATAGGAGCTTTGCGAAGAAGGAGAATCATTGGAGCTTGAGGCGCCGGATGATCCTCCGGAGGAGTTTCTTTCGGCCTCATCCTCCCGCCTCCAGCGTTCGGTTGTTTTTTGGTGGTAATCCGGGTCGCTGGGGTGGGTTAAGCCGGTGACTTTTTCATAATACTCCCGTTCTTTTCTTTGCTCCTCAACTTTGTTGGTCAGTTCTCTTTTTTCTTTTTCGTTATGGTAACAGCCGGCGGGCTTGCCCACGGCCGCGCAGAGCTGTTCACCCCCGCTCTGCTGGGCTAAAACAGGGAAGCCGGAGAATAAAGCCATTGGAATCGTTAAGAGAGCGGAGCTTGGGATGGGTTTCATGGAAGAATAATCTTTCCTGTTTTTATTATTAAACGATAGGGTCTAACGGTCCTAGGAGCCTAGGCAGAAAGACCCATACTTTTTTAGGCCCAAGGGCCCAGACTCATCCCCGCTAAGTTAACTCAAATTTCCCTCTACAGGGTATTTCTGGTCAAAAGCCAGGGACACAGCGAAAACCCCTTATTTTAAGACGTTTTTATACGTTCAGAAAGAATTAAGTTAGCAGGGATGAGGGCCCAGACTAAAGTTTTTTACGGGGGGCCGCAACGCTTATTTACTCGTTTTCTTTGCGGGCGTAGACTTCGGGGTCGGTTTCGTCGCCTTCGGAGTGGACGGTTAAAACGATGGCTCGACAGCAAACGGAGCAGTCTTCGCCATAGGATTGGCCTTCCATGGCTGGGTCAACCGAAATCTCGATTTCTTCCCAGCAGTAAGGGCAGGTCAGAGTGGTTTTTTTAAGACTCATCGGACTGCCAAAACTCAACCACTGTGCGCTGTAAGCGCACAGGATGGGTCGCCGCCTAAAGGCGGCTTAAGACTTCCCAATCGTAAAATTTTCATCATCTTCCTTTGTATGATTCTCAATGTAATCCCTGATCTGTTCTTCGGTAA